>NZ_JBITFB010000027.1:74963-146435 GCF_044455625.1 Kitasatospora sp. NPDC051164 | reverse complement strand
CACACCCGCGTTGAGCGGCACGGCAACCACCGGAATAGGGCGGCCCCGCGCACTGCGTCCTCGCTAGTGTTATTTCAAAAGGAATCTCCAACCCCGATCAAACGATCGAGGCCGGGGATGTCAACATATCTGGCGTTGACTTTTGGCACGCTGTTGAGTTCTCAAGGAACGGACGCTTCCTTCGGACCGCCTTCCAGCGGGCCCTCCGGGCTTCGTTCTTTCGTGTTTCAAGCTTATCAGATGTTTTCCGCCCCGTTTTCCGGAGTTTCATTCATCGGATTTGCTTTCCGCTTTGCCGCCCCGGTCTCCCGCGGCGACTCCGGAACTGTACGGGGACGGGCCCGCCACATGCAAATCGCCCCTGCCCGGGGTCCCGGGCAGGGGCGATCAGGGCCGATCACGGACCGATCAGCGGACCTCGGTGATCTCCGGACCGCGCGCGAACGGGTCGATCGAGGCGCCGCCGAAGCGGTTGTCGCCCTCGCCGGCGGTGGCGGCCGCCCCGCCACCGTCGGCCACCATCTGGGCGTCCTCGGGAAGCTTCAGCACGATCGGGTCGCGGGGAGCCATCGGGGACTCGCCACGGACGACGACCGTCTGGCGGAAGACCTGCTCCAGGATCCCGGCCATCTCCGGCTGCACCGCAGCCTGGCCCGAGATCACGCCGCGCAGGAACCAGCGCGGACCGTCGCAGCCGACGAACCGCACCAGCTGGACACCCTGGGTGCCGTCGGGCAGCTGCACCGGGACCTGGGCACGGAGGTGCCAGCCGAGCGGGCCCTCCTCCTCCTCGATGAGGCCGCCCTGCGAGGTGATGCCGTTGGCGATCTCCTCGCGGACCTCCCCCCAGATGCCCTCGGACTTCGGGGCCGCGAAGGCCTGGAGCTGGATGGCGCTGTTGCCGAGCACGAGGGTGGCGGCCACGATCGCGTCACCGGCGACCTCGACGCGCAGTTCCATTCCCTCGACACCGGGGACCAGCAGACCCCCGAGGTCGACTCGTCCCTCCTCGGGGTTCTCCAGCTCCGAGTGGTCCCACGGACCGTCCGGCCGGGGGGCCGGCGGCAGGCCGACCCTGTCGGCCGGGTCCAGCTCGGTCACGTTCTCGCTCTCGGCGGAACCTTCGACGTCATCGGCCGTCTCGTCGGCGCTGATGGCGTCGTCGGCGAGCTGCTCGACAGCGTCCTCGCTCTTCTGGCGACGACGGAACACGGTCACTGTCCTTCCCGGTCCAAGACCGATGCGAATACCTGCTCGGCTTCCTGCGAGGCCGCGGGAATGCTAGACCGCGGCATGGCCGCCGGTCGACCCGAACCCGCCCTCGGCGCGTGCCGACCCAGGCAGCTCCTCCACCTCGTGGAAGCGGGCCTTCTCGACCTGCTGGATCACCAGCTGGGCGATCCGGTCCCCTCGGCGGAAGCTGACCCCCTCGTGCGGGTCCAGATTGACGACGATCACCTTGATCTCTCCACGGTACCCGGCATCGACGGTCCCCGGGGCGTTCACGAGAGCAACTCCGCAACGAGCTGCGAGCCCGGACCGGGGGTGGACGAAGGCCGCGTAGCCGTCGGGGAGGGCGACGGCGACGCCGGTCGGCAGGACCGCCCGCTCGCCGGGGGCCAGCTCGGCATCGACGGTGGTGCGCAGATCGGCGCCGGCGTCCCCGGGCTGCGCGTACGCGGGCAGCGGCAGCTCGGGGTCGATGCGCTTGATCAGGACGTCCAGCTGCGGGCGGGGGGTGTCACTCAAGGGTTCACCTCAAAGGCTCGTGCGCGCTTCATCAGATCCGGGTCGTCGAGGACCTTTCCGACGTCCTCGGCTCGACCGTGCGTGGTGAAGTGTTCCAGCTTCACCTGGATGAAGAGCGCCTGAGCACGCACGGCGACCGGTCCGTCCGGCCCGCCGATCCGCGCCTCGGCGGCGCTGTAGATCTTGCGGCCGTGCACGCCGGTGACCCAGGCGCGCAGGTGCAGCACCGAGTCGACGGGCACCGGGGAGAGGAAGTCGGTCTCCAGCCGGCCGGTCACGGCGGGGGCGTGCAGGAGCCAGTTGAGCGTGCCGAGGGTCTCGTCCATGGCGGTCGTCAGCACGCCGCCGTGGGCCAGCCCGGGGCCGCCCTGGTGGACGTCCCGGACGGTGAACTCGGCCGTGACGTCGAGTCCCTCGCCGGCGATCGCGTCGATCCGCAGGCCGCCGGGGTGCTGCGGGCCGCAGCCGAAGCAGTGCTCGTAGTGGGAGCCGAGCCGGGTGCCGGGGGGCGGTGCCTCGGGGGCGCGCGGCGGCAGGACGGCGTCCGGCGGCGGGGTGGTCGGGGACGGCGGCATCGCGGGCGCCGGCCGGTCGGTGGGGGTGGTGGGGGCTGTCGTACCGGTCACGGAGCCCAACCCTACTCAGGGGTAGGTAGGCCCCCGGTGGGGGTGGCGTCCCGCGCCGGGCGTCAGGGCGCCCACAATGGAGGGCATGTACGACGAACGCCTCACGGTGCCGCGCTCCTGGTGGCTGCTCCCGGTCGCGGTGGGCCTCACGCTCGCGCTGATCCTGATCCGGGTCAGCGGCCCGGCCGCGCTGGTCGGGCTGGTGGTCGGCATCGCTGCCGGCGCGGTCGGGATCAGCAGCTACGGCTCGGCCCGGATCCGTGTGGTCCAGGGCTCGCTGGTGGCCGGACCGGCCCGGATCCCGGTGGACGCGCTCGGCGCCGCGCAGGCGTTGAGCCCCGCCGAGGCGGCGGCCTGGCGCGGTCCGAAGGCCGATCCGCGCGCCTTCATGCTGCTGCGCAGCTACGTCCCGACGGCGCTGCGGGTCGAGGTGAGCGATCCGGCCGACCCGACGCCGTATCTCTATCTGTCGACCCGCTCGCCGATGAAGCTGGCGGAGGCGCTGGAGGAGGCCCGGCGCGGCGCCCGTACCTGAGCGCGCGGGCCGCGAGGGCCCCGAAGGGTCGTGACAGGTCCTGACAGATCCTGGGAGGCCCTGGGAGGCCCTGGGAGGCCCTGAAGGGTCCGAGGACCGGAAACCTGAAGGGTCCGAGGGCCGGAAAACGGAGAGGGACGGTTCCGCTGCTGCGGGACCGTCCCTACGACTTTGTGCCGGCCGACGCGTCGGCCGACTCCGTCCTGCCGGGCCCGTCCGTTCGGACGGGCTCCGGAACTGCCGTCCGGCCCCGCTGCCCGGGGCCGGAAGGAGCGGTGTGCCGGTCCCGCGGGAGCCGCGGGCACCGGGCCCTGTCTGCCGCGGTGCTCAGGCGCCGCAGTCCCGGCAGATCGGGTTGCCGTTCTTCTCGCTGTAGAGCTGGCTGCGGTGGTGGACCAGGAAGCAGCTCATGCAGGTGAACTCGTCCGCCTGCTTCGGCAGCACCCGGACGGCGAGCTCCTCGTTCGAGAGGTCGGCGCCGGGGAGCTCCATGCCTTCGGCGGCGTCGAACTCGTCGACGTCGACAGAGCCGCCGCCCTTGTCGTTCCGCCGAGCCTTGAGCTCCTCGATGCTGTCTTCGTTGAGCTCGTCGTCAGTCTTGCGTGGGGTGTCGTAGTCGGTTGCCATTTGTCGCTCTCCCCCTCCGGGTTGTGCGGTGTGTGCGGGTATCTCCAGCGCACGTAACGCATGGGGGGCCGGTCTTGTGCCCGACCCGAGGCGGAGATTTTGCCTTACTTCAAGCCCTGTTACTCAATCGACACTCAGCGCGGGGTCCATCGGGGTGATCCTCGGGGCCGCAAAAGGCCTCACACTGGGCCATCGCCGACCCTTCCCGGGCCCGGTGAGCCAGCCACGCACAGTGAGCACCGGAGGTGCGGGTACCCGCCGAATCCCTTGCCTCTCAGGGATGGCGACCGATCCGGCGGATCCGCCCGGGGGCGAAATCCGGTCACGGACGGCGATCTACACCCCCGACCGGGTGATCACTCTCCGGGGTTGGCCGAAACCATGGAGCGACACGGTGTGAGCTTGGTCACGTTCAGAATCTTCCGGGGCAAACCACGGAAAATCCACCCACTACGACCGCCTGCGGGAGCACCCTACTCCGCGCTCCGCCGGGCCGCCCGACGCGCCATGATCGCCGCCTGGCGCTCCTCGAACTTCCGCGCCTGCGAGTCCAGCCCGTCCAGGAAGACGCCCAGCTCGTTCTGCGCCAGCACCCCCTCCGGGCCGAGGCCGCCGATCTCCATCACCTTGAGGTGACGCAGCACCGGCTGCAGCACGTCGTCGTGGTGGATGCGCAGGTTGTACACCCCGCCGAGGGCGATCTGCGCGGCGGCGCGCTCGAAGCCGGGGATGCCGTGGCCGGGCATCCGGAAGTCGGTGACCACGTCGGCGATGGCCCGCATGGCCTGGTCGGGGGCGATCTCCAGGGCGGCCTTCAGCAGGTTCCGGTAGAAGACCATGTGCAGGTTCTCGTCGTTGGCGACCTTCGCCAGGAGCTGCTCGCAGAGCGGGTCGCCGGCGTACTTGCCGGTGTTGCGGTGCGCGATGCGGGTGGCGAGCTCCTGGAAGGCCACGTACGCGACCGACTGCAGCATGCTGTGCGCGTTGTCGGACTCGAAGCCCTCGGACATGTGGCTCATCCGGGCGCGCTCCAGCTCCACCGGGTCGACGGCCCGGGTGGCGAGCAGGTAGTCGCGGATGGCTATGCCGTGGCGGCCCTCCTCGGCCGTCCAGCGGTGCACCCAGGTGCCCCAGGCGCCCTCGCGGCCGAACATGCTGGCGATCTCGTGGTGGTAGCTGGGGAGGTTGTCCTCGGTCAGCAGGTTCACCACCAGCGACACCCGGCCCAGCGCGGTCACCTGCGACTGCTCGACCGACCAGGCCTCACCGCCCAGCACGCCGTCGAAGTCGCGGCCCTGGCTCCACGGGACGAACTCGTGCGGCATCCACTCCTTGGCGACGCTCAGGTGGCGGTCGAGTTCCTTCTCCACGACCTCCTCGAGGGCCAGGATCAGCCGCGCGTCGGTCCAGCCGCTCGATCCGAGCGAGGTGCTGCTCTGCACGGTGCTGCGCTGCACAGGGGCGATGGTCACGGTTTGCTCCTGGGGGACGGCACGCGCGGGGACCGGCGCGTTGGGCGGGCACACGTCGTGCGGACTCCGGCGGGGGCGCCGGCGGACTCGCACTTACGGTTGCGTAGGTTACGACACCGTAAGTTGCTGGGGCCGCAAAAGACAAGCCGCCCCCGCCAGGCCTTATGTCGTCTTGACGGGCCTGACGGGGGCGGCTTGCTGTTCCGCGAGCCAACGGCAGCCGGTCTGCCTACGGCGAGGGGATGCGAACCCGCATGGTGAGGCCGCCGCCGGCGCGCGGGGTGGCCTCGATGGTGCCGCCGTGGGCGCGCACGACCGAGCGGACGATGGACAGGCCCAGCCCGACCCCCTTGTCGCTGCGGGTGCGGTCGGCGCCCTTGACCCGGCGGAACGGCTCGAAGATGTGTTCCAGTTCGTACCCCGGCACCATCGGGCCGGTGTTGGAGACCACCAGCTCGCCGCCGCCCGGCACCTCGGCGGTGGCCAGCTCGACCCAGCCGCCCGGGGTGTTGTACCGGACCGCGTTCTGCAGCAGGTTGAGCGCGAGCCGCTCCAGCAGCACGCCGTTGCCCGCGACCACGGCCGGATCGAGCTTCGAGCGCAGCGCGACCTCGCGCTTGTCCGCCTCGGCCCGGGTCTGCTCCAGCGCCCGGGTGGCCACCTCGGACAGCTCCACCGGGCGGCGGTCGGTCAGCTCGTTCTCGCTGCGGGCGAGCAGCAGCAGGCCCTCGACCAGCTGCTCGCTGCGCTCGTTGGTGGCCAGCAGGGTCTTGCCCAGCTGCTGCAGGTCGGGGGAGGCGGCCGGGTCGGAGAGCTGGACCTCCAGCAGGGTGCGGTTGATCGCCAGCGGCGTGCGCAGCTCGTGCGAGGCGTTGGCGACGAAACGGCGCTGGGAGTCGAAGGAGCGGTCCAGCCGGTCCAGCATGTCGTCGAAGGTGTCGGCGAGCTCCTTGAGCTCGTCGTCCGGCCCGTCCAGCTCGATCCGGCGGTGCAGGTCGGAGGAGGCGACGTCGCGGGCGGTGCGGGTGATCCGGCCGAGCGGGCGCAGCACCCGGCCGGCCATCGCGTAGCCGGCCGCGAAGGCGATCACGGCGAGGCAGACCAGGACGGTCAGCAGCTTGCGCAGCAGGGTGTTGAGCGCCTGGCTGGCCTGGTAGGCCTTGTAGTCGTTCAGCCACTGGTCGAGCGCGGACTGGCTGTTGAGGGTGAGGTTGTCCGGGGTCCGCACCGAGATGCCCGGTCCGTTGAGCACCAGGTGCGGCTGGCCGACCTCCTGCAGGGCCTGCTGGACGAAGAAGTACATCACCAGCAGCAGCACGACGCCGGCCATCAGGAACATCCCGCCGTAGAGCAGGGTGAGCCGCATCCGGATGGTGGGGCGGAAGGGCAGCCAGGCGAGCACGCCGTCGCCGGGGACGTAGGTCTGGTTCGACCGGGCCGAGCGCGGCGGGTGCAGAGGCTTGGGCGGTACGGCGCGCGGGCCGCCGGCGGGCGCGCCGGAGGGCCCGCCGGCCGGGGGCGGGGTGGTCATGATCGTCCTCTCGGGGCGTCCGCCGGGGCGGGCGCGGGGTGGTGGATTCCCGGGATCCGGGCCCTTCGTCGAAGGGATCCCGGGGTCAGATCCGGTAGCCGGAGCCCGGCACGGTGACGATCACCGGCGGGTCGCCGAGCTTGCGGCGCAGCGTCATCACGGTCACCCGCACGACGTTGGTGAACGGGTCGGTGTGCTCGTCCCAGGCCTTCTCCAGCAGCTGCTCGGCGGAGACGACGGCGCCGCCGGCCCGCATGAGCACCTCCAGGACGGCGAACTCCTTGGGGGCGAGTTGGACGGTGCGGCCGTCGCGGATCACCTCGCGCCGACCGGGGTCGACCGAGATGCCTGCGCGTTCCAGCACCGGGGGCAGCGGAACGGTCGCGCGGCGGCCCAGCGCCCTGACCCGGGCGACGAGTTCGCTGAAGGCGAACGGCTTCGGAAGGTAGTCGTCCGCGCCGATCTCCAGGCCCTCGACCCGGTCGCTGATGTCGCCGGAGGCGGTCAGCATGATCACCCGGGTCGCGAGGCCCTGCTCGACCACCTTGCGGCAGACGTCGTCGCCGTGGACCAGCGGAAGGTCGCGGTCCAGGACCACCACGTCGTAGTCGTTGACCGCGATGCGCTGGAGCGCGGCCTCCCCGTCGTACACCACGTCGACGGCCATCGCCTCGCGGCGCAGGCCGGTCGCGACGGCCTCGGCAAGCAGCTGCTCGTCCTCGACGACGAGAACCCGCACGGTCGTTGTCCCTTCTCCAGGCCGGCCCCGGAAAGCGGACGCACGGCTCCGACGGTGGCTCCATCCTGCCTGGTCCTGCGGTAAAGCAGCGATAAGCTGCCCCTCGGGCACGGGATCCGGGTCCGCGGCGGTTGACCGTTCGTGTCGGCACCACTCCGCTTGGACTGTGACACGGGCAACTTTCTTCCGCCGGGAGGTTTCCCGGCCGCCCCGGCGGGGAGGACAGCTGCACACCCGCGATCTGGCCCTTGGCCGGTCGCACCCACCCGCCGTGCGTTCATCCGCGCCGGCCCTGGGGCTGGGACATCACCGGGAGCGGCCGAAGGCCGTCTCCGCGTCCGACCGGCGATCCACCACTGCCGGCCGGGGCGCTTTCACCGGCTGGACCTTCCTCAGGGCGGAGAACGCACGACCGTGCACGTCCGACACAGTAAGGGGGCCCGTATGGACGCCTTCAAGGCCGGAATCCTGCAGCGCATAGCCAACGCCGAGCAGGACCTGCACCGCGCGATCGAGGCCGGGGACGAGTTCCTCGCCGAGGTGGAGCAGTCCGAGCTGGACGACCTCCGCCGACTCGCCGCCGAGCACGGCGTGGACACGGTGCTGGAGCGCCACCGCACCGCTGCCTGACCCGTCCGGCACCACCGACCCGTCGCCGGTCCTCCGGCACCTGCGGCCCTGCGGGGGCCGTGCGAAACCCCAGGCCCTGGCATCCCCCGTATGCCAGGGCTCTTCGCATGCCCGGGGCCGAGCTGCGGTCCCGGGCATGCGAACCCGCCCGGCCGGGCCGGAACCGGTCAGTCCGCCCAGGCGCGCAGCGTGGCCAGGCGTTCCTGCAGCGGCTCGTACACGCCCGGGGCGGCGGCCACGGTCAGCTCGCCGTCCGGGCCGTGCCCGGGGCTGCCTCCGGTCAGCGCGCCGGCCTCGGCGGCGATCAGACAGCCGGCCGCGCGGTCCCAGGGGGCGAGGCCGCGCTCGTAGTAGCCGTCCAGCCGCCCGGCAGCGATGTCGCACAGGTCGACCGCGGCCGCCCCGCCCCGGCGGATGTCCCGCACCTCGGGCATCAGCGCCAGCAGTACCTCGGCCTGGCGCACCCGCACCGACCGGACGTAGTTGAAGCCGGTGGCGATCAGCGCCTGGCCCCACGGCGGGGCGGGGCGGGCCGAGAGCGGCCGGCCGTTCAGCCGGGCGCCGCGGCCCAGGACGGCGTGGAACAGTTCGTCGCGCGCCGGGGCGAACACCACGCCGACGACCGCCCGGCCGTCCAGCTCAGCGGCCACGCTGACCGCCCAGGAGGGCAGTCCGTACAGGTAGTTGACCGTGCCGTCGAGCGGGTCCACGACCCAGCGGACCCCGCTGGTGCCGGACCGTTCGGCGCCCTCCTCGCCGAGGTAGCCGTCGGTCGGGCGGCGGTCGGTGATCAGCTCCAGCAGGAGCTTCTCGGAGGCGAGGTCCATCTCGGTGACCACGTCGACCGGGCTGCTCTTGGTGCCGGCCACGCCGAGGTCGGCGGGGCGGCCGTCGCGCAGCAGGACGCCGGCCTGCCGGGCCGCGTCCAGGGCGACGTCCAGCAGGTCGTCGAGGAGCCGGTCGTCGGGCTGGGCGGGGGCGGTCACGGGATTCTCCTCCGGGGCGGCGGTGAGCGGCGGGACGGGCGGTCAGTGCTCGGCGGCGGCCGGGCGCGGGACGCGCGGGTTGGGGCAGCAGGCGATCGCGCACACGTCGTGGCTGGGGCCGAGCGCGCCGAGGGCGCAGCGGGTCACGCCCTCGCCGCGCTCGGTGGCGGCCCGCTCCAGGACCAGGTCGCGGACGGCGGCGGTGAACCGGGGGTCGGCGCCGACGGTGGCGGCGCGGGCCACCGGCAGGCCGAGTTCGGCGGCCTTGGCGACCGCCTCGGTGTCGAGGTCGTACTTGACCTCCATGTGGTCGGAAACGAAGCCGATCGGGACCATCACCACGGCGGGCGCGCCCTCGGCCCGCCGGGCCTCCAGGTGGTCGCAGATGTCGGGTTCCAGCCACGGGGTGTGCGGGGCGCCGCTGCGGCTCTGGAACACCAGTTCCCAGGGTCGGTCGGCGACGCCGGTGCGCTCGGCGACGGCGGCGGCGATCAGCCGGGCCACGTCCAGGTGCTGGGCGACGTAGGCGCCGCCCGGGGTGCCGCGGGCCGGGTCGTCCGGGGCGCCGGAGGACTCGGCCATGGCGTCCGGGATGGAGTGGGTGGTGAACGCCAGCCGGGCGCCGTCCCGTACCCCGGCGGGCAGCTCGGCCAGCGCGGCCACGGTGGCGTCGATCATCGGTTCGACGAAGCCGGGGTGGTTGTAGAAGTGCCGCAGCTTGTCGACCCGCAGGGCGGGCACGCCCTCCTCGGCCAGGGCGGTCAGCGCGTCGGCGAGATTCTCCCGGTACTGGCGGCAGCCCGAGTAGCCGGCGTAGGCGCTGGTGGCGAGCACGGCGATCCGGCGGTGGCCGTCGGCGGCGATCTCCCGCAGGGCGTCGACCAGGTAGGGCGCCCAGTTCCGGTTGCCCCAGTAGACCGGCAGGTCCAGCCCGTGCTCGGCGAAGTCCTTGCGCAGCGCGGCGAGCAGTTCGCGGTTCTGCTCGTTGATCGGGCTGACCCCGCCGAACATGAAGTAGTGCTTACCCACCTCCTTCAGCCGCTCCTTGGGGATGCCGCGGCCGCGGGTGACGTTCTCCAGGAAGGGGACGACCTCCTCGGGGCCCTCGGGCCCGCCGAAGGACAGGAGCAGCAGGGCGTCGTACGGAGCGGCGCCGGAGGGGGAGGGTTTGCGCGCGTCGGACATGGCACCGATCCTGCCACTGAGGGGACGGGCGCTGTCGCCGGGGCCGCGCAGGTGTCCGGAAAATACCGTTTGCCAACGTACGTAAGCTGTGTTCACCTGCCTTGTTCCTTACCCCACCCCCGTCCGGAGTTCTCCCGTGCTGTCCAGCTACCGCCGGATATTCGCCTCCCCCGGCACTCTGGCCTTCTCCACCACCGGTTTCGTCTCCCGGCTACCGATCTCCATGACCGGCATCGGCATCGTGACCATGCTCTCCCAGTTGAGGGGCTCGTACGGTGTCGCGGGCCTGGTCTCGGCCACCCTGGCGATCTCCGCCGCCGTCCTCGGCCCGCAGGTTTCCCGGCTGGTGGACCGGCTGGGCCAGCGCAAGATCATCATCCCGGCCATGGCGCTCACCATCGCCGCCGTCGTCGGCCTGCTGCTCTGCGCCCGGCTGAAGGCCCCGGACTGGACGCTGTTCGTCTTCGCGGCCGGCATGGGCGTCATGCCGAGCACCGGCGCGATGGTCCGTGCCCGCTGGGCCCACCTGTACCGCGACGACGCCCCCAAGCTGCACACCGCGTACTCCTTCGAGGCCGTCGTCGACGAGGTCTGCTTCATCGTCGGTCCGATCCTCTCCATCGGGCTGGCCACCTCCGTCTTCCCCGAGGCCGGCGTGCTGCTCGCCGGGATCTTCCTCGCCGTCGGCGTCCTGCTGTTCGCCGGACAGCGCTCCACCGAGCCGCCGGTCCACCCGACCGCCCGGCACGACGGCCACTCGGTCATCCTCAACCACGGCCTCCAGGTGCTGATCCTGACCTTCGTCGCCACCGGCGCGATCTTCGGCTCGGTCGAGGTCGTCACCGTCGCCTTCTCCGAGGCCCAGGGCCACAAGTCGATCTCCAGCGTGATCCTCGCCCTGTGGGCGCTCGGCTCCTGCCTGGCCGGCGTGGTCTACGGCACCCTCAAGCTCACCGGCTCGCTGGCCGCCCGCTTCTTCCTCGGCGTGACGTTCATGGCCGTCAGCATGGTGCCGCTGCTGCTGGTCGCCCATGCGGTGCACGGCGTCGGCGGGCTGGCCGCGGTCGGCGGCGCCCTGCTGGTCGCGGGCATCGCCATCTCCCCCACCCTGATCAGCGCGATGGCCCTGGTCGAGCGGCTCGTCCCGGCGTCCCAGCTGACCGAGGGCATGACCTGGACGACCACCGGCCTCGCCCTCGGCGTCGCGGTCGGCTCCTCGGCCGGCGGCTGGGTGGTGGACGCCTCCGGTGCCGCCGCCGGCTACTGGGTACCGCTGGCCGCCGGCATGCTCGGCGTGGTCGCCGCACTGGGCGGACTCGGCCGGCTGCGCGCCGGACTGGCCGCCGAGCAGCCCGCCGCGGACGCCGATCGACCCGTAGACGCCGAACGGTGAACTGACTAATCTCTCGCCCTACCCGTGGCCCTACCCGCGGGTAGGGCGGCCGCGCCGTCCCGGACCGCGCCGACCCCGGTGCCACGGAGCAGGAGGCAGCGCAATGCCCCAGGCCAGTACCGCGACCCGCACCCGGTGGACCAACTGGGCCGGCAACCAGAGCGCCGAGCCCGCCCGGGCCGCCGCCCCCGGCACCGCGGAGGAACTGGCCAAGGAGATCCTGCGCGCCGCCGAGCAGGGCCGTACCGTCAAGGCCGTCGGCTCCGGCCACTCCTTCACCTCGATCGCCTCCGCCGGCGACGGCGTCCAGATCCGCCCGCACGCGCTCACCGCCATCCGCGAGATCGACCGCGAGGCGGGCACCATCACCGTCGAGTCCGGCCTCCCGCTGCACCGACTCAACCGGGTCCTCGCCGCCGAGGGCCTCTCCCTCACCAACATGGGCGACATCGAGGTCCAGACCGTCGCCGGCGCCACCAGCACCGGCACCCACGGCACCGGCCGCGACTCCGGCTCGCTCGCCGCCCAGATCCGCGCGCTGGAGATCGTCCTCGCCGACGGCTCCCTCAAGCGCTGCTCCCCCACCGAGAACCCCCGGCTCTTCCAGGGCGCCCGGCTCGGCCTCGGCGCCCTCGGCGTGATCACCGCGCTCACCTTCGGCGTCGAACCGGCCTTCCTGCTCACCGCGCACGAGCAGCCGATGGCGTTCGACGAGGTGCTGGAGCGCCTCGACGACCTCGCCGCCGTCAACGAGCACTTCGAGTTCTACTGGTTCCCGCACACTGACCGCTGCTCCACCAAGCGCAACAACCGCAGCCAGGGCCCGGCCGCCCCGCTGCCCCGGTTCAAGGGGTGGCTGGAGGACGACTTCCTCTCCAACACCGTCTGGGAGGGCGCCTGCCGGGTCGGCCGGCGCTTCCCCGGCTCGATCCCCTCGATCGCCGCACTGGCCAGCCGCGCCTGGTCCGACCGCAGCTACACCGACACCGCGTACCGGGTGTTCACCAGCCCGCGCAAGGTCCGCTTCGTGGAGATGGAGTACGCGGTGCCGCGCGCGGCCGTCGGCGAGGTGCTGCGCGAGCTGAAGGCCCTGATCGAACGCTCCGACTGGAAGGTCAGCTTCCCGGTCGAGGTGCGCTTCGCCCCCGCCGACGACCTCTGGCTCTCCACCGCCTCCGGCCGGGACAGCGCCTACATCGCCGTCCACCTCTACCGGGGCACCGCCGACCAGGGCTACTTCACCGGCGTCGAACAGCTGATGACCGCCCATCAGGGCCGCCCGCACTGGGGCAAGCTGCACACCCGCGACGCCGAGTACCTGGCCGGCGTCTACCCGCACTTCGGCGACTTCACCGCCCTGCGCGACGAGGTCGACCCGCAGCGGATCTTCGGCAACGACTACCTGCGCCGGGTGCTGGGGGCCTGATCCACGGGGCCCGGTCCGCCCGGGCTCGTCAGTTCGCCGGGGTCCCGGCCGCCGGCGGCGGGGCCACCGTCGTCGACCCCGCCGGCTCGTTCCCCGGCACGGGCGGCTGCGTCGTGGCCTCGCCGGTGGGCTTCCCGCCGCCCGCCGACGGGGAGGAACCGGCCGACGGGGTCGCGCTCGGACTCGCCGAGGGCGAAGCCGTACCCGGGCCGGTACCAGGGGTGCCGCTCGGCTCCCGGCTCGGCCGCGTCGTCGCCGGGGCCGAGGCGCCGCCGGACGGCGTGGCCTCCGGAGCGCGCCTGTCGCCCGGGCCCGGCCGCTCCGGCGGAGCGTCCTGCGGCTGGGAGGACTTGGGCGCCACCGAGCCGCCGAAGGAGGTGCCGCTGCCGGACTCGCCCTTGACCGTCGCCGACACCGGCTGCCCGGTCGCCAGTTCGAACGCCACGATCGGCGTCATCGCCAGCACGAACACCAGCCCGGACACCACCGCGTAGGTCTTCCAGGTCCACCGCCGGCGCGCCCGCACCACCTGCGGCTCGCTCCACTCCGCGGTGATCACCGAAGGCCGCGGCGGCGCTTCGTGCTCTGCCGGCACCTGGCGCAGCGTGTTCGCGGTCTGGATCGGCCCCCGGTCCACCGCGTCGCGCAGTTGCTCGCCGGTCCGCCTGAAGACGTGCTGGAGCACAGCGCCGCCGGTGGTGGCCCCGACACTCACCACCGCGGCGCCCATGATCGTCCCGTACACGCCCAGTTCGGAGGCCAACAGTGCGCCCACCACGGCGGCCAGCGCACCCGCCGCGACCTGAGCCACACTCAGATCGATCCGCTTGCGCTCCTCCTTGCCGCCCTCCTCGGCGGGGCTCAGCTCCGACATCAACATCCCTCGGTCCGTACGACTATTCCTCGAACAAGCCACTCCATCTTGCCCAAAGAAGGACACAAGGGACGAAAATGCGGTTCTGCGCGCCCGGATTGTGTGAAGATGATCACCGTTCACCCACTGGTGGTCCGCCATCGGGGGAGCGCGCTCTTGAGATTCCCGTGAATCGCGGGAGACTTGAGCGGCGAGCCGCCCCTTTGGATGCCACGAATGGAGTACTGTTCGTAAAGCCTGAGCCTTGGGTCGACTTGTCGACTGCTTCTACACCGGCAGCTTGACGAGGAGCCACGGAACAGGCACGCACGGCGACGCCGGGTCCCGGATCGTCGCGAACACTCCGCGTGCGAGGACGGCCGGGACACCCAGGCGCGACGTCGACGGATGGCGTGGCAAAAAGGCAACCGTGCCACAGCGGCGTGGCGGGGCGTAAGCCCGACACGCCGGGGAACTCAGCAAGGTTGTGGCCAGTCGCGAGCGGGCAGGCCACACTCAGTACGGGAGCAGCGACGCAGGTGACGTCGGCAGGCACCACCCGGGAGGTAACCGTGCCCGAACTGCGGGTTGTGGCCGTCAGCAACGACGGCACACGGCTGGTGCTCAAGGCTGCCGACAGCACGGAGTACACCCTCCCCATCGACGAGCGGCTGCGCGCCGCCATCCGCGGCGACCGGCCGCGCCTCGGCCAGATCGAGATCGAGGTCGAGAGCCACCTGCGCCCCCGGGACATCCAGGCCCGGATACGAGCCGGTGCCTCCGCCGAGGAGGTCGCCCAGGCCGCCGGGATCTCCGTCGACCGCGTCCGTCGCTTCGAGGGTCCGGTCCTCGCCGAGCGCGCCTTCATGGCCGAGCGCGCCCGCAAGACCGCCATCCGCCGCAACGGCGAGTCCCCGGGCCCGCAGCTCGGCGAGGCCGTCGCCGAGCGGCTCGCGCTGCGCGGCGCCGAGAAGGACACCGAGCGCTGGGACTCCTGGCGCCGCGACGACGGCACCTGGGAGGTCATCCTCTCC
The DNA here is from genome assembly GCF_044455625.1 of Kitasatospora sp. NPDC051164. Taxonomy (NCBI): domain Bacteria; kingdom Bacillati; phylum Actinomycetota; class Actinomycetes; order Kitasatosporales; family Streptomycetaceae; genus Kitasatospora; species Kitasatospora sp. NPDC051164. The sequence goes on along the minus strand of NZ_JBITFB010000027.1, from coordinate 131,649 downwards.
TACCGGGCCGACGGCGAGGGCCGCAGCGCCTCCTGGACGTACGACCCGCCCCGGCGCCTGGTCCAGCCCAACGACGACGAGGCCCGCGCGCTGATCGGCGAGAACGTCGAGCGCGAGGAGGAGTCGATCTTCCCGTTCATCCCGCGGATCGCCCGGCTCCCCCAGGACCGGCCGCCCCGCCCGATGATCGACCGGCCCTCGGCCGACCGCATCATGTCGGCCCGCGAGGTCCGCGAATCGCGGGAGGCCACCGCCGAGTCCCGGGACTCGCTGACCAGCCTGCTCGACGTGGTCCCTGCCTTCCGCGGCGACCTCGCCGTCGGCAGCCCCGCCCCGATCGAGCCGGTGCCCGCCGAGGTCGCCGAGGAGAGCGAGGAGCCGGCCGCGGCCGCGGCCGCCGCCCCGGCGGTCGGCGCGGGTTCGGCCTACGCCGACATCCTGATGCCGCGCGCCGTCGCCCCGCACCGCGAGCGCCTGGTCGGCACCACCGACCGGCAGGCCGAGGCGGACGGCGTCCGGCCCGGGCGCCGGGCCACCGTGCCCAGCTGGGACGAGATCGTCTTCGGCAGCCGGCGCAAGAAGCAGGAGTAGTACCGATGCCGAAGGGCGGGAGGCCGGGCCTCCCGCCCTTCGGCGTTCCCGGACTCAGCCCGGCTGGTCGGTGACCGCCACCGGGCGGCCCGGGTCGCTCGACCACTCGCTCCACGACCCCGGGTACAGCGTGGCCGGCAGACCCGCCACCTCCAGCGCCAGGATCTGGTGCGCCGCCGTCACCCCCGAGCCGCAGTACACCGCGGTCTCCCGCTCCCCCGCGCCCAGCGCCCGGAACCGGGCCGCCAGCTCGGCCGCCGGACGGAACCGCCCGTCCGGGCCCACGTTCTCGGCCGTCGGCGCCGACACCGCACCGGGGACGTGCCCGGCCCGCGGGTCCACCGGCTCCGTCTCGCCCCGGTAGCGCTCCCCCGACCGGGCGTCCAGCAGCAGACCGCCGCGCGCCCAGGCCGCGGCGCCGTCCGCGTCCACCGTCGGCAGCCGGCCGGGCACCGGCTTGAAGTCGCCCTCCGCGGGCTCCGGCAGCTCGGCCGTCACCGTCAGCCCCGCCGCCTGCCAGACCGCGAAGCCGCCGTCCAGCACCCGGACGTCCCGGTGCCCGGCCCAGCGCAGCAGCCACCAGGCGCGGGCCGCCGCCATCGAGGCCGCGCCGTCGTACACCACGACCGGGCGCTCGGCGCTCACCCCGAAGCCACGCATCGCCGCACCGAACTCCTCCGGGTCCGGCAGCGGGTGGCGCCCGCCCCGGCCGGGGGCCCCGGGCGGGGCCGCGAGGTCCCGGTCCAGCTCGACGAAGTGGGCGCCGGGCAGGTGCCCGGCCCGGTACTCCTCGGCCGCGGTCGGGCCGCCCGGCGCGGCACCGACCAGCTGGTAGCGCACGTCCAGCAGCACCGGCGGACGGGCGGAGGCGAGCGCCTCCGCCAGCTCGACCGCGGAGATCAGCGGGGAACCGTCGTTGTAGGTGGTCATGGCGGCCATTGTCGCGCAGCACCGCCGACCCGCCGCTCTTTGTGCGGACTTTGCCGGATTTTCCGCGCGGCCCGAGGGTTGGGCGCCCGCCAGGGTGGAAGCATCACCCTCGCGCCCGAGGTTTCCGTGCGCCAACCACCCACGAGGAGGCCCGCATTGCCCGCGGTGGAACTCCGACTGGCCCAGGGCACGCCCTGCTGGGTCAGCCTGCTGACCGACGACCTGGCCGGCGCCCGCGCCTTCTACGGCGTACTGCTTGGCTGGACGTACACCCCAGGACCCGGCCAGCTCGGTGACTACGTCCGGGCCGAACTCGACGGGGCGCCGGTCGCCGGCCTCGGCCTCTCCACCGCCACCGGCTTCCCGGTGCAGTGGACCACCTACTTCGCCGTGGACGACGCCGACCGCACCACCCAGCTGGTCCGCGAATGCGGCGGCACCGTCGCCGTCGGGCCGCTGCAGGCCGAGCGCGCCGGCCGGATGGCCATCGCCTCCGACGTGTCCGGCGCCGTCTTCGGCCTCTGGCAGGGCGAGGAGCACCTCGGCCGGGAAGCCGGCACCGAGCACGGCGGACCGACCTGGGCCGAACTGCTCACCCCCGACGCCGAGGGCGCCGCCGTCTTCTACGCCACCGTGCTCGACCGACCGGTCCGGCCCGGTGCGGACGAGAGCGCGCTGCTCGTACACGGCCGGGCGGTCGCCGGCATCCGGCACCGCGCCGACCTGCGCGGCCACCCGCCGCGCTGGCGCACCCACTTCGCCGTCCGGGACGCCGACCTGACCGCCCGTCACGCCGTGGAGCTCGGCGGCCGGATCCTGGTCGAGCCGCACGACACCACCCGCGGCCGCGCCGCCCGGCTGGCCGACCCGCAGGGCGGGCACTTCTCGGTGCTGCAGACCTTCGGCTAGGCCTGCTCTCGGTCAGGTCTGCAGCCTCGGTCAGGCCTGCGGCGCCGGTCAGGCCTGCTGCTCCTCGAAGGGCAGCACGTCCGGGGAGAGCACCGAGGCACGGGCCGTCGCGGCGGTCAGCCGGCGGCGGTGGTGGCGGCGGCACAGCACCTCGTAGCCGACCTCGTCGTCGCGCACCGAGATGTCGCCGATCACCACCTGGGCGCCCTCGACCACCATCACCCCGCCGACCGTACGGGCGTTGTGGGTCGCCCGCGCCCCGCACCAGCACAGCGCCTCGACCTGCAGCACCTCCACCCGGTCGGCCAGTTCGATCAGTCGCTGCGAGCCCGGGAACAGCCGGGTGCGGAAGTCGGTGGTGATGCCGAAGGTGTAGACGTCGATGTCCAGCTCGTCCACCACCCGGGCCAGCTGGTCGACCTGCCCGGCGGAGAAGAACTGCGCCTCGTCACAGATCAGGTAGTCCACCCGGCCACCCGCCGAGAGCCGGTGCACCACGTGCGTGTGGAAGTCGAAGTCGTCGGTCACCTCGACCGCCTCGGCCTGCAGGCCCAGCCGGCTGGAGATCGTCGCGGTGCCCGCCCGGTCGTTGCGGGTGAGGATGACGCCCTGCCGGCCGCGCGCGGCGTGGTTGTGGTCCATCTGCAGCGCCAGCGTCGACTTGCCGCAGTCCATCGTGCCCGAGAAGAACACCAGTTCAGCCATGGGTGGAGCAAGGGCCTTTCACATCAGGGGAGTTCGGGCACGGATGAGTCAAGGGAGCGGCTCAGCCGCGGACTTCGAGCAGCGGCACGAACTGCTCGACCGGGGTCATCGAGCCATGCAGGCCGATCATCGCGGATTCGCCGGGCTCGTTGCGGGAGGCGACGATCGCGATGTCGTCGCGCGCCGCGGCGACCACGTCGCCGATCCGGCCGTACACCCGCTCGTCCACGGCCGGGCCGAACCATCCCGCCGCGACCGCCTGGTCCCGGGTGGCGACCCACATGCGGTCGCCCAGCACCTCGCTCCAGACCGTGTGCACGTCGGCCGCGGCCCCCGGCACCGCGTACACGTGCCGGGCCCGGCCCTCACCGCCGAGCAGGGCCACGCCGGCGCCCAGCTCCCAGTCCTCGTCGAAGTCGATCCGGTCCTCCGGCGCGATGTCGATCATGCCGTGGTCGGCCGTCACGTACATCGCCGAACGCGGCGGCAGCTGCTCGGCCAGCCGGCGGGCCAGCCGGTCCACCGCGTCCAGCGTCATCCGCCACTCGTCGGAGTCCACCCCGAAACGGTGGCCCGCGCCGTCCAGCTCGCTGACGTAGGTGTACACCAGCGCCCGGTCGTGCTCGGCCAGCCAGGAGGCTGCCAGGTCCATCCGCTCCTCGCCGGTGGTGCGGCCGAGGAAGGTGCCGCCGGACAGCGCCACCCGGGTCAGCGGGGTCTGCGCGAACAGCGGGGACGAGACCTGCGCGGTCGCCACCCCGGCCCGGTGAGTCCGCTCGAAGACCGTCGGGTACGGCTGCCAGGCGTGCGGCTCGGTCGGCGGCTGCCAGCGCAGCTGGTTCATCAGGTAGCCGGCGCCCGGCACCGCCACCGTGTACCCGGCCAGGCCGTGCAGGCCCGGCGGCGTCCCGGTGCCGACCGAGGCCAGCGAGGTCGCCGTGGTGGACGGGAAGCCCGCGGTCAGCGGACGGCCGCTGCCGCCCAGCGAGCTCCCGGCCAGCGAGGACAGGAACGGCGCGTACTCGGGGTGGCGCAGCAGCAGCTCCCAGCCCAGGCCGTCCACCAGGAACACCACCACCCGGTCCGCCGGGGCGATGGGCAGCGTCGCGGTGAACCCGGGAACGCCGAGCCCCGCCGCCACCGAGGGCAGCAGGTCGCACAGCGAACCGCTGCCGTACGGGGGCGCGGGGGCCGCGGCCGGGTCAAGGATCTCGAAGGCGTCGTAGCCGTCGGCAGGAACGAAGGACATGGAACCGGATTCGTAGCGTTCGGTGGCGGCGATCAGACCCGCGGGCCGTTGTCGATCGTCGCGTCGGACAGTGCCCGGGCGAACACCAGCGCCTGGGCCACCGTCTCCGGGCCGTCACCGGCCTCACTCACCCGCAGCGAGAGATCGTCGGCGGTCGCCGAGCCCGTGTAGCCGTGGTCCGCCTCGCAGTTCGGGTCCGAGCAGCCGGCCGGCTCCAGGTCCAGGCGCTGCACCGCGCCCCAGCCGATCGTCAGCACGACCTCGCGCGGAAGCGTCCCCGGCGTGTACGTCTCCGGGTTCGCCACCATCCGGCTCACCACGACCGAGCCGATCCGGTCCAGTCGGACGCTCTCCGTCGAGGTCGTCGCGAACGGCACCGAGGGGCTGCCCTCGGCCCCGGACTGCTCGTCGGTGTGGCTCACCACGAACCGGGTCGGGGTCAGCACCAGCACCGTCACGTGCCGGCGGACCTCATTGGCGTCGAAGGTCGTCTCCTGGTGCACCAGGTAGGAGCCGATCGGCTCCGGGCCCACCGCGGACTCGACCGCCTCGGACACCAGGGCTGGGTAGTAGCCGCTGCGCTCGATCGCCGAGCGCAGGTCCTGAGTGGTGGTGGTACCGGTCTTCGCCATATCTCCATCCTGGCATGGTCCGCCGACGAAGCGGGCGGCACGGCGCCGAGCTTCGGACAACAGCGCCCGGGCAGGGCGCAACCAAGGAAGGTTACAGCGTGCTCATCGCGCGCGGGCCCAGATCGCTGCGGACCGGCAGGGGCGCGACCCGCACCCGCGCCCCCAGGATCGCCAGCCCGTGCGGGGCCACGACCACGGGTTCGAGATCCACCGAGGCGATCTCCGGGACGTCGTCCACCAGCTGCGACACCCTGAGCAGCAATTCCTCCAGGGCAGCGGTGTCCACCGCCTCCGCGCCGCGCCAGCCGAACAGCAGCGGCGCGGCCCGCACCTCCCGGATCAGCCCGGCGACGTCCTGGTCGGTGGCCGGAACCAGTCGGTGCGCCGTGTCCCCCAGCAGTTCGGCCGGTGCGCCTGCCAGGCCGAACGACAGGATCGCCCCGACCGCCGGGTCCACCGTGGCGCCGATCACGGTGTCCACACCGCGCGGCGCCATCCGCTGCACCACCAGCTCGGCCTGCGCGGCGCCGCCGAGCAGCGCGTCCAACTCGCGGTGGGCGCGGCGCAAGCCCGGCTCGTCGGTCAGATCCAGCCGGACGCTGCCCAGGTCGGGGCGGTGGCGCAGGTGCGGGGCGGTCGCCTTCAGAGCCACCGGGTAGCCGAGCGAGGCCGCCGCCGCGACGGCCGTCTCCTCGTCCGGGGCCGACCGCGTCGACGAGACGTCGATGCCGTAGCGGGCCAGCAGGTCGCGGGCCTCGTCGTCGGACAGGGTGATCCGGGCGCCGCCGGGCTGGGTGCGCGCGGCGATCGCGGTTCGGGTACTCAGCGCGGCCGCCACCAGGGTGCGGGCGCCGGGCTCGTCGATCCGGTCCAGCTCGGGGACGCGCGCGGTCTCCTCCGCCTCGGCCGTCCGGCGGCGCCACTGCGCGTAGTGGACGGCGTTGGCGAGGGCGTGCACGGCCCGCTCGGGCGCCGCGTACGCGGGGATGCCGCCGGGGCGCAGCCTGACCGGCAGGTCGGTCAGTGCCAGGTGGGCGAGCACCAGCGGCTTGCCCAACTCCTGGGCGCGCTGACCGGCTTCGAGCAGGGCGGCGGCGATCTCCGGGTCGTCGGAACCCATCGCGGGGTCGTCCTCGCCGGTCAGCCGGCCGCCCATGAAGGCGTGCGCCGAGGTGCCGATCGGCGGGATGGCGACGGCGATCACCGCGTCCACGGCGGGGTCGGCGAGGGCGACGTCGAGCGCGATCCGGAAGTTCTCGCCGGTCGCGGCGGTGGTCAGGTCGACGGGGGTCCGCGGGCGCAGGCCCGCGCCCAGCAGGGCGTCGTAGGTGAGCAGGCCGAGCGAGTCCGAGTTGCCGACCACCGCGACCCGGTCCCCCGGCGGCAGCGGCTGCAGGGCCAGCAGCTCGCCGGTGTCGTACAGCTCGGTGATGGTCGCGACCCTGATGACGCCCGCCTGTTCGAACAGCGCGTCGACGGTCGCGTCGCGCAGGCCGGTGGCGGTGGCCGGGACGGCGTGGCCGGGCGGCAGGCTGCCGGTGTGCCGGGCGCCCTTGACCACCACGATCGGCTTGGCGGCGGCCAGGCGGCGGGCGATCCGGGTGAACTTGCGCGGGTTGCCGAAGGACTCCAGGTACAGCAGGACGACCCGGGTGGCCTCGTCCTCGGCCCAGTACTGCAGGAAGTCGTTGCCGGAGACGTCGGCGCGGTTGCCCACCGAGGCGAAGGAGGAGACGCCGAGGCCGCGCTTGTGGGCGGCCTCCAGCAGGGCCACGCCGATCGCACCGGACTGGCAGAAGATCCCGAAGCCGCCGCGGCCGGGCAGGCGCGGCGCGAGCGAGGCGTTCAGCGGGTTCGCCGGGTCGGTGTTGATCAGGCCGAAGGCGTTCGGGCCGATCACCCGCATCCCTGCCGCGCGGGCCTGGCGGACCAGGGCGCGCTGCCGGTCCCGGCCCTCCGGACCGGTCTCCGCGTAGCCGGCGGTGACCACCACCAGGCCCTGCACGCCGTGCGCACCGCACTCGGCGACGGCGGCCGGGACGGCGCCCTCGGGGACGGCGATCACCGCGAGGTCCACCGGCCCGGGAATGTCCAGAACCGAACGGTGCACCGGGATGCCGTCCAGCTCGGTGCCGGGCGGGGCGTTGCGGTTCACCGCGTAGACCGGGCACTCGGCCGGAGCGCCGCCCAGCAGGTCGCGCAGGATCGCCCGCCCGACCGTCTGCGGGGTGCGGGAGACCCCGATCACCGCGACCGAGCGCGGGGTGAGCAGCCGCTGCACCGAGCGCGCCTCGGCGCGGTGCTCGCGGGCACGCATCACGGCGAGCGAGCGCTCGGTCTGTTCGAGGCTGAACTCCAGGTGCACCACGCCGTCGGCGAAGCTGCGGCGCTGGGTGTAGCCGGCGTCGGTGAAGACCTTCACCATCTTCCGGTTCTCCGGCAGCACCTCGGCCTGGAAGCGGCGGATGCCGCGCTCCTGCGCGACGGCCGCGATGTGCTCCAGCAGTGCCGAGGCCACGCCGCGGCCCTGGTGGGCGTCCTGCACGAGGAAGGCCACCTCGGCGTCGGTCCCGGTGGCGGACGGGCGGCCCTCGGCGTCGATCCGGTCGTACCGGACGGTGGCGATGAAGTCGTCCCGGATGACGACCGCGAGGCCGACCCGGTTCACGAAGTCGTGGTGGGTGAAGCGGCGGACGTCCTTGGCGGAGAGCCGGGGATAGGGAGCGAAGAAACGGAAGTACTTGGACTGGTCCGAGACCTGCTCGTAGAACTCCACGAGGCGCCCTGCGTCGGCGGGCGTGATCGGCCGGATCCGGGCCGTGCCACCGTCGCGCAGCAGGATGTCGGCTTCCCAGTGCTGCGGATAGTCCGGTTGCTGCTCGGGGTTCGGCACCGCGGAGTCGTCCACATTCGTCAGGTTATCCGGCGGCGGGCCGGATGGCGCCGGGTGCGTGCTCACGGCAGGGCGGACAGGACCAGTGGCCGGGGTTTATGCCCCGAAAAGAAACAATCACAAGTCCTGAACGCAGCGGCCCGCAGGGGTTGCCTGCGTGCGACACTGGTCTAGACAACACGGCCGCTTCCCCCGCTCCCCGAGCACGGCCGTGACCAGCTTCACCGGAAAGGCACGTCTCATGGCCGAGCGCCGCGTCACCATCGGTTGGGCCGAGGGCCTGCACGCCCGTCCCGCCTCCGTCTTCGTCCGGGCCGTGACGGCCACCGGCGTGCCGATCACCATCGCCAAGCCCGGCGGCAACCCGGTCAACGCCGCCTCCATGCTCGGCCTCCTCGCCCTGGGCGCCCAGGGCGGCGACGAGGTCATCCTGGCCTCCGACGCAGCCGACGCCGACGACGCGCTCGACCGCCTCGCCAAGCTCGTCCAGGAGGGCCTCGACGAGCTCCCCGCCGCGGCCTGAGGCCTCGCAACTGCCCGATCGGGGTGTCGCCGGGCTTCCGGCGGCACCCCGATCTGCTGTGGTCGGCCCTTCGCCCGTCGAGGTCAGCCCTTGACGCAGACGACCTGCTTGAGGTGCGCGACCACCTCGACGAGGTCCTTCTGCTGCTCGATGACCTTCTCGATGTTCTTGTAGGCGCCCGGGATCTCGTCCACCACGCCGCTGTCCTTGCGGCACTCCACGCCCGCGGTCTGCTCGGCCAGGTCCCGCGTGGTGAACCGCTTCTTCGCGGCGTTACGGCTCATCTTGCGGCCGGCGCCGTGCGAGGCGGAGTTGAACGACGCCTTGTTGCCCAGGCCGCGGACGATGTAGGAGCCCGTCCCCATCGACCCCGGGATGATCCCGAAGTCGCCGGAGCCGGCCCGGATCGCGCCCTTGCGGGTCACGAGCAGGTCGACGCCGTCGTACCGCTCCTCCGCCACGTAGTTGTGGTGGCAGCTGATGACCTCGTCGAAGGTGACCTTCGCCTTCGCGAACTCACGCCGGACGACATCCTGGAAGAGCGCCATCATCACCGCTCGGTTGTGCTTGGCGTACTCCTGCGCCCAGAACAGGTCCTGGCGGTAGGCGGCCATCTCCGAGGTCTTCGCGAGGAAGACCGCGAGGTCGTGGTCGACCAGGCCCTGGTTGTGCGGCAGCGAGCGGGCGACGCCCATGTGGTGCTCCGCCAGCTCCTTGCCGATGTTGCGGGATCCGGAGTGCAGCATCAGCCAGACCACGCCGGTCGTATCGACACATACTTCTATGAAGTGATTTCCCCCGCCGAGCGTGGCCATCTGCTGCATCGCCCGCTCGCGGCGCCACTTGACGTCCTCCGCGATGTCATCGAAGCGCTGCCAGAAGTCGTCCCAGCCCGCCGCCCGGAAGCCGTCCAGCTTCGCCGGGTCGACCGGGTCGGTGTGCAGGCCGCGGCCGACCGGGATGGTCTGCTCGATCTTGCTGCGCAGGCCGGACAGGTCGTCCGGGAGGTCCTTGGCGGTGAGCGAGGTCTTCACCGCGCTCATCCCGCAGCCGATGTCGACGCCGACCGCCGCCGGGCAGACCGCGCCCTTCATGGCGATGACGGAGCCGACCGTCGCGCCCTTGCCCAGGTGGACGTCGGGCATCACGGCGAGGCCGTGCAGCCACGGCAGGGAGCTGATGTTGCGCAGCTGCTGCAGGGCCTGGCTCTCGACCGTCGCCGGATCGGTCCACATCCGGATCGGGACCCGGACGCCGGGTACCTCGGTGTACGTCATCGCTGAACGACCTCCATGGGTCGGGTGGTTCACGAGAAATGGGGTGCCGCGCGAAAGGATCCCGGCGGGGCTCGGGGAAGTTCAGGGGTGGGGCTCAGGCGCCCGGGGCGGCACAGAGGGAATGCGGCCTTGGGGAGCGTCGTCGTATGGCTCGCTCGACCCGCATGGTGACCGCCTCCCTTCGTTCGTCAGAGTTCGTACGTGTGTGCCGGGGGATATCTATCCACGGACCGGACGGGGCCCGCAAGGGATTTAAAAACGCGTTCGGCCCGGTGGAGCGGGTGCTCCACCGGGCCGGACGGAACCACAGCGGTCGTCAGCTGACGACGGTGACCTCGCCGATGCCGAGCGCCCGCACGTCGTCGGCGATCGTGGCGGCGTCGCCGACCAGGACGGTGACCAGCCGGTCCGGCGGGAAGGCCGCGACGACCGCCTCGGTGGCGGCGGCGGTGGGCAGTTCGGCGAGCTGCCGGTAGACCTCGGCCTGGTAGTCGTCCGCCAGGTACTGCTCGACCTGGTCGGCCAGGGTGCCGGCCACCGAGCCCGCGGTCTCGTACTTCAACGGGGCGACGCCGACCAGGAACTGCACGGCCTCGTCGCGCTCGGCGTCGGTGAGGCCCTCGGCGGCGAGGGTGCGCAGGATGGTCCAGGTGTCGGCGAGCGCCGGGGCGGTGGAGGCGGTGTCCACCGAGCCGCTGATGGCGAGCAGCGAGCGCCCGCTACCGTCGGCGGCGGAGCGCAGCGGCTGGGCGAAGGAGCGGACGCCGTAGGTGTAGCCCTTCTCCTCGCGCAGGACGCGGTCGAGGCGGGAGGTGAGGGTGCCGCCCAGGCAGTAGGTGCCGAGGGTCTGGGCGGCCCAGACCGGGTCGTGCCGGTCGGGGCCGATCCGGCCGATGAGCAACTGGGTCTGGACGGAGCCGGGGCGGTCCACGATGACGACGCGGCCGTGGTCGTCGCCGGCGACCGGGGCGTGGACGGAGGCCTCGGCGGCCGAGCCGGTCCAGGTGCCGAGGGTGCTCTCCAGGAGGGCGGGCAGGTCGACGCCGGTGAGGTCGCCGACCACGACGAGGGTGCTGGTCGCCGGGCGGACGTGGGCCTCGTAGAAGGCCTTGACGGCAGCGCGGTCGATCGACTTGACGGTGTCGGCGGTGCCGGCGCGGGGCCGGGAGAGCCGGTCGGCGGCGTCGAAGAGCTCGGCGTAGAGGGCCTTGGCGGCGCGCCGGGCGGGACTGGCCTGCTCGTGGACGATCTCGTCCAGACGGTTGGCGACCAGGCGCTCGATCTCGGCCTCGGGCAGCGCGGGGGCGCGCAGGGCGTCGGCGAGCAGGGAGAGGCCGCGCTGGAGCCGGGAGGCGGGCACCTCCAGGGAGACCCGGATGCACGGGTGGTCGGCGTGCGCGTCCAGGGTGGCGCCGGCCCGCTCGAGTTCGCCGGCGAACTCCTCGGCGCTGAGGGTGTCGGTGCCTTCGCTGAGGGCGCGGGCGAGGATGGCGGCGATGCCGTCGAGGCCCTCGGGTTCGGCGGCGAGCGGGGCGTCGAGGAGGACCTCGACGGCGACCAGCTGCTGGCCGGGCCGGTGGCAGTGCAGGACGGTGATGCCGTTGCCGAGGGCGGTCCGCTCGGGGGCGGGGAAGGCCCACGGGCTGGGGGTGCCGGGCTGGGGCTGGGGGTGGAAGGTCATGGCGGGGACGTAGTCGGTGCTCATACGGCGGCACCCTCCTCTTCGGAAGCGGCGTCGGAGTCGGCGGCGTCGGTCTCGGCGGCGGAAGCGGCGTCGGTCTCGGCGGCGGTCGGCTCGTAGACGAGGACGGCCCGGTTGCCGGGGTGGATCCGGGCCTTGGCGACGGCCTGGACCTCCTCGGCGGTGACGTCGAGGACCTTGGGGAGGGCGTCGTTGAGCAGCTTGGGGTCGCCGAACAGGACGGCGAAGCGGCAGAGTTCGTCGGCGCGGCCGGCGACGGTGGTCAGCCGGTCCAGCCACTCGCGCTCGATCTGGGCCTGGGCGCGCTCGAGTTCCTCGGCCGTGGGGCCTTCGGCGGCGAAGCGGGCGAGTTCCTCGTCGACGGCGGCGTCGATCTGCGCGATGGTGGCGTCGCCGGAGGTCTTGACGTCGAGCCAGCCGAGGCTGGGGGCGCCGGCCAGGCGCAGCAGGCCGAACCCGGCGGCGACGGCGGTGCGGTCGCGGCGGACGAGCCGGTTGTAGAGGCGGCTGGACTCGCCGCTGCCGAGGATGGTGAGGGCCAGGTCGGCGGCGTCGGCCTCGCGGGTGCCGTCGTGCGGGAGGCGGTAGGCGGCTGTCAGGGCGCGGGAGGGGACGTCCTCGTGGATCTCCTCGCGGATCTCGCGGCCGATGGTGTCCGGGAGTTCGCCGGAGCGCGGGGGCTGCTTGCCGTCGTGGGCGGGGATGGAGCCGAAGTACTTCTCGACCCAGGCGATGGTCTGCTCGGGGTCGATGTCGCCGACGACGGACAGGACGGCGTTGTTGGGCGCGTAGTAGGTGCGGAAGAACGTCCGGGCGTCCTCCAGCGTGGCCGCGTCGAGGTCCGCCATGGAGCCGATGGGCGTGTGGTGGTACGGGTGGCCGTCGGGGAACGAGAGGGCGGTGAGCTTCTCGAAGGCGGTGCCGTACGGGACGTTGTCGTAGCGCTGGCGGCGCTCGTTCTTGACGACGTCGCGCTGGTTCTCCATGGAGGTCTCGTCGAGCGCGGCGAGCAGCGAGCCCATGCGGTCGGCCTCCAGCCAGAGGGCGAGCTCCAGCTGGTGGGCGGGCATGGTCTCGAAGTAGTTGGTGCGCTCGAAGCTGGTGGTGCCGTTGAGCGAGCCGCCGGCGCCCTGGACCAGTTCGAAGTGGCCGTTGTTGGAGACGTTGGCGGAGCCCTGGAACATCAGGTGCTCGAAGAGATGGGCGAGGCCGGTGCGGCCCTTGACCTCGTGGCGGGAGCCCACGTCGTACCAGAGGCAGACGGCGGCGACCGGGGTGAGGTGGTCCTCGGAGAGGACGACGCGCAGCCCGTTGGCCAGGCGGTGCTCGGTGATGGCGATGCCTCGGCTGGAGGCGGGGGCCGGGTTGGCCATGCGCTCGGGTCCTTCCCGTCGTCGATGTCGGGGTTCGTGTGGCGTCCCCCATTGTGGTGCAACGTGCAGGAGCCGTGTTTGTGTCCGCGCGGACGGGGTCGTTCGCCAGGGGCGGAAGAGGGCCGCTGACCGGGAGTGTCGGCGCGAGGGTCCACAATGGGGGCGCCGTGCCCTGTCGACCACACCTGGTTGACGGGTCCGGCGTCAGGACGGCACCGGCCGACCGACGACCGACCTAGACACAGCCAGCGACACGTAAGGGAGCCCCGCCGCGATGGCCCGCCGCAGTTCGCAGACCCCGCCGCCCGGAGACTTCGAGGAGCGGATCCTCGACGTCGATGTCGTGGACGAGATGCAGGGCTCCTTCCTGGAGTACGCCTACTCGGTGATCTACTCGCGTGCGCTGCCCGACGCGCGGGACGGTCTGAAGCCGGTGCACCGCCGGATCCTGTACCAGGCCAACGAGATGGGCCTGCGCCCGGAGCGCGGGCACGTGAAGTGCGCGCGCCTGGTGGGCGAGGTGATGGGCCGGCTGCACCCGCACGGTGACGCGTCGATCTACGACTCCGTGGTGCGCATGGCCCAGCCGTTCTCGATGCGGCTGCCGCTGATCGACGGGCACGGCAACTTCGGTTCGCTGGGCAACGACGACCCGCCGGCCGCGATGCGTTACACCGAGTCGCGGCTGACCGCGGCGTCGATGGCGATGGTGGAGTCGATCCACGAGGACACCGTCGACTTCGGCCCGAACTACGACGGCAGCGAGCGGGAGCCGCTGGCGCTGCCGGCCGCGTTCCCGAACCTGCTGGTGAACGGTGCGACGGGCATCGCGGTGGGCATGGCGACGAACATGCCGCCGCACAACCTGTCCGAGGTGGTGGCGGCGGCCCGGCACCTGATCAAGCACCCGAACGCGGACCTGGACACGCTGATGCGGTTCGTCCCCGGTCCGGACCTGCCGACCGGCGGGCGGATCGTGGGCCTGTCGGGGATCCGGGACGCCTACGAGTCCGGCCGCGGCACCTTCAAGATCCGGGCGACGACGACGGTGGAGGCGGTGACGGCCCGCCGCAAGGGCATCGTGGTCACCGAGCTGCCGTACAACGTCGGCCCGGAGAAGGTCATCGCGAAGATCAAGGACCTGGTCAACGCGAAGAAGCTGCAGGGCATCGCGGACGTCAAGGACCTGACCGACCGCGAGCACGGGCTGCGGCTGGTGATCGAGGTCAAGAACGGCTTCGTGCCGGAGGCGCTGCTCGAGCAGCTCTACAAGCTGACGCCGATGGAGGAGACCTTCGGCATCAACAACGTGGCGCTGGTGGACGGGCAGCCGCTGACGCTGGGTCTGAAGGAGCTGCTGGAGGTCTACGTCGACCACCGCTTCACCGTGGTGCGCCGACGCAGTGACTTCCGCCGCCGCAAGCGCGAGGAGCGGCTGCACCTGGTCGAGGGCCTGCTGGTGGCCCTGCTCGACATCGACGAGGTCATCGCGATCATCCGGTCGAGTGACAACGCGCAGCAGGCGAAGGAGCGCCTGATGGAGCGCTTCTCGCTGTCAGACACGCAGACGGCGTACATCCTGGACACCCCGCTGCGCCGGCTCACCCGGTTCGACCGGGTGGAGCTGGAGCAGGAGAAGGCGAAGCTGACCGCGGAGATCGCGGAGCTGACCGAGATCCTGGATTCGGACACCCGGCTGCGCAGCGTGGTGTCGTCCGAACTGGGCGCGGTGGCCAAGCAGTTCGGCACGGAGCGGCGGACGGTCCTGTTGGAGGCGGGGGCGGCGCCGTCGGCGGCGCTGGCGGTGCCATTGGAGGTCGCGGACGACCCGTGCCGGGTGCTGCTGTCCTCGACCGGGCTGCTGGCGCGGACGGCGGACGGCGAGCCGTTCGAGCTGTCGGAGAAGCGGGCGAAGCACGACGTGATCGTGTCGGCGGTGCACGCGACGGCGCGTGCCGACGTGGGCGTGGTGACGTCCGCGGGCCGGGTGCTGCGGCTGCCGGTGATCGACCTGCCCGCGCTGCCGCCGACGCCGTCGCCGACGCTGGCGGGCGGGGCTGCGGTGGGCGAGTTCCTGCGGCTGGAGGCCGGGGAGCGGGTGCTGGCGCTGACCACGTTGGACGAGTCCTCGCCGGGGCTGGCGCTGGGCACCCTGCAGGGTGTGGTGAAGCGGGTGGTGCCGGAGTGGCCGGCGAACAAGGACGAGTTCGAGGTGATCGCCCTCAAGGAGGGTGACGAGCTGGTCGGCGCGATCGAACTGCGCACCGGTGAGGAGGACTTGGTCTTCATCACCTCGGACGCGCAGTTGCTGCGCTACCCGGCGGGCCAGGTCCGCCCGCAGGGCCGTCCGGCCGGCGGCATGGCGGGCGTCAAGCTGTCCGACGGGGCGCGGGTGCTGTCCTTCACGGCGGTGGACCCGGCCACCGACGCCGTGGTGGTCTCGGTCGCCACGACCTCCGGCACGCTGTCCGACGGCGAGCAGACGACCTGGAAGGTCACCGCGTTCGAGCAGTATCCGCGCAAGGGCCGCGCCACCGGCGGCGTCCGCTGCCAGCGATTCCTGCGCGGCGAGGACGCCCTGGCCTTCGCCTGGGCCGGCGCCGCCCCGGCCCGCGCCGCCACCGCCAAGGGCGCCCCGGTCGACCTGCCCGACCGCGACCCCCGCCGCGACGGCTCCGGCATCCCGGTCACCACGCCCATCGCGGTGGTCGCCGGCCCGGCGTAGCGGCGAACGGGGGGAGGGACGCCTCGCGGGGTGTCCCTCCCTCCGCCGTTTCCGGGGCTCGACGGCCGCGGCAGACGGTGAGGGTAGCCTTGCCCGGGTGAGCACCTGTGCGACGTTGTCGCGTGAACTTTCGGAGCCGCTGGCCGCGACGGCGGCGGTGGCGAGCACCTGGCTGCTGGTGGAGCAGAACGGGCCGTGGGGTGCGAAGGCCCTGCGCGAGAGCCATCTGGACGCGGCGCTCGGTCAGGCGCTGGAGGAGGCCGCGGCGGGGACGGGCGTGCGGGTGGCGCTGATCCGGCGGCCGGGGCGGCACGCGGACTGCCTGCCGACGGCGCGGCACGAGGTGATCGTGGCGCACACGGTGCCGGGCCGCGGCTGGGTGCGCCGGGCGGGGGTGACGGACCCGGCGGAGCTGCTGGGGCTGGACTTCGCGGCGCTCGGCGCGGGTGACCACACGGGCTTCGGGGCGGAGCACGTCGGCGGCCCGGTGGCGCTGGTGTGCACCAACGGGCGGCGGGACCGCTGCTGCGCGCTGCTGGGCCGTCCACTCGCGGCGGAGCTGGCGGCGGCCGGGCACAGCGAGGTGTGGGAGGTGACCCACCTGGGCGGGCACCGTTTCTCCCCGACGATGCTGGTGCTGCCGTACGGCTACGCGTACGGACGGCTGACGGCGGAGAGCGCCAAGGAGGTGCTGGCGGCGACGGCGTCCGGGCACATGGTGCCGGCGTGGTCGCGCGGCTGCTCGGGCTGGGAGCGCCCGGGCCAGGCGGCCGAGCACGCGGTGCGGCTGGCGACCGGCGAGACCGGCGTGGACGCGCTGACGCTCAGCCAGCGGCCGGACGGCGCGGGCCGCTGGCTGGTGACGGTGCTGCACCAGGACGGCCGGGCCTGGGAGGTGGACGTGATCGAGTCGGCGAGCGAGCCGCCGCGTCCGGAGAGCTGCGGCAAGACGGCGGGGACGCCGTCCCGCATGGACGTGCTGTCCGTGCGGGGGATCTGACGAGGAGCCTGGCCAGGAGTCCGAAAATCGGCCCGACCCGGAGTCCGAAAAGTGGCCCGACAAGGGGTCTGACCAGGGTTCCGGCAAGGGTCCGAGCGAACGAAGAGCGGCCCCGCGCCCGTGGGGGTGAGCGCGGGACCGCGGCAGCAGGGGCTCAGCCGGTGGCCTTGCCGACGAACTCGGTGGTGTACGTCTTGGACAGGTCGATCGACCCCTCCTTGCCCTTGACGTCCGGGTGGAACGCCGCAAGCACCGAGAGCACGGTCTTCGGACCGTCGGCCGGCATCACGCCGTCCGTGGTGAACATCGGCAGCGTCGCCTTGATCGCCGCCGCGTACTGGTCGGCGCCGCCCTGCCCGTAGTCGGCGGGCATCTTCGCGGCGATCTCCTCGGGGGTGTGGGTGGACATCCACTTGAGGGTCTTCACGAAGGCGTTGGCGAGCTTCTGGGTGGTGTCCTTGTTCTTCTCCACCCAGTCGATGTTCATGTACAGCGAGGACGACGGGTACAGGCCGCCGAGCGCCTGGCGCGAGCCCTCGGGGGTGCGCATGTCGTAGAGGACCTTGCCGAGGCCCTTGTCCAGGATGGTGGCCACGGTCGGGTCCGTGGTCATCCCGGCGTCGATGCTGCCCTGTTGGAGCGCGGCGATGAAGGTCTGGCCGGCGCCGACCGCGATCGGGCTGAACTCGCTGACGGCGGTGCCGTTCTTGACCGCGAGGTACTTGGTGAGGAAGTCGGTCGAGGAGCCGAGGCTGGTGACGCCGAGCTTCCTGCCCTTGAAGTCGGCGCCGGACCTGACGGCGTCGGCCTGCTTGGTGGAGACCACCTCGACCTCGCCGGGCGCCTGGGCGAACTGCACCACGGACTCGACGTTCTTGCCCTTGGCCTGTAGGTCGATGGTGTGGTCGTAGAAGCCGACGGCGCCCTGGACGTCCCCGGCGAGCAGGGCGGTGGTGGCGTTGACGCCGGCGGGCTCGGTCATCAGCTCGACGTTGACGCCGGCCTCGGCGAAGTAGCCGAGCCGCTGGGTGAGCATCGCGGGCAGGTAGATGACCTTGTCCAGGCCGCCGACCATGATCTTGACCTTGGGCCCGTCGACCTGCTGCCCGGCCGGGGCGGCGACCGCTCCGTGGCCGGCGGTGGCGGCGTCGTTGGCGCAGGCGGAGAGCGGGAGGAGCAGGACGGCGGCGAGGGCGGCGGCAGCGGCTCTGCCGGTCGGGTTGGGGCGCATGGGTGGGGGTGCCTCTCTCTTCTTGCCGGCGGGGGGTGTCAGCGGCCGTCGCCCGCGTCGGCGGGCTTCCAGCGGAACAGCTTCTTCTCGGCGAAGGTCAGCAGCCCCTCGGTGAGCAGCGCGACGACGGCGAGGATGGTCATGGCGGCGTACACACCGGCCGCGTTAAAGGTGCCCTGGGCGGCCGCGACGAGCAGGCCGAGGCCCTTGGTGGCGCCGATGTACTCGCCGACGATGGCGCCGATCAGCGCGAAGCCGAAGCTGACGTGCAGGCTGGTGAAGATCCAGGTGGTGGCGGCGGGGATGACCACCTGGAGGGTGACCTTGCGGTTGTCGGCGCCGAGGATGCGGGCGTTGGCGACGAGGTTGCGGTCCACCTCGCGGGCGCCCTGGAAGGCGTTGAAGAACACCGGGAAGAACACCAGCACCACGGCGGAGGCGACCTTGGAGGCCGGGCCGAGGCCGAACCAGATCAGGAAGATCGGCGCGAGCACGATGCGCGGGATGGCGTTGAGCACCTTGATGTACGGCCCGAACACGTCGGCCAGGAAGCGGATCCGGCCGAGCGCGATGCCCAGCAGCACACCACCGATGACGCCGATCACCCAGCCGGTGAGGGCCTCGTAGAGGGTGTAGCCGATCTGCTCGCCGAGCGAGCCCTGCGCGGTGCCGTGGGTGATCCACTGCCAGATCTGGTCCCAGATCTTCGACGGCTGCGAGAAGTTGAACGGGTCGATGACGTCCGTGCGGGCGCAGACCTCCCAGAGCCCGAGGAAGGCGACCAGGACCACCCCCCGGGCGCCGTAGACACCCAACTTCCGGTTGCGGGCGGCCCGTTCGCGGGCCTCGGTTCTCGTCGTGACGGCCGGGGGCTTCCCGGCGACGGCGGACGCGGTCTCAAGCGGCACGACCCGCTCCTCTCTCCCGGGTGATGCGCACCTCTTCGCCGAGCGAGGCCCAGATCTCGCGGTACAGCTCGACGAACCTCGGTTCCAGCCGGACGGCCTCCACGCTGCGCGGTCGTGGCAGGTCGACGGTGAAGATCTCCTTGACGGTGGCCGGTCCGGCGGTCATCACGACGACCCGGTCGGCGAGCGCGATGGCCTCGTCCAGGTCGTGGGTGACGAAGACGACCGACGCCGCGCCCCTGGAGGAACTCGTGCCGGCCCACAGCTCCAGCAACTGGTCCGACATCAGGGCGCGGGTCTGCACGTCCAGCGCCGAGAACGGCTCGTCCATCAGCAGGATCGCCGGGTCGTTGACGAAGGTCTGGGCGAGCGCGACGCGCTTGCGCATGCCGCCGGACAGCTGGTGCGGGTAGCGGTCCTCGAAGGCGGCGAGGCCGACCCGGCCCAGCCAGTCCCGGGCCCGCTCCTTGGCCTCGGCGGCGGGCACGCCGCGGAAACGCGGGCCGGCCATGACATTGGACAGGACGGTGCGCCAGGGGAAGACGGCGTCCTGCTGGAAGACGAACCCGACCTTCGGGTCGATCCCGCTGACGGGCTCGCCGTACACCCGGACCTCGCCCTCGGTGGGCTCCTCCAGGCCGCTGACCAGGGTCAACGTGGTCGACTTGCCGCAGCCGGTGGGCCCGACAACGGCGACGAACTCGCCTTGGGCGACGGTGAGATCGAGATCGCGGACGGCGGTGTGCAGGGCCCCGGAGGGGGTGCGGAACCGTTTGGTCGCGCCGGTCAGCTCGATCGCCGGGGTTGTGCTCATTCGATCCTCCCGGGTCAGTGCTTGCCCCGGAAAGGTAGGAGCGGCCCGGCCCCGGCGGGAGCCTTCTCCGCGTACTGCGACTTCTCCGCATAGAGGGGTGTTCTGCTCGTTTTGCTTCCGCTACAACTGCGGGGACGCGGCTGACAGAAACACGCCGGAAACGTAGGGTGTCCCGACCCCCGTGTCCCGCCCCTCCCGAGGACGCTCCCCACCCCGCAGAACCACCCCGAGAACCACCCCCGCAGACCCGCCCCTGCGCCCCCACCCCCGCAGAACCGCCCGAAGCTGCCGAGAGGAGGCCCGGATGAAGCTCCCCCACTGGCCCCGCCGGGTCTTCGCCCAGCTGCTGCTGAGCCAGACCGTCGTCACCGTCGGTGTCACCACCGTGACCGCTGGGCTGTTCCTGGCCCCGGTCAGCAGCGAGCTGGACCACGACGCGATGCAGCGGGCGCTGTCGATCGCCCAGGCCACCGCCACCGACGAGACGATCGCCCGGGCCGCCGACACCCGCGACGTGGTCACCGCGCAGCGCAACGCCGAACAGATCCGCCTGGCCACCGGCGCCAGCTTCGTGGTGGTCACCGACCTGGACGGGATCCGGCTCTCGCACACCGACCCCGGCCGGATCGGCCAGCGGGTCAGCACCGACCCGGAGCCGGCGCTGGGCGGCCGCAGCATCACCGCGATCCAGCAGGGCACCCTGGGCCGCACCGCGCGCGGCAAGGTGCCGCTGCGGATGACGGACGGCCGGATCGTCGGCGAGGTGTCGGTGGGCATCAGCGACGACTCGATCCGGCGCCGGCTGCTGAAGATGCTCACCGGGATCCTGCTGTGCGCGGGCGCCGGCCTGGCCGCCGGTACGGTCGCCACGCTCGCCCTGGCCCGTCGGCTCAAGCGCCGCACCCACAACATCGCGCTGGCCGACATCTCCGCGCTGCTGGTGGAGCGGGAGGCGATGCTGCACGGCATCCGCGAGGGCATGGTGGCGCTGGACGAGCGCGGCCGGATCCGGCTGGCCAACGACGAGGCGGTCCGGCTGCTCGGCCTGCCCGAGGACTGCACCGGCCGCCCGATCGCCGAGGTGCTGCCGCCGGGCCGGCTGGCCGACGTGCTGACCGGGCGGATCACCGGCGCCGATCTGCCGGCCGTCCGGGACGACCGGGTCCTGGTGGTCAACCGGATGGCGACCCCCGAGCGGGGCGCGGTGGTCACACTGCGCGACCGTACCGAGCTGGAGTCGCTGGTCCGCGAGCTGGACACCACCCGCAGCCTGACCGAGGCGCTGCGCGCCCAGGACCACGAGCACGCCAACCGGATGCACACCCTGCTGGGCCTGCTGGAGCTGGGCCGCCACGAGCAGGCGGTGGCGTTCATCTCGGAGCAGTCCGGCTCGCACGCCGTGGTCGCCGCCCGGATCGCCGAGCAGGTGCAGGATCCGCACGTCGCGGCGCTGCTGGCAGGCAAGACGGCGGTGGCGCAGGAGCGCGGGGTCCGGCTGGCGCTGGCCCCGGCGGCGCACCTGCCGGACGCGGTGGTGGACGCCCGGGCGCTGGTGACGGTGCTCGGCAATCTGATCGACAACGCGGTGGACGCGTTGACGCCGGGTGGGGGCGGCCGGGCAGAGGTGAGCCTGGCGGCGTCCGGCTCGACCCTGCTGCTGCAGGTCGCGGACAGCGGCCCGGGCGTGCCGGAGGAGCTGCGCGAGCAGGTCTTCGAGGAGGGGTGGACCAGCAAGGACGCACCCGCGCACCGTCCGCGCGGACTGGGACTGGCGATGGTGCGGCGGCTGGTCGAACGGACCGGCGGCCGGATCGTGCTCGACGCCGGGCCGATGGGCGGCGCCCGGTTCACGGTCGAGCTGCCCGAGGCCCTGCTCACCGATCGGCTCGTGGAGGCCTGATGATCGACGTACTCGTGGTGGACGACGACTTCCGGGTCGCCGACGTGCACGCCGCGTACGTGGCCAAGGTGCCGGGCTTCCGGGTCACCGGCACCGCGCACTCGGCCGGGGAGGCGTTGGCCTCGCTGGAACGCCGCCCCGTGGACCTGCTGCTGCTCGACCACCACCTGCCCGACGAGACCGGCCTGGCCCTGGTGCGCCGGCTGCGGGAACGCCAGGTGGCCTGCGACGTGATGATGGTGACCGCCGCCCGGGACGTGTCGACGGTGCATGCCGCGATGCAGCACGGCGCGCTGCAGTACCTGGTCAAGCCGTTCACCTTCGCCGGGCTGCGGGACAAGCTGGCGGCGTACGCGCAGCTGCGGCACGCGCTGGCCGCACCGGCCCGGGAGGCCGGCCAGGACGAGGTGGACCGGCTGTTCGCGACCCTGCGTAGCGCCGCCGCCCCGGCCGGGACCCTACCCAAGGGGCACTCGGCGCCGACCACCGACCTGGTGATGGGCGTGCTGCGCCGGGCGGGCCGGCCGCTGTCCGCCCAGGAGGTCGCCGACGCCACCGGGCTGAGCCGCTCCACGGCGCAGCGCTACCTCAAGCAGCTGGAACGGGACAGTCGGCTGCGGCTGACCCTGCGGTACGGCGACACCGGCCGCCCGGAGCACCGCTACGGGCTGGCGGCTCGGGCGTAGCCCCGGTCCTGGCCGGGTGGCAGCAGTCCCGGCCGGGTGGCAGCAGTCCCGACTTGGTGGCACCGGGCCCGGCGCCGCAGGGCCCCGGACATGGGGGAACCCCGGCGGCCTCAGGCCCGCCGGGGTTCCCCGGGCGCGACGGCTCAGGCCGCGCCCGCACCGGTGAGGGCACGCACCTCCAGCTCGGCGAAGCGGTCCGCGTCGGCCGGCTCGGGCGAGGTGACCGTGCCGATCCAGCCCGCCAGGAAGCCGAGCGGGATGGAGACGATGCCGGGGTTCTCCAGCGGGAACCAGTGGAAGTCGACGCCGGGGAACAGCGCCACCTTGGTGCCGGAGACCACCGGTGAGAAGAACACCAGCACGATCGCCGGGACCAGACCGCCGTACACCGACCAGACCGCGCCGCGGACGGTGAACCGCGACCAGAACAGGCTGTACAGCAGCACGGGCAGGTTGGAGGAGGCGGCGACGGCGAAGGCCAGGCCGACCAGGAAGGCGACGTTCAGCTGCTGCGCGTAGAGGCTGAGCACGATCGCCGCCGCGCCGATCCCGACGGCCGCGATCCGGGCGACGACGATCTCCTGCCGCTCGGCGGCCCCGGGCCCGGGCTCCTCCGCAGCCCGGGAGGCCGCGACGCCCTCCGACGACCGGGACGCCGGGACGGCCTCGGCCCGACGGCGGCGCCCCCGGTCGCGCAGTGCCCGGGGGCGCCGCCGGGGCCGGTTGCGCCAGACCCCGGCCCAGATGTCGTGGGCGAAGGCCGCCGAGGAGGCCAGGGTCAGTCCGGCGACCACGGCGAGGATGGTGGCGAAGGCGATCGCCGAGATCAGCGCGAACAGCACCACCCCGCCGGTGCTGCCGTTGCCGCCGCCGAGCACCAGGGCGAGCAGCGGCACGGCGGTGTTCCCGGCCGAGTTGGCGTGCCGCACCTCGGCCGAGCCGACCAGTGCGGTGGCGCCGAGGCCGAGCACGATCGCCATCAGGTAGAAGCCGCCGACCAGGCCGATCGCCCACATCGTGGAGCGGCGGGCGGCGCGCGCGGTGGGCACGGTGTAGAAGCGGGACAGGATGTGCGGCAGGCCGGCGGTACCGAGCACCAGGGCGAGGCCGAGGCTGAAGAAGTCCAGTCGGCTGGTGAAGGTGCGGCCGTACTTGAGCCCGGGTTCCAGGTAGCGGTGTCCGGTGCCGCTGTGCTGCGCGGCCTGGCGCATCAGTTCGCCGAGGTCGCCGTGGAAGCGGACCACCAGCAGCACGGTGAGCAGCACCGAGCCGGCGGTGAGCAGGAAGGCCTTGATGATCTGGATCCAGGTGGTGGCCCGCATCCCGCCGATCGTCACGTAGACGATCATCAGGGCGCCGACCGCGATGATGGTCCAGGTCCGGGCCTGCGGGCTGTCGGTGCCGAGCAGCAGGGCGACCAGCGAGCCGGCGCCGACCATCTGGGCGACCAGGTAGAGCAGGGTGACGACGACGCTGGCGCCACCGGCCGCGGCGCGCACCTTGCGTCGGCGCAGCCGCAGCGCGAGCACGTCGGCCAGGGTGTACCGGCCGGCGTTGCGGACGAGTTCGGCGACCAGCATCAGCACCACCAGCCAGGCGACCAGAAAGCCGATGCTGTAAAGCACGCCGTCGTAGCCGTACAGGGCGATCAGCCCGGCGACGCCGAGGAAGGAGGCGGCGGAGAGGTAGTCGCCGGAGAGGGCGAAGCCGTTCTGCAGCGGGGTGAAGTCGCGGCCGCCTGCGTAGAAGTCCTCGGCGGCGTTGCCCTGGCGGCCGACCCAGAGGGTGATGCCGAGGGTGACCAGGACGACGACGGCGAACAGCACGATCGCGAGCGAGTGGTGGTCGCCGGTGGGGGCGACGGGGGGCGGGGTGGCGGTCGTCAGCACGGTCGTCACCGCGTTCCTCACCGGGCCGGTCATCAGTGTGGTCATCACGCTCGTCATCGCAGTTGGTCCTGGGTGTCCCAGCGCAGGCCCAGGGCGGCGCGGTCGCGCTTGGTCCGGGCGTTGCGGGCGTAGAGCCAGGTGAGCAGGAAGGTGGAGGCGAACTGCAGCAGGCCGAGCAGCCAGGCCACGTTGAACGGCCCGGCCACCTGGGTGCGCATCAGGTCGGGGGCGGCCGCCTGGGCGGCGACGTACAGCAGGTACCAGCCGAGGAAGCCACCGGTGACCGGGAAGACGAACGACCGGTAGCTGCGGCGGATGTCCTGGAAGGGCGCGCTGGCCTGGACCGCCCGGTAGACCTCGGTGCTGTCGGCGGCCTCCGGAACGGCCGCCGGAGCGGCGTCGACGACCGGGGCGTCCGGGCGGATCGGCGGGACGGCGGCCCGGTCGGCCGGCGCGGCGACGGGCTCGGCCGCGACCGGTGCCGACCGCTCCGCACGGGCGGGGGCCGTACGCGCCGGAGCCGTGCCCGCCGAGGCCGGCCGGGCTGGCGCGGGCTGCGTCGGCACGGCCGATCGGCGGTGCGGTGCCGACGGCTCGAACGGCTCGGACGTGGCTCCGGACGGGACGTCGGCCGGGCTGCCGGACGGGGTGGCGGACAGGGTGGGGGCAGCCGGAGCGGCCCACCAGTCGAATCGCTCTCCCTGCCCGGGACTGCTCGTCTGCTGCTGTGGCACTGCTGCTCCTGGGCCCGGCCGGACGTTCTGACCCGAACCATGATGGGGGCCGCCGGACAGCGCCTCCGACCACCGCAGATGCGTTCACTCGATGAGGTGATCGATCATCTGACAGGCACTCATACGACTACTGCTGCGTACCGGTGATTCCGTGTCGGAACGCGTATGCGACCGCCTGCGCCCGGTCCCGGACCGCGGTCTTGGCGAACAGGTTGTTGATGTGCGTCTTCACGGTGGCCTGGCTGACGAACAGCCGCTGGGCGATCTCGGCGTTGGAGAGCCCCTGCGCGATCAGCGCCAGCACCTCGGCCTCCCGGACGGTCAGCCCGTCGGGCAGCTTCCCCGGCCGTACGGCGGGCCGTTCGGCCGTCGGCGCGGACCGGCCCGGCTGCTCCGACAGCCTTTCCAGCAGCCGGAGTTGGACCTGCGGCGAGAGCCCGGCCGCGCCCGCGCGGACGTCCGCGACGACCCGGGCGATCTCCTCGGCGCCGGCGTCCTTGGTGAGGTAGCCGCGCGCCCCGGCCTGCAGTGCCGGGAACAGCGAGTCGTCGTCGGCGTAGGTGGTGAGGATCACGACCTCGGTCTCCGGGTGCGCCGCCCGGATCCGCCGGGTCGCCTCGACGCCGTCGCAGCGCGGCATCCGCAGGTCCATCAGCACCACGTCCGGGTGATGGCGCTCCACCAGGGCGACGGCTTCCTCCCCGTCGCCCGCCGCGCCGACCACCTCGATGCCGGGCAGCAGCCCCAGCAGCATCACGATGCCCTCGCGCACCACCGTCTGGTCGTCCGCCACCAGCACCCTGGTGACCGCCGCCGTCATGCCGGCACCCGCAGCAGCACGCGCCACCCTCCGTCCTCCGGGCCCGCCAGCAGCGTGCCTCCGAGCAGTTCCGCGCGTTCGCGCATTCCCAGCAGACCGTACCCGCTGCCGCTGCCGGCCAGCTCCCCCGGCGACAGCTCACCCGCGGACTGGCCGCGCGGCGGGCGGGTGTTGCGCACCTCCAGCTCCACGACCCCGTCCAGGTAGCGCAGTTCGACGGAGCAGCGGGCGCCGGGCGCGTGCTTGCGCACATTGGTCAGCGCCTCCTGCGCGGTGCGCCGCACCGCGAGGGCCGGCTCGGCGGCGAGCGGCCGGGGCGTGCCGGTGACGACGAGGGCGGCCCGCTCCCGGCCGGTCAGCTCGACCAGGAAGTCCCCGACCGGGGTGAACTCGCCGCGCAGCGCGGACAGCGCCTGCCGGGTCTCGGCCAGCCCGTCCTGCGCCATCCGCCGGGCGGCGACGACCCGTTCGCGGATCTGCTCGCGATCGGTGTCGCGCTCCAGCATCAGCCGGGCCGCCTCCAGGTGGACGAGCTGCGCGGAGAGGCTGTGGGCGAGCACGTCGTGGATCTCCCGGGCGATCCTGGCCCGTTCGGCGAGCGCCGCGCTCTCCGCCTCGGCGGCCCGCGCGGCCCGCTCCTGTTCGAGCAGTCGGCGCGCGGTGCCGCGCGCCTCGACGTCCAGCCGCAGCAGGTAGCCGAGCAGGACGGAACCGCCGACGGTGGCGGAGATACTGAGCCAGCTCGCCGGGGAAGCGGCCGTGTACGAGCCCAGCGCGGCCACCGCCGCGAGCAGGGCGGGCGCGAGCGGCAGCCGGATCAGCACCGTCACGGCCAGCCCGATCCAGAGGAAGTCGGCCAGCGTGTAGGCCAGCCCCCGGTTGGCGAGCCAGGCGGCACCGATCAGGGCGGCCGACAGCAGGTACGAGGCCGTCGGGCGCTGCTCCCGGGTGACGCGCAGGTAGAGCGCGCAGAGCGCGACGGCCGCGACCAGCCCGGCCGCCGCGGCCACCGCCGCCCAGCCGGCGTACTTGCCGTCGGAGAAGGTCCCCCAGCCGACAACGGCCAGCAGGACGATCCGACCGAACACGCTGAGGACCCGCCGCGGCCGGCTCTCGGCCTCACGCTCCAGCCCCTCGCGGGACGGCCAGCGGGTCCGGTACCACGCGGCCACGGGTGCCTCCTCGGTGCTCACGGCGGCTCAGGGCTCACCGACGGGGGATCACTGCGGTCCTTCGACAGGGTCTCGACGAGATCACCGCAGCACGGCGGTCCGCTCGACGGGCTCCAGCATCCGGGCCCGCCAGTTCACCACGAGCGAGCGGACCAGCAGCATGACCGCCATGCCCAGCATCAGCGCGCTGCCCGACTGGTGGACGTGCAGCGCCGAGCCGATCCCGTACAGGACGACCCGGACGGCGATCATCCCGCCCCAGGCGGCCATCGTGGCCTTGGTGCCCTTGGCCAGGACGGTGCCGTCGGCGTCCCGCCAGAGCCGGACGGTCCAGCCCCAGAGGGAGCCCATCGCGAGCACCGTCACCAGTCCGGCGGCCAGCAGGGCGATCGAGAGCCCGGTGTGCTGATGGTCGATGATCTGCGGGTCGCGCAGTGCGACCACGCCCAGGATCAGCGGCAGCAGCCAGAAGCGGCGCTCGGTGTCGAGGCGCTGGACACGCATCTGGCGCTGGACCACCGCGACCATCACCACCGCGATCACGAGGAGGTTGGCAAGGGCGCTCATCGAACTTCTCCGTCCCGACGGAAGGGCTTGTGCTGACCTCTCCGACGCTACGGACCGGGCCGTTCCCCCTGATCGGAGCGGGGGTGGACCTCGGGTGGAACGGAAAGCGCGCGGGCCCTCCACCCGTGGGTGGAGGGCCCGGCCGGACGGGGTGCGTCAGGCGTCGATGCGCGAGCGGTCCAGGGTGGCCGCCGAGTCCACGATGAACTCCTTGCGCGGGGCGACGTCGTTGCCCATCAGGAGGTCGAAGATCCTCTCGGCCTGTTCCAGGTCGCCCAGGTTGATCCGGCGCAGCGTGCGGTGGCGCGGGTCCATGGTGGTCTCGGCCAGCTGGTCGGCGTCCATTTCGCCCAGACCCTTGTAGCGCTGCACCGGGTCCTTCCAACGCAGCCCCTTGCGCTGGAACTCCAACAGGGTGGAGCGCAGTTCGGCGTCGGAGTAGGTGTAGTGGTACTTCTCCTGGCCGCGCTTGGGGTTGGTGAGCTCGATCCGGTGCAGCGGCGGCACGGCGGCGAAGACCCGGCCCTGCTCGACCATCGGCCGCATGTAGCGGTGGAAGAGGGTCAGCAGCAGGGTACGGATGTGCGAGCCGTCGACGTCGGCGTCGGCCATGAAGATGACGCGGCCGTAGCGGGCCTGGTCGATGTCGAAGGTGCGGCCCGAGCCGGCCCCTATCACCTGGATGATCGCGGCGCACTCGGCGTTCTTGAGCATGTCGCTCACCGAGGCCTTCTGCACGTTGAGGATCTTGCCGCGGATCGGCAGCAGCGCCTGGAACTCGGAGTTGCGGGCGAGCTTGGCGGTGCCGAGCGCGGAGTCGCCCTCGACGATGAACAGTTCGCTGCGGTCGACGTCGTCGCTGCGGCAGTCGGCCAGCTTCGCGGGCAGCGAGCTGGTCTCCAGCGCGGTCTTGCGGCGCTGGGCCTCCTTGTGCTGGCGGGCCGCGACCCGGGTGCGGGCGGCCGCGACGACCTTCTCCAGCACGGCCCGCGCCTGGAGCTTCTCGTCCTTCTTGGCCGAGGTGAGGAAGGCCTTGAGCTCCTTGGCGACGACGGCGGCGACGATCCGGTTGGCCGCCGAGGTGCCGAGCACCTCCTTGGTCTGGCCCTCGAACTGCGGCTCGGCGAGCCGGACGGTGACCACCGCGGTGAGGCCCTCGGTGGCGTCGTCCTTGGTGACGTCGTCCTCGGCGACGCGCAGCAGCTTGCCGGCCCGCAGCGCCTCGTTGACGGTCTTGGCCAGCGAGCGCTCGAAGCCCGTGACGTGGGTGCCGCCCTTGGGGGTGGCGATGATGTTGACGAAGGAGCGCAGGGTGGTGTCGTAGCCCGTGCCCCAGCGCAGCGCGATGTCCACCCCGAGGTGGCGGGTGACCTCGGTGGGGGTCATGTGGCCGAGCTCGTCCAGGACCGGCACGGTCTCCTTGAAGGTGCCCTCGCCGCGCAGCCGCAGCACGTCGCAGACCGGCTTGTCGGGGGCCAGGAACTCGCAGAACTCGGCGACGCCGCCGTCGTAGCGGAAGACCGACTCGTCGATCTGCTCGCTCTCGGTGAGCCGTTCGTCACGCACGACGATGGTCAGGCCGGGGACGAGGAAGGCGGTCTGCCGGGCGCGGCTGTGCAGCGTCTCCAGGGAGAGCTTGGCGTCCTTGAGGAAGATCTGCCGGTCGGCCCAGTAGCGGATCCGGGTGCCGGTGCGGGTCTTCGGCACCTTGCGGGCCTTGGTCAGCCCGTTGGCGGGCTCGAAGGGCGCGTCCGGGCTGGTCTCGGTGAAGATGCCCGGGGTGCCGCGGCGGAAGCTGATCGCGTGGGTGTGGCCGCCGCGGTCGACCTCGACGTCCAGCCGGGCGGAGAGGGCGTTCACCACCGAGGCGCCGACGCCGTGCAGACCGCCGGAGGCCGCGTAGGAGCCGCCGCCGAACTTGCCGCCGGCGTGCAGCTTGGTCATCACGACCTCGACACCGGACAGTCCGGTCTTGGGCTCGACGTCGACCGGGATGCCGCGCCCGTTGTCGCGGACCTCGACCGAGGAGTCCGGGTGCAGCACGACGTCGATGCGGTCGCAGTAGCCGCCGAGCGCCTCGTCGACGGAGTTGTCGATGATCTCCCAGAGGCAGTGCATCAGGCCGCGGCTGTCGGTCGAGCCGATGTACATGCCGGGGCGCTTGCGAACCGCCTCAAGGCCCTCCAGGACGAGCAGGTGCCGCGCGGTGTAGTTGGAACCGTCGTCGCCGGCCAGCAGCGCGGACGGCACGGTCGTTTCGGCACTCACGCGGCACTCTCCTCGGTGAAGTTCTGTCTCATCGGTCACATCCGGACGGATCCGGACCAAACGCCAGTGCAGCACGCCGCACCGACATCCGTCGCTCTGCGTGCCCGCACCCCTCCGCCGGGCGTGCAGCACGTCGGCCGGGCCCCGCGCAGCTTGTACGCGCTGCGCGAACAAGGACCGCGCCGGGGCGTGGGCCCCGGGGGCGCCATCTCCTCCCGGTAGCACCGGTCCTGGCGGATCGTGGGACCGGCGCAGGCTCCGGAACTGCCGTTATGCAGGCTACCGGGGCCTGGGACGGGGCTTATGCTCCAACCCGGCAGAGGATTATGCTACGCGGACCTCGGACCCGATCCCGATCGGACGTTCGAGCGGTGGACGGATCCCGGGACTCGGCACGCATGAACCACCGGCGCCCGGGGCACGTCCTCATCAACACATGCAGAATCCTCAGAGAAGAAAAGCCACGAGCGGGAACGTTTTCGGCCTGGTTGGATGTTGACCCTGGTACGACAGCTCGTCGAGCTAGAGAAGAGGCGACGTGACTACTGTTCTGACACCTGCGAGCCCGCTCACCGCGGCTGACCGCTGCGACCGATGCGGCGCCCAGGCTTACCTGCGCGTCGTACTCGCCAGCGGCGGAGAGCTGCTCTTCTGCGCCCACCACGGCCGGAAGTTCGAGCCCGAGCTCAAGAAGATCGCCGTGGAGATACAGGACGAGAGCGGCCGTCTCAGCACCAGCCCCAACGCGACGGCCACCGACGACGAGCGCTGATTCCAGGCGCCGCCACCAGCAGCCAGCGTCGAGCTGTGTCCGGTCACGCACTGCGCGCGACCGGTGAGCCGGGCGATTGCCCCCCCGGGGGCCGGTCGCCCGGCTCCGCTGTTCTCCGGACGGTTCTCCCGCGTTCACCCGCTGCGGGCTCGGTGATTCGACGCTGCGTCAGAACGTGACCGAGGCATCACTCACCGCGAGGCTCGCGGCGGCTCCCCGCCACTCACAGCACCGAGTGCACCGCGTCCGCGACCGTGGACACCCGCGTGTAGACGCCCGGGTGGGCCGCCTCGGCACAGCCCGTCCCCCAGGACACCAGGCCGACCAGTCGCCCGTCGACGACCAGCGGGCCGCCGCTGTCGCCCTGGCAGGCGTCCTTGCCGCCCTTCTCCTCGCCCGCGCAGACCATGCCCCGGGCGTCGAACTTGCCGTCCTGCCCGCCCGGGTAGGCGTGCGCACAGGTCTGGTCCGGAACGATCGACACGTCCACCCCGCGCAGCACGGGCGAGTAGTCACCCCGCCCGGTGGTGTCGCCCCAGCCGTACACCTGCGCCCTGGTCCCGGCCGCGTACGGCGCCGTTTCGCCCGGGCCGACCAGCTCGACCACCGGCCTGGAGCCCTGGGACTCGGCGAGCGTGAGCACCGCGACGTCGTTCATGTTGGCGGCGAAGGAGTAGTCGGGGTGGATCCAGACCGACTGCACCGCCACCTCGCGGCCGGACGTGCCGCGCATGTCGTCCCGGCCGATGATCACCTTGAGTCCGGGCCGCTCCACCCGCCCCTTGCCCTCGTCGTAGAAGCAGTGCGCGGCCGTCACCACCTTGGCCGGGCCGACCAGCGCGCCCCCGCAGAACTGACCGGAGCGGCCGCTGCCGAACTGCTGGCGGCTGGCCAGCGCCACGATCCACGGGTGGTCGACGGTGCTGGCGGCGTTGCCGCCGACCACCCGGCGCTGGGCCTCGGCCGGCGCCGCCGTCCCGAGGGCGACCAGCGGCACGGGTACGGCGGCGAGCAGCGCCAGCACGGCAGCCCGGCGACGGCGATCCGCCCGGGCGGCGGCCGGGTCGGCCCGGGGCGGGACGGGGGTCGGCAGGTCAGTGCGGTCCGGCTCGGTCGGCACCGTGACTCCAGAAGGCTCGGCAGCAGGCAACCGGCACAGCGTAGGTGTTCAACTACGCTGTGCGTCCGCTTCCGGACACGCCGCCACCCGGACGAGCGACAACCAGCACCCGGACGCTGACACACCCGGGGCCGGACAGCCGTGAAGGCCCGGAGCCGTACGGCTCCGGGCCTTCACGTCGACGATCGTTATCGATCAGTCCAGGTAGTCGCGCAGCACCTGGGAGCGCGACGGGTGGCGCAGCTTCGACATGGTCTTCGACTCGATCTGGCGGATGCGCTCACGGGTGACCCCGTACACCTTGCCGATCTCGTCGAGCGTCTTCGGCTGGCCGTCGGTCAGACCGAAGCGCATCGAGACCACGCCGGCCTCGCGCTCGGACAGGGTGTCCAGCACCGAGTGCAGCTGCTCCTGGAGCAGGGTGAAGGAGACCGCGTCGGCCGGGACGACCGCCTCGGAGTCCTCGATCAGGTCACCGAACTCACTGTCGCCGTCCTCGCCCAGCGGGGTGTGCAGCGAGATCGGCTCACGGCCGTACTTCTGGACCTCGATGACCTTCTCGGGGGTCATGTCGAGTTCCTTGGCCAGCTCCTCCGGGGTGGGCTCGCGGCCCAGGTCCTGGAGCATCTGGCGCTGGACGCGGGCCAACTTGTTGATGACCTCGACCATGTGCACCGGGATACGGATGGTGCGGGCCTGGTCGGCCATGGCGCGGGTGATCGCCTGGCGGATCCACCAGGTGGCGTAGGTCGAGAACTTGTAGCCCTTGGTGTAGTCGAACTTCTCGACCGCACGGATCAGACCCAGGTTGCCCTCCTGGATCAGGTCCAGGAAGAGCATGCCGCGGCCGGTGTAGCGCTTGGCCAGCGAGACCACCAGGCGGAGGTTGGCCTCCAGCAGGTGGTTCTTGGCCCGGCGGCCGTCCTCGGCGATGATCTCCAGCTCGCGCTTGAGCTTGGGGGCGAGCTTGTCGGCGGCCGAGAGCTTGTCCTCGGCGAACAGGCCGGCCTCGATGCGCTTGGCGAGCTCGACCTCCTGCTCGGCGTTGAGCAGCGGGACCTTGCCGATCTGCTTCAGGTAGTCCTTGACCGGGTCGGCGGTGGCACCGGCGACGGCGACCTGCTGGGCCGGCGCGTCGTCCTCGTCGTCGTCGGAGAGGACGAAGCCCTCCGACTCCTCCTCCGGGCCCTCGGCCTCGGCCTTCTCGCCCGGCGTCGCCGTCTCCTCGAGCAGCTCCTCCTCGCCGAGCAGCTCCTCGTCGCCCTTGCCGGACTTGGCGGCGGTCTTCTTGGCGGCGGCCTTCTTGGCCGGCGCGGCGGTCTTCTTGGCCGCGGCCTTCTTGGCCACGGCCTTCTTCGCCGGGGCCTTCACCTCGGCGATACCGACGGTCGCCCCCTCGACGGTGATGTCGGCGGAGACGGTGGGAGCCGGGGCCGCGGCGGCGGCCGCGACGGCCGGAGCCGCGACGGGGGCGCCGGGGGCGATCCGGACGGGCGGCTTGGTCGGGGCCGACGGGGCGGCCGGGCTCCGGGTGGTGACAGCCTTGGTGGCGGTGCGCTTGGTGGGGCTCTTGGCAGCAACGCTCTTGCGCTTGGCGCCGGCCGGTTCGGCCGCGCTGACCATGAGGTCCACCCCCTCCTCAATCAGCACCTGGTTGAGGCTGCGCATGACGTTCTTCCACTTGGTGACCGGGATCTGGTCCGCCTCGAACGCCTGGCGCACGTCGTCACCGGCGATCTGCCCCTGGGCCTTGCCCCGCTCGATGAGCGCCAGCAGAGCCGCGGACTCGGCGATCTCGGGGGGAAGCGAACGGGATGTGCTGGCCGACACGAACAACCTCTCGGACGATGAGTGGACTCGAACCCGTACCGGCCGCCCGAGCGGGCGGGGAAGGAAATCGCGCGTCGGACGCGCGGTGTCGATTCCGACCGACTCGGGCTTGAGGACTGGGTTTGCAGGACGGCAGCAGCGCCGCGGACCAACACAGCATTCTGACATGTTGGAGTATTCCGGAGCTGCTCCCGCTCAGGAGACATCGCTGCTACTCGTCAAGTGTTACGCATGGCCTTCGTGTCGCGGGTCACACCACTCGGCGGCCGCGGCCACGGGGCCGGGTTCCATCATCGCGCACTCGCGCCGAAAGCTTTTGTCATGGCCTGGGCGGACGTCGTTGTCTGGGCGGACGTCGTTGTCTGGGCGGATCGTGGCAGCCACGGCAGCTCGTGGAGGCCTGGGCGATCCGGTCCTGCGAGGGCCGTCCGGGCCTCCGCATGCGG
Source organism: Kitasatospora sp. NPDC051164 (assembly GCF_044455625.1). NCBI lineage: Bacteria > Bacillati > Actinomycetota > Actinomycetes > Kitasatosporales > Streptomycetaceae > Kitasatospora > Kitasatospora sp. NPDC051164. The sequence continues at coordinate 97,983 of NZ_JBITFB010000027.1, read as the reverse complement.
AGGCCCTCCGGCTGCGCCACGCGGTGCGGCCGGAGGGCCTCGGCGGAGCGGACCGCCGGGCCCGGCGCCTCCGCTCGTCGGAACAGCCCGCTCAGTGCTCCCGGGGCGCGGGGACGGACGGCTCGACCTCGGGGTGGACGGTGAGCAGCGCCCGCATCCCGACCTCGGCCGCGGCGCCGTCGCCGGCCCCCAGTGCGTCCACCAGCCGGGCGTGCAGGCTGACCGAGGACTCGGAGGGCCGCTCGCACGAGATCGCCGGGCCGCCCGAGACGTGCAGGGCGCAGCCGACGATCCCGGACAGGTGCTCCAGCATCCGGTTGCCGGCCATCTGCAGGACCAGGCCGTGCAGCTCGGCGTCGGCCCGGGTGTAGGTCGAGAGGTCGGCCTGGGCGGCGGCGTGGCCCATGATCTCGACCAGTTCGACCAGCCGCTGCTGGACGTCCTCCCGGCCGTGGCCGGCGGCCAGCCGGGCAGCTAGCGGGTCGATCGCCCAGCGGAGCTCGAACAGCTCCCGGCGCTGCTCGTCCCGCTGCGGGCCGAAGGCACGCCACTCGATGATGTCGGGGTCCAGCAGGTTCCAGTCGCCGACCGGGCGGACCCGGGTGCCGACGTTCGGCCGGGCGCTGACCAGGCCCTTGGCCTCCAGCACGCGCAGCGACTCGCGGACGACGGTCCGGGACACCTCGAAGCGCTGGCCGATCTCCTCGGGGACCAGCGGGCGGTCGGCGCCGAGGTCACCGGAGACGATCATCTGGCCGAGCTGCTGGACCAGCTGGCCGTGCAGACCGCGACCGCGGCTGCTGGTGGTCTTGCGGCCGACCCGGCCGATGTCGGACTCGGCGCCCTCCCAGCGGGGCGCCGGCGGGGCCGGCCGGTCGGCGTACGAGAAGCGGTCCAGGTCGCCGGAACCGTGGATCGGCCCATCGGCGGAACGGGCGGGGGTCATGGTGGGGTGCGCAAGGGTACTCACGCCTCATTTGTCGGCGATCGGCGGGCGCGGCTTGAGAATTCTCGTGAAAAGCACACGAAAGGGTGATCGCCCGTGACTGGATAATTGACTTCTTATCAGGAAGAACCGCTCATTACGGTCACTGCTGGTCGATCTTGGTCCTTCGGGGTGCCGATGCCCCACCGCTTGCGGCGCCGGGCCCTACCGGTCGCCGCGCCGGGCCCTACAGCGCACGGCGTCGGGCCTGGACGAGCAGCGCGGCGAGCAGCAGGACGGCCGCGGGGGCCCCGACCGCCGCGAGCAGCGCCGGGTCCGTCAGCGCCGCGCTCCCGGCCGCCGCCTCGTGCGCCCCGCCGTACACCCAGCCGTAGGCCCACTCGATGCCGGACTGGAACGGCAGCAGCTCGGCCGCGCGCACCGGCCACGGCCGGCCGGTCCGGCGCAGCAGCAGGGCGACGCCGGACTCCAGCAGCGGCGGCAGCGCACACAGCAGCAGCACCCCGGCGGCGGCGCTGCGGGTCAGCGACGCGGTCAGCACCCCGGTCCAGGCGGCCACGACGGTCAGCAGGACGAACGCCAGCAGCGCGGCCGGCACCCCGTGGCCGGCCACCAGCGCCAGCGGGGCGAAGACGCCCGGCAGGTCCGACAGCCCGGACAGCCCGGCGCCGCTCACCGCCCCGGACAGCCGCTCCGACAGTGCGCCGGGCTCCGCCCAGGCCGCCACCGTCACCCCGCCCGGCAGCGAGAGGTGCACGGCCACCGTGTCGAGCAACAGGGTGGCCAACGCCAGCAGCGCCGCCACCGGGCCGACCACCAGCAGCTTGGCCAGCAGCAGCCGCACCCGGCGCGGGTACGACACCAGCGAGGCAGGCAGCCCCGGGTGGCACACCTCGTGCCCGTACGAGAGCGCGCCCAGCACTCCGGCGCCGAGGGCCGCGAACGGCAGCGGGATCAGCGGGACGGCGGCGGTCAGCAGCCGCACCCCGGCAGGCGCGGCCAGCAGGCCGTCCGGGGTCTGGCTCGCCAGGACGGCGGCCACGGCGGCGTCACCGAGCAGGACGCCGGCGAGCAGCAGCCAGGTGGAACGCAGGCCGCACAGTCGGCGCAGTTCGTAGGCCAGGGCACGCACGGTTCACTCGCTCCGGTGGTCGTCGGTGATGGCGGGAGCCAAGGCGGCGGTCGCGCCCGAGGCGAGGCGGCGGAGGCGGACGGTGTCGTCGGTGAGCAGGTCGGCGTTCTCCCGGCACCCCGGCGGCTTGGACCGGACGGCTTCCCCAGCCGGGGCCGGGTCGTCGCGGAAGAGCCGGTCGACAGCGACGGTGGGGGCCGAATCGCCGTGCACGGTGCGCTCGGCGGGCCGGTTGCGCTCAGCGGGCCCAGTGCGCTCGGGGGGCCGGTTGCGCTCAGCGGGCCCAGTGCGCTCGGGGGGCCGGTTGCGCTCAGCGGGCCGGCCGGGGTGGGCCGACGTGGCCCGGGGACCGGGCGTGGCGAGGACGGGGAGGCCCGCGGCGACCACGGCGACGGGCAGGGCGCGGGTGGGCAGGAAGGCGTCGTCCTGGGGGCGCGGCGCCCGGCGCTGCGGGGTGGTGACGGCCTCGGAGTCCGGCCCGGTGGCCCGCGCGACGGCCGGGTCGGCGCATCGCGCGGCAGCCGGTACGGCGACCGGGTCGGTGTCGGCTGCGTCGGCCGGGGCGCCCGGGGCGGGTCCGGCGGCCGGCGGCCCTGCGGGCTCGTGGACCGGCTCGGGGCTCGGTTCCCGGGCCGGCTCGGGGCTCGGTTCGGCGTCCGGGACCGGGCGGACCCGGAGGTGGCCGGAGCGGCCCGAGGCGACCGGCAGGACGACCCGGGGAGCAGGCTGCTCGACCACCCGGTCGGCCAGCTCGTGCAGCAGGATCCCGTGACGGTAGGCGAGTTCGCCGATCTCGGTGCGATCGACGCCGGCCACCGCGAGGCCCACGCTGCCGTCCCGGCGGACCTCGGCGCCCTGGCTGACCAGCAGGTCCGCCAGCCGCGCCATCTGCGGCCCCCGCACGGCCACTTCGGGGCTGAGCCTGGTCCGCCGGAACTCCGCGACCGGCTGGTCGGCCACCAGACGGCCGCGGTCCAGGGTGACGACCCGGTCCGCGAGCTGCGAGGCCTCCTGCGGGGTGCGGGTGGTCACCAGGACCGTGCCGCCGGCGACGCCGAACGAGCGCAGGAAGGAGTGGAACCACTCGACGTTGCGCGGCGACAGGCCCTCGGTCGGCGCGTCCAGCAGCAGCGTCCCGGGGTCGCCGAGCAGGGCCGCGGCCAGGGCCAGCCGGCGGTGCATGCCGGGCGAGAAGGCGCGCAGCCGCTGCCCGGCGACGGAGGCCAGCCGGGTCTGCTCCAGGAGTTCGTCGGCCCGCCGGACCGGGACGCCGACGGCCGCCGCGAGCATCCGCAGGTGGCCGCGCGCCCTGCGGCCCGGGTGCCCGGCCACCGCGGCCACGCCCTCGCCCGGACCGGGCAGCAGTACGCCGACCTCGCGCTCGGGGCGCCGGAGCCGGCGGTAAGGGTGGCCGTCGAAGAGCGTGACGCCCTGGCCGCGCTCGAGTTCGAGCATCAGCCGCAGTGCGGTGGACTTGCCCGCGCCCTCGGCACCGAGCAGTGCGGTCACCGCGCCGGGCCGGGCGTCGAAGGTCAGGTCCAACACGGCGGGCGGAGCGCCCTTGCGATAGACCTTGGTCAGTCCGGTGATCTGGATCATCGCTTGCTGCTCCCGTGCCCTCGGCCGACCCGCTCGACGCGGAGCGGGACCGTGCCCGCACGGCCCCGCGCCAGCACACTAGGGGGCGGCGGCAGCGATTCCGGGCATTGCGGGAGCGGAACGGGGCCACCGGCCGCCCACCTCACCCGATCAGGGGACAATCCGATCCTGGGGCTCCCGGCCGCGCACCCGGTGCCGCCGGCTGCAGGCCTGCCGGGCGGCTAGTCCGAGATCCAGGGCAGCGGCGGGAGGTGGTGGTCGCTGCACTCGCCCGTGAACTCGTCGACGGCGGCCCTGCCCTGGTCCGTGACCCTCTCCTGCTGGTCCTCCTGGGAGGTCAGCCGGTCCTGCACCGGGCCGACGCTCAGGAGTCGGGGCGGAGCATGGGCGGGTTGAGGGCGGACGCGCCACCGGCGGTGAAGAGCTGGGCCGGGCGGCCGCCCTGACGGGTCGTCGTGCCGCCGGAGGGCAGCAGGAAACCCGGGGTGCCGGTGACCTTGCGGTGGAAGTTCCGCGGGTCCAGCACCACGCCCCAGACCGCCTCATAGACCCGGCGCAGCTCCCCGACGGTGAACTCGGTCGGGCAGAAGGCGGTCGCGAGGGAGGAATACTCGATCTTGGAGCGGGCGCGTTCCACGCCGTCGGCGAGGATCAGCCCGTGGTCGAAGGCGAGCGGGACGCCGTCGGCCGGGTTGTCGCCGAGCAGCTCGCCGACCGGTGCCCAGCGGGCGCTGCTGGCGTCGCCGCCGGCCCGGGGCGTCGGCAGGTCGGGGGCGAGCACCAGGTAGGCCACGCTGACCACGCGCATCCGGGGGTCGCGCTGCGGATGGCCGTAGGTGGCGAGCTGCTCCAAGTGGGCCCCGGCCGCACCGGGGCCGACCGCGTCGTGGCCCGGGGCCGAGTGCGCGCGCAGGCCCGTCTCCTCGGCCAGCTCCCGGGAGGCGGCCTCGGCCAGGCCCTCGTCCGGGCGGACGAAGCCGCCGGGCAGCGCCCAGTACCCCTGGAACGGCGGCTCGCCGCGTCTGACCAGCAGGGCGCAGAGCGCGTGGTCGCGCACCGTCAGCACCACCAGGTCAACCGTGACAGCGAACGGGGGGAAGGCCGACGGATCGTAACGCGACATGGCGACGATCATAGTCGTCTCTCTGACGATAAGCACAGGCCTTGCGCCCGGCCCGCCCGAGGCCGTCGGCCCGCCCGCCCGGCACGGTTCGCGCACGGGCGGGCGGGGACTCCCGGGCCGAAGTCGCCGAAGAGGCGCCATCGAAGCGGCGCCACCGGCGCGGCGCCACGGGCCCGGGGCGGGCCGGCCCGGGGCGCGCGGTCAGCGGGCGACGAGCTGCAGGTCCGCGGAGGCCTCCTCGACCATCGCAACCCCGATCCGGCTCACCCGGACCGAGAAGGGCTCGCCCGCCACCCGCAGGCCGGTCAGCTCCAGCTCGCCGAGCGGCGCGGTGCTGGCCGGGCGGACCAGGACCCGCCCACCCGGCACGTCGGGCCGCACGCCTGCGAGGGCGAACACCGCGTGCGCGGCGCCAGCCGCGGAGACCGCCGCCGGGCGGCAGGCCGCCGGGTGCGGCACGGGCGGGCAGCCGGGGGTGCGCTGCTCCCCCGCGTACATCTCCGGCAGCCGTCCCTCGAAGTGGGCGGCCGCGGCGAGCAGGCCCTCCAGCAGGGTGCCGGCCTCGTTCTCGTGGCCTGCCTCCGCCAGTCCGGCGATCGCCAGCGCCGTCTCGTGGACCCGTACCGTGCCGCCGCGGTGGCCCAGCGGGTTGAAGCGGGGGGACTTGGCGCTGAGGGTGCGCAGGCCCCAGCCGCTGTCCAGCTCCGGCGCGACCAGACGCTGGGCGAGCAACCGGGTCTGCTCACGGTCCAGCAGGCGCTCGTGCCAGCCGCCGTCGACGGCGAGCCCGGTATCCAGCAGGTGCACCAGGCAGGAGGCGACTGCGGGCAGCGGCTGGCCGCCCGGGGCCAGCCCGGCGGCGGGGCGGCCGCCGGAGAGGTCGTCGATCCAGAACCGCTCGCGGAAGCTCCCGCGCAGCTCGGCAGCCCAGCTCCGCCAGCCCTCGGCACCCGGGCGTCCGAAGGCCTCCAGCAGCTCGGCGCCGTGCAGGGCGGCGCGGTGGGCCTGCGCCTGGACCTCGACGCGGGCGGCGACCGGGTGGGCGGAGCGCTCCTCGGTGGGGCGGCTCAGGTCGGTCACGAAGCCGTCGACCAGTCCGTCCCGCAGGGCGGCCAGGGCCCGCTCGGCGGCCGGGAGCAGCTCGGCGACCTCCGCCGTGGGCAGGCCCCAGCGCCAGGCCTCGGCCAGCACCGTGACGAACAGCAGGGTGGCCTCGGTGGCGGTGCAGGTGGGCGGCAGCTCCGGGCCGCCGTGCCGCAGGCCGCCGGGCAGCAGGCCCTCGGTGCGGCCCGGGGCGGGGGCGAGCTGCTGACGGCGGGCCAGCGCCCGGAGGGTGCCGGCGGCCAGCCGGGTGCCGAGCGGCAGGGTCAGCCGGGCGGCCCAGAGCGCGTCGGCCGGGGCGAGGCCGAAGCGCCAGGGCGCGCCGGAGGCCGGGTAGAGGTCGGTCGGACGGTCCGGGTCGGCGAACAGCAGTCCGCCGAGAGCGTCCAGGGAGCGGGAGACCAGCGGGGCGACCCGGGAGTCGTCGCTGCGGACCTCGGGCTCGGACCAGGGCAGCGGGACACCGGTGCCGCGCCCGCCGGGTGGGCGTGGGCCGGTGGCGGCGCTCTCCAGCTCGGTGCGCAGTTCGACCGACCAGCGTGCGCCGGGCTGGACCTCCAGGTCCCAGCGGAGCACCCCGGCGCCGGCCAGTACGGCGTGCGGGGAGGGCTTGGCGCTGACCACGGCGCTGTGCGCGGGGCCCGTCCAGCGCAGCCCGGCGGACTGCACCTGGCCCGGCAGGTCGGGCGGGCGGTGTCCGGCGGCGATCTCGGCGACCGGGCCGAGGTCCGTGCCGACGGCGATCTCCAGCGGCAGCCGGGCGGGCCGCGGGCCGGTGTTGCGCACGACGACAGTCTCCACGCCGTCCGCGTGGCGCAGCCGCTCGACGGTGAGCGCCGGATCCGGGTCGAGGTCGCCGGGGATGCGGACGGCGCCGAGGAAGCGAGCCTGGGCGGTGCTGGTCAGGGCGCCCTGGAGCGGCAGCGGCTCCATGCCGCCCAGCCGCAGCTCCATCCGGGCGAGTGCCCGGACACCGTTGCGGTAGAAGCCGTGCAGGCCGTGGCCGCGCAGCTGGCCGTCGGGGCCGGAGGCAGCCATCGCCGGGGCATTGACGCAGATCACCGCGTGGTGGACCGCGGGGGGCTGCGGGCGCGGCGGGGCGGTGGGCCGACCCGAACCGGCGGGTGCACCCCCGGGGCCGGTCGGCGGGACCTGGTCGGGGCGCCCGACCGGTCTCGGCGCGCCGACCACGCTCTCGGCCGGCATGGCCTGTGGTGGCCTCATGGCGGTCACCGGACTCTCCTCCCCTCGGCGGTCCGGTGGCCGGGTCAGGCCGGTGGGCCGCGAGCATGCTCGATCGCGTGCTGATGGTGCCGGGCCGGCGGGGTTTCCCGTCGGCGGGTGTGCCGTGTCTGGCCGTACCCGGTGGCGGGTCGTACCAAGCGGTGCTCGGTACCCGGGCCGGTACCGGCGCGCCGCGCCGTCGCGTCGGGCCCGCCACCGCGCCCGGCACCCCGTCAGGTCCGCTGTTCCGGCCCGCCGGTGACGCCCTGCCGCGTGTCCCGCGCCCGTCGGGCCGGCCGGTCCCCTCGCGGCGACCGGGCCCCGGTGCCGCGCGGGGCCGACGGTCGCCGTGGGGCCAGGGGCGGCCGGGCCGGGCCCCGGTCGGTCTCCGTCCGGCGCAGGGCCCCCGGGGTGAACGCCGCGCACCGCCGCCAGGTCACGCCCCGCCCGGAGCGCCGCTGGTCGGGACCGCCCCCGCCGGGCGGTCGTGCCGCGTCCGTCGGAGCATCACCGGGACCGCGCCACGGGCCCGTCGCCGCCTGCGGCCGAGGCCTGGTTCCGGGCGTTCCTGGCTGTCGTCCGCACCGCTCGGACCGGGCGTCGGCCGGGGTCGGCCGCCCGGCCGGATGGACGGGGACGGTCGAACCGGCGCTCGATCGCCGCCAGGATACGGTGCGGGGGTCGCGGCCCCGCACCCGGTGATCCCGTGAACCGCGACACCACCGTTGTGACCAGCAGAGACCGAGGAGTTCCATGTCCACCGTCAGCCGGCTGCCCGGGATTGTCACGACCGACCACGTCTTCCAGGTGCCCCTCGATCACGCTGCCCCGCAGGGCGAGCAGATCGAGGTGTACGCCCGCGAGGTGGTGGCCGCCGGCCGCGAGCGGGACGACCTGCCATGGCTGCTCTTCCTCCAGGGCGGGCCCGGCGGCAAGGCCGCCCGCCCGCTCGGCCGGGACTCCTGGCTGGAGCGCGCCCTGGACGACTACCGGGTGCTCCTGCTCGACCAGCGCGGCACCGGGCGGTCCACGCCCGCGACCCGGCAGACCCTTGCCCGGCGCGGCGGCCCGCAGGATCAGGCGGACTACCTGGCCCGCTTCCGCGCGGACTCGATCGTCCGGGACGCAGAGCTGATCCGCACCCGGCTGCTCGGCGCCGACCGGCGCTGGAGCGTGCTCGGTCAGAGCTTCGGCGGTTTCTGCACCCTCACCTACCTCTCCATCGCCCCCGAGGGCCTGACCGAGGCCTTCATCACCGGAGGCCTGGCCGGCCTCGGCAGTTCGGCCGACGACGTCTACCGCGCCGCCTACCCGCGCGTGGCCCGCAAGAACGAGGACCACTACGCCCGGTTCCCGCAGGACGTCGAGGCGGTGCGGCGGATCGCCGCCCGCCTCGCGGACGCCCCCGCGACCCTGCCGGACGGCGGGCTGCTCACCGTCGAGGCGTTCCAGGCCCTCGGGCTGCTGCTTGGCGGCGGCAGCGGCTCCGGCGTCCTGCACTACCTGCTGGAGGAGGCCTGGGTGGAGGGCGCGGCCGGGCCCGAGCTCTCCGACACCTTCCTGGCCGGCGCCCAGGCCCACCTCTCCTTCGCGGGCGGCCCGCTGTACGCCGTGCTGCACGAGTCGATCTACGGCCAGCGGTCGGTGGACCAAGGCGGCACCGCCTGGTCGGCCGAGCGGCTCCGCAAGGAGTTCCCGCGGTTCGACGCCCGGGCCGCGCTGGAGTCGGACGCGCCGGTGCTGTTCACCGGGGAGATGATCTACCCCTGGATGTTCGACACCGACCCCGCGCTGCGCCCGCTGAAGGAGACCGCGGAGCTGCTCGCCGCCCGCACCGACTGGCCCGACCTGTACGACCGGGCGCGCCTGGCCGCCAACGGCGTACCGGTCGTGGCGGCGGTGTACCACGACGACATGTACGTGGACACCGCCGACTCGCTGGAGACCGCTCGCGCGGTGCGTGGCCTGCGGACCTGGATCACCAACGAGTGGGAGCACGACGGCCTGCGGGCGAGCGGCGGCAAGGTGCTGGACCGCCTGATCAAGATGGCGCACGGCGAGGCGTAGCGGCCGGCAGACCGGTACGGGGCGGAAGCGGGCGGCTCAGTGGGCACGGCGGCCTCCTCTCGCCGCCCGCCGGACCCCGCGGCACCGGTGTAGGCCGCTCCCGGCGCGGGTGCCGGCGGGCGCGCACTCCGCCGCACGGCCGAGCCGCAGGCGCCGGACGGGCCGCTCCCCGGCCGGCCGGGCGCACCCGGGCGCCGCAGCCCGTCCGGGCGCGGACAGCAGGCCCACCGGCCCGGGGGTGCTCCCGTCCGGCGCCGGTGCTGGTGCCGTGGACGTGCCCTTCCGGCGGCCGCCCCGGCGACGTCGGCGGGCGCCGGAGGCCGGGCCGGGCCGCTCACCGGAGGCCTCGCCCGTCGGAGCCTCGGGTGCCGAGGCCTCGGGTGCCGGTCCCGTGCCGTCGGCGGGCGACGGCGGGTCGTCGGCCGGGGCCGACGCGGGCGCGTGCTGCTCGCGCCGCCGCCGCTGGGCCTCGACGGCGGCCAGCAGTGCCCCGGGCGTCATGCCGTCGTTGAGCGACTCGTAGAGCAGTTCGGCCAGCAGGTAGTCCGGGGCGAGCCGCAGGACGTGCCCGAGTACGACCCGGGCCGTCGCCGTGTCCCCGGCGACCCAGGAAGCCCAGGCCAGCAGGGTCAGCGGAGCCACCGCGCAGCTCTCGTACGGCGGCACGGCGCGCCGGGCGAGGAAGCGCCAGAGCCGCTCGGCGGGGGCCAACTCGGCGGGCCGGGCGTACTCGACACCTCGGTCCCGGACGATCCGGTCGCGCAGGGCGAACAGCAGGCGGGCCGTCCGGTCCGGGTCGAGCTCCCGGGCCCCGGCCGCGAACTCGGCGACGGCCTGGTCGAGCAGCCCGATGCCCTGCTCACGGGAGAACGAGCCGACGGCCGCCTCGGCCCGGACGAGCGCCTCGCGGTGGACGTCGTCCTCGGGCGGGCCGATCGGGACCAGCCCGCCGATGATCGCCTTCCGGCTGCCGCGCGGCACCAGGCCGGCGACCGTCGCGGCGGCGGCCGCCGGGCCAGGACCGGGACCGCGCCGCACCGGGTTGCCCGCCTGATCGCAGCACTCGGTGCCGCGGCAGAGGAAGGACCACCAGCGGCCGTCCGAGACGCACAGCGACTCCTTGACCACGACGCCCCGACGCCCGAAGGCCGCCCGGAGGTCGTCCGCCAGCGGTCGCAGGCCGTCCACCACCGGCGGGGCGTGCGGCGCGCCGGGATCCTGGCAGAGGTAGAGGAGCACCTGGAGCGGCCGGGCGCCGTGCCGCTCGGAGAGGGCGACCAGCAGGGCGGCCGTCTCCTCCGCGGCGGCCGGCCACTGCGCGGGCGAGTCCGGCAGATCCGCCCGGATCACCCCGGCCTGTTGCAGGTCGGGGCCCTGGAGACCGACCGCGACGATGCTGTCGTCGGGGTAGAACCCCAGGAAGTAGGGCAGCAGCTCGGCCATGTCGGCCGGACCGCGCATGACGACCGGCCGGTGCTCGGAGGCCGGGCCGAGGGACAGAATGACGTGTTCGTTGTTCATTGCGTTCATGGCCGCAAGAGTGGACGCAATCCGCGGACGACGCCGAAACCGTCTTTTTTCTGTGGATAACTCCGCCTCCGAATTTCCTTTAACTCATTCGGAGCAAGCGACACTCCCTCCGCAGGGTGGATTTTGTCCGCCGTTCAGCGGATCAGCGGATGAAATCCATCCCGCCTTCCCCTCTCGCCCACCCCGGCATTCGCCGCATGTCGGCGGTACGGGGTTACATGGACGCCATGCAGCAGCCCGAGACCCACATCACCGCCACCGCCGACCGCGCCGAGGTCCGGGCGCGGGCCGAAGCCGTCCTGCGCGAGCTCGCCGGCCCCGGCGCCGCCCTGCGCGAGGACCAGTGGACGGCCATCGAGGCCCTCGTGGTCGACCACCGCCGCGCCCTGGTCGTCCAGCGCACCGGCTGGGGGAAGTCCGCGGTCTACTTCATCGCCACCGCCCTGCTCCGGGCCCGCGGTGCCGGACCGACGGTGATCGTCTCGCCGCTGCTCGCCCTGATGCGCAACCAGGTCGAGTCAGCGGCCCGGGCCGGAATCCACGCCCGCACCATCAACTCGGCCAACACCGACGAGTGGGACGAGGTCCAGGCCGAGGTCGCCGCCGGGAAGGTCGATGTCCTGCTGGTCAGCCCGGAGCGGCTGAACAACCCGGACTTCCGCGACCAGGTGCTGCCCAAGCTCGCCGCCTCCACCGGCCTGCTGGTGGTCGACGAGGCCCACTGCATCTCGGACTGGGGGCACGACTTCCGCCCCGACTATCGCCGGCTGCGCACCATGCTCGCGGAGCTGCCGCCCGGCGTCCCGGTGCTGGCCACCACCGCCACCGCCAACGCCCGGGTCACCGCGGACGTCGCCGAGCAGCTCGGCACCGCCGACGAGCACGCCCTGGTGCTGCGCGGGCCGCTCGACCGGGAGAGCCTCACCCTGGGTGTGCTGGCCCTGCCCGACCCGGCGCACCGGCTCGCCTGGCTGGCCGACCACCTCGACCGGCTGCCCGGCTCGGGCATCGTCTACACCCTGACGGTGGCCGCGGCCGAGGAGGTCACGGCCTTCCTGCGCGAGCGCGGCTTCCCGGTGGCCTCCTACTCCGGCCGCACCGAGGACGCCGAGCGCCGCACCGCCGAGGCCGACCTGCTGGCCAACCGGGTCAAGGCGCTGGTCGCCACCTCCGCTCTCGGCATGGGCTTCGACAAACCCGACCTCGGCTTCGTCGTGCACCTCGGCTCGCCCGGCTCGCCGATCGCCTACTACCAGCAGGTCGGCCGGGCCGGGCGCGGCGTGGACCGGGCCGAGGTGCTGCTGCTGCCCGGGCGCGAGGACGAGGCGATCTGGCGCTACTTCGCCTCGCTGGCCTTCCCGCCGGAGGAGCAGGTGCGGCGCACCATCGACGCGCTGGCCGAGGCCGGCCGCCCGCTCTCCACGGCCGCCCTGGAGCCCCGGGTGGACCTGCGCCGGGCCCGGCTGGAGACCATGCTCAAGGTGCTCGACGTGGACGGCGCCGTCCGCCGGGTCAAGGGCGGCTGGACGGCCACCGGGCAGAGCTGGGCGTACGACACCGCCCGCTACGCCAAGGTCGCCGCCTCCCGGGAGGCGGAACAGCGGGCGATGCGCGAGTATGCGGCGGGCACCGGCTGCCGGATGGAGTTCCTGCGCCGGCAGCTGGACGACGAGCAGGCCGTGCCGTGCGAGCGGTGCGACAACTGCGCGGGGCCGCTGCACACCTCGGACGTCTCCGCCGAGACGCTGGCCGCCGCCCGGGCCGCGCTCGGCCGCCCGGGCGTGAGCTTCGAGCCGCGCCGACTCTGGCCGACCGGGATGGACGCGCTCGGGGTGCCGCTCAAGGGGCGGATCCCGGCGGGCGAGCAGGCCGAGACCGGCCGGGCGCTCGGCCGGCTGTCCGACATCGGCTGGGGCAACCGGCTGCGCACCCTGCTCGCCGAGCAGGCGCCGGACGTGCCGGTGCCCGGCGAGGCGGTGGACGCGCTGGTGGCGGTCCTCGCCGACTGGGCCCGCGGTCCGGGCGGCTGGGCCGGGCCGGCGACGGCGGAGGGCGCACGGCTGGAGCGGCCGGTCGGCGTGGTGACCATGGCCTCCTCGACCCGCCCCCAGCTGGTCGGCAGCCTCGGCGCGCGGATCGCCGAGATCGGACGGCTGCCGCTGCTCGGCCGGATCGAGTACGCCGGCGGGCTGCCGCCGCACGGGGCCCGCAGCAACAGCGCCCAACGGCTGCACTCGCTGGCCGGGGCGCTGGTCCTGCCGCCGGAGGTGGAGCAGGCGGTGGCGGCGGCCGCCGGGCCGGTGCTGCTGGTGGACGACCTCGTCGACTCGGGCTGGACGGTCACCGTGGCCGCCCGTCTGCTGCGCCGGGCCGGGGCGGGCGCGGTGCTGCCGCTGGTACTGGCCGTGCAGGGGTGACGGGGCGGCAGAAGGCCGTCGAGCGAACAACGGCCTTCACTCGAATGGCCTAACGAAAAGGATCAAGCCAAGCGATTTCGATCACACCGGTCGACGGACGCGGGAAAGGAGTGGTCACCATGCCGACGACGGCTCACCTCGCACTTCGAGCGTCACGGATCAAGACGCTGCGGCATCCCGACCGCGCCCGGGCGACAGTGGAACATATCCGGCAGACCATGGGCTATCGGATGGCGTTCATCATTTCATCGTTGCCGCTCCACCCCCGATGCCCCGAGAATTGGGAGGTACCCGAAACTCGGTCCGCCGGACCCACGCTTCGGCGTACCCAGGCACCCGTCTGCCCACGGGTCAGGAAGGAGGATCGTGATCAACGGTATCGACCGAGGTCCACATCCCCTCTCCCGGAGTTCGGTGCCCAGACGGGTGCTGGACCTGGAGACCTGGGCCGCCTCGGGGATCCCGTTGCTGCGCGACCCCCGCGAGTTCGTCCTGGAGCTGCACCAGCGCCACCTGCCCCAGCCGGGCACGGTCGTGGTCGGCGTCCTGGACGCGCTCCACCACCTGGCCGCCTCGGCCTCCTTCATCCCCTGGCCGCGCGACACCGACGGCTGGCAGCACCGGAACGCCCTGCTGACGCACCTGCGCCGGATCCTCCCGCACGACCTGCGGCTGCCCGAGCCGACCCGCACCGCCGTGCTGCTGCGCTGCCGCGACGGCGCGCCCGGCTGGACGGAGCAGGACGGCGCCTGGATGTGGGCGCTGCGGGACGCGGCCGGGCTGCACGGGCTGCGCTGCGGCGCGTACCTCGGGCTCACCCCGGCGGGCTGGCAGGTCCTCGGGGACGGGCGGAGCGGACGAAATCCGCATGCGGGTTCGTGGACGGACGGGCCGGTGCACACCGTGACGGAGCTGCCGCCCCGCTCGGTGCTCGACGCCCCGCACGGCCAGCGCACCCGCCGGCCGGCGGTGGAAGAAGCCGAACACGGAGGCGACGCTCAGCGCTCCCCGCAGTCCGAGCCCCCGTGGATCCCGGCCCGGGCCGCGACGGCCGAGCCGACCCGCCGTACCGGAACCCGCTGACCCCGCCGAACCCGCCGAACCCGCCGGACGTACGGTCACCGAGCACGGATCGATCCGACGGGACCACCGGCGCCCGGGTCCGACGGGCACCGAGCGGGCAGGTCCGATGCCCCGGCATCGCCGGCCGCCGGAGGGGCTCCGGACGGGCTCCGGACCGGCGACCGCCCGCCCGTCCCGGGACGGATTTCGGGCCCGGCACCGTACGGCACCGGGCCCGGAACGGAAGGGCGGCGGTCAGACGTGGACGGGGTGCCCGGGCGTGGCTGCGGCAGCCCCGGCGGTCGTCGGGCCGGCCTCGCCGCAGACCACCAGCAGGGCACTCGCGCGGCCGAGCGCCTCGGTGTACGCCTCGGCGGCCAGGGCGGGCGTTCCGCCGTTGACCACCAGGACGACCACCTCGCGGTGGACCGGACGGGTCAGCGCGGCGTCCGCATAGAACACGTCCCCGCCGTCGGCGAGCTGCGCCCAGTAGCGCTCCTCGCCGAAGGACAGCTCGTGCCGCTGCCAGGGGTGTGCCTCGCCGACCGTCAGCACCAGGATGTCGCCCGGGTCGCGGCCGGAGTCCAGCAGCTGGTCGATCGCGTCGTCGGCGCGCTCCACGGCCTGGGCGGGGGTGGCGGCGATCCGCCGGACCTCCACCTGCGGCGCGGTGGCGGCCGGGCGGCGCGGCGCCGGACCGGGCTTGGGGATCAGCCCCGGCGGACCGGGCCGGGCGGCGCGCGGCGGGGCCGGGCGCGGAGGCGCCGAGCGGGGGCCGGGCACCGCAGCCGGGATGGCGACGGTGGTTGGTGCGGTGGCGGGTGCGCCGCCGGTGGCAGGCGCGTGGAGGGCTTGTGCGTCCGACTCGCGGGGGAAGGGAACGCCGGGGCCCGGGAGGCTCTCGTGAATCTCCGACTCCTCGGGGAAGACAGGCATACCCGGATATCTATCAAATGCCGGTCGAACGCGCACGGGCGCCCCACCCTTTGGGCACCGAACACCCACGGCCCCACCCTGGGCAATTCCAGACGGACTGTCAGAAACCGAGCGTCAACTGCTCGTCGGCGGATCCCCGCGCCTCGCCCGCGCCTTCCCGAACGCGCTTGAGGTGACGCCACTTCGACAGTCCGTCCATGTACGCCCAGGAGAGCCGGTGGTGCTCGGTGGGGCCGAGTTCCTCCAGCGCGGCACGGTGCACCGGGGACGGGTAGCCGGCGTTGTCGGCGAAGCCGTAGTCCGGGCACCCCTCGCCCAGTTCGCCCATCAGGCCGTCGCGGTGGACCTTGGCGAGCACCGAGGCGGCGGCGACGCAGACGCAGGACTGGTCGCCCTTGATCACCGTGCGCACCCGCCAGGGGCCGCCGAGGTAGTCGTGCTTGCCGTCGAGGATCACCGCGTCGGGCTCGACCGGCAGCGCTTCCAGCGCGCGGACGGCGGCCAGTCGCAGCGCCGCCGTCATGCCGAGCTCGTCGCACTCCTGCGGCGAGGCCTGCCCGAGGGCGTACGCGGTGACCCAGTCGGCGAGGACCGGGGCGAGGGCACGGCGACGCAGTTCGGTGAGCAGCTTGGAGTCGGTCAGCCCGTCCGGCGCCTTGCGCAGGCCGGTGACGGCCGCGCCCACGGTGACCGGTCCGGCCCAGGCGCCGCGCCCGACCTCGTCCAGGCCGACGACGATCCTGGCGCCGGCCCGACGGAGCGAGCGTTCGACGGAGTGCGTCGGCGGGACGATGGGCATGGCGGCTTCCGTTCAACTGGGGCAGCCTCCAGCCTAAGCCCGCCCTGCGGCCGCCGGATCCGCCGCCCTCGCTGCGGGAAGGCCCCCGGCAGCCACGCCCGCACATGACCGGGCCGGCCCGGGCCCGCCCTCAGACGCGGATCATCGGCTGCAGCACCTCGTCCACCAGCCTGACGGCGAAGTCCGGCCCCAGGTCCCGGAATCCGCGGATCTTGGCCTGGTAGAGCAGCATCGCCGGGATGACGTCGGCCACGAGCGGGGTTGCCGCGCCGGGCCGCACGTCCCCGCGCTCGGCGCCGCGGCGAAGGATCTCCAGGATGGTCTGCGTGGTCGGCTCGATGACCCGGTCGTTGATGAAGCCCTTGAAGACCTCGGCCCGCTCCTGGTCGATCTCGGCCATCAGCGCATGGAGGGCGGCGCCCGCCCGGGAGGTCAACGCGGCCGTGAACGCCTCGATGAGCTGCAGGAGTTCGTCGCGGGCGGACCCGAGGTCGGGGGTGTCGTAAGGGCGTGGAAGAGTGGCGTCCAGGGCGTCGATGACCAGTTCGTCCTTGGACGCCCAGCGCCGGTAGAGCGCGGCCTTCCCGGTCCGCGCCGCGCCGGCGACCCCTTCCATCGTCAGCCGCGCGTATCCGCCGGAGGTGAGCTGGTCGAGCGCGGCCTCGAAGATCGCGTTCTCCAGCTCTTTCCCCCGCCGCCTCCCGGGCCGCGCCAGGGCCTGATGGGCGGCCCGCACCCGGCAGAGGGCCGGCTCCGCACCCCGGCCCGGAGCAACCGCACCCGCCTCGACGCCCGAGGCACCCGAGGCACCCGAGACGCCGGAGACGCCGCCCGGGTCGCCGGGGCCGCCGCCCGAGGCGCCCGTGGACCGCCCCGGCGACCGACCGGACCGGTCCGCCACCAGGCGCCGCACCAACCGTTCCATCGCCACCATCCTTAAGGAACGCTTGCGTTCACAATCCAGCCCAGGATATCGTCCAGATTAGTGAACGATCCCGTTCCTTCCCGGTCTGCGCAAGGGCGCAGCGCCGCATCCGGACACCGGCGGCCCGCCGAGTCCAGAGCACCACGCACATAGCCAGCAGGGGGCACATTCGTGGCTGTCACCGACACGCTCAGCAAGACCTCACCACCGCCCGGCGCGAAGGGGCACGGCAAGGGCATCACCCTGGCCGTCATCGCGGCCACCCAGCTCATGGTGGTGCTCGACGCGACCATCGTGAACATCGCGCTGCCGCAGATCAAGGACGCCCTGAACTTCTCGACCACCGACCTGTCGTGGGTCATCAACGCCTACACCCTGACCTTCGGCGGGCTGCTGTTGCTCGGCGGTCGCGCGGGTGACATCCTCGGCCGCCGCCGGGTATTCATCTTCGGCACCCTGCTGTTCGGCCTGGCCTCCCTGCTCGGCGGTTTCGCGCAGGACAGCGGCCTGCTGCTGGCCGCCCGCGCGCTCCAGGGCATCGGTGGCGCGATCTGTTCACCGACGGCCTTCGCTCTGATCGCCACCAACTTCGAGGAAGGGCCGGAACGCAACAAGGCGTTCGGCGTGTTCTCGGCGGTGGCCGGCTCGGGCGCCGCGATCGGCCTGCTGGCCGGCGGTCTGCTCACCGAGTACCTGAACTGGCGCTGGGTGTTCTTCGTCAACGTGCCGATCGCGATCCTGATCGCGATCGCCGCGCCGCGCTACATCGCCGAGTCCGAGCGCCACCCGGGCCGCTTCGACCTGCCCGGCGCGTTCACCTCGACGCTGGGCCTGGTCGGCCTGGTCTACGGGTTCATCCGGGCCGCCTCGGACGGCTGGTCGGACAGTGTCACGCTCGGCTCCTTCGCGGCCGGCGCAATCCTGCTGGCCGCCTTCCTCGTGGTCGAGCGCCGCACCGACCAGCCGATCACCCCGATGCACCTGTTCGCCAACCGCAACCGCACCGGCGGCCTGGTGATGATGCTCTGCCTGGCCGCGGCCATGTTCGGCATCTTCTTCTACGTGGTGCTGTTCGTGCAGGGCCCGCTCGGCTACAGCCCGCTGATGGCAGGCGTGTCCTTCCTCCCGATCAGCGTCTCGATCATCATCGCCGCGCAGATCGCGTCCAACTTCCAGGCCAAGTACGGCCCGAAGCCGTTCATGGCGGGCGGCGCGCTGCTGGTCACCATCGGCCTCAGCTGGCTGACCCAGATGGGCAAGGACAGCGGCTACCTGGACGGGGTGCTCGGCCCCACGGTGATATTCGGCTTCGGCATGGGCCTGATCTTCGTTCCGGTGATGCTGCTCGCCGTCGCGGGCGTCCCGGGCGAGGAGACCGGCGCCGCCTCCGGCCTGCTCAACTCCATGCAGCAGATCGGCGGTTCACTCGGCCTGTCGATCCTGACCACGGTCTTCGCGCACTACGCCACGGCCGAGGCCGCCACGCAGCTGCCGAAGTTCATGCAGAGCGCGAGCCCGGATCAGCTGGCCTACCTGCAGCAGCACCACGAGTTCCCGCCGCGCACGGACGCCGCCAACACCGTCCTCGCCCATGGCATTTCGCACGGCTTCATCGTGGGCGCGGCGCTCGCGGCGGTCGCCCTGGTGGTCGCGGTCTTCGTGATCAAGGCCAAGGCCAGTGACCTGCCGAGCGGCGACTCCGCCCCCGTCGCGATGCACTGACCCGGGATGCACTGACCCGGGATGCACTGACGCCGCAAGGCGCAGACCCCGGGACGACGCCGGCACCACCGCGAGGGCCGGTCGGGAGCGGACTGCTCCCGACCGGCCCTTGCCGCTCTCCCGAACCGTCCCCGACTACCAGGCCGCGTCGTACGCCAACCCCGCCCGGTCGCAGGCCCCGCGGCCGACCATCGGCGAGTCCACCGGCGGCCGCCGCGCCAGGATCTTCCGGGCCCGGGCGACCGACACGCTGGTCGCGTACCAGGGCTGCGCCTCCCGGCCCAGATCCTGCCCGATCAGCTCCAGCGCACAGCTCCGCTGCGGTTCGGGCAGCCGGTCCAGGGCGGGCACCGCGTCCGCCGAGAGCTGGCGGACGTTGCGCAGGTCGATGGCCGCGGTGTGCGGGTCGGCCCGCAGCGCCCGCTCGTACCGGGCGACGTTCTGGTCCGCGACGATCGCGTCCGGGCCCATCAGGCCGTACACCGCGACGGTGAGCATCCCGCTGAGGACGACGACGCGCGGCAGCCAGCCGGTGCCGCGGGTCAGCCCGGCGGTTATCAGCAGTAGGAAGACGACGCCCAGCCAGACCTCGACCACGAGCACCCAGAGCCGCAGCTGGGTCAGCCCGGAGGCGTCCACGTAGAACCACATCCGGCCGAGTGCGGAGGCGACCACGGCCAGCGCGAGCACGCAGAGCAGCCCGAGCAGGATCCGTGCCACCCGGCGGTCGGCGGCGGTGGTGCGCGGCGCCCAGCGCTTGGCGACCGCCACCACGACCAGGGTCAGCACGGTGATCACGCTCAGCTGCCAGAAGCCCTGCCGGGCGTACTCGGAGCGGCTCATCCCGGTGTTGCTCAGGACGGCGTCCGCTCCGCCGAGCACCACCACGGCCTGGACCACCGCGAAGACGCCGAACATCAGGTTGAGCGCGACCAGCGGCAGCGCCCACTCAAGCCGTCGCCGTTCGAGGCCCGGCCGGATCACCGTCCGGTCCCAGCGGCGCGGGCCGGCCGCGATCCGTGCGAAGCCCAGCGCGGTGAGCGTCCCGAGCACGAACAGCACCCCACGCGCCGGGAGTCGGCCGAGGTCGAGGTCCGGGCTGAGGTTGCCCAGCAGGTCCGCCATGGCGGCGTCGGCGCTGGCGAACAGCAGGCCGAAGACGGTCAGCAGGACGGCGGCGACCCCGAGCGCCTTGAGCACCGGGACGACCCGGCCGCGGCCGGGCAGCGGGCGGCCCTCCATGCTGATCCAGGCCCACCCCACGGCGGGCACCAGCTGCCAGAGCAGACCGGGCAGGGCGAGCAGGACGCCCGGCCACCGGCGCCCGCCGTGCAGGGCCAGCGAGGCCAGGCCGAACGCGCCCCCGACGGCCAGCAGGGTGGGCCAGTCGGCGACCCACCAGGCCGGGACGGCGAGCAGGGCAAGGGCGAGCAGGCTCCAGGCGGCCGTCCAGGGCCGGATCCGACGGCCTGCCGCCCGGGCGGCGAAGCCGGCCCCGACGGCGGTGGCGGCGCCGCAGATCAACAGGTTGACCCCCAGACCGTCGTACAGCAGCCAGGCCGTGAGCAGGCCGCTGAGCAGGGCGGCCAGGACGACCCGGGGCGTGGCCCCCGCCCGGCGCTCGGGGTCACTGCGGCGCAGCCAGCCCGCCCCCGTCGGCCCGGGCGCGCCGGGCGACCGGCGGGACCCGCCCGCGCCGTACGGACCACCCGCGCCGTACGGACCACCCGCGCCGTAGGGACCAGCCGGGCGGTACGGGTCCCAGGAGCTGTCCGGTCCGGCCGGTTCCTGCGGACCCGAGGCTTCGTGCGGCCCGTCCGGGTTCTGCGGCCCCGGCGCGGGTGGCGGATCGGCCGAGGCGGGCGTGGACAGACCGGACATGGGTCCCCCTCAGTGGTCGGTGGGCATGCGGAAGCCGCCCTCGGGACAGTCCGCCGGCGGGTGCGCTCAGCGCCGCCGTCGTTGCCGACTGTAGACCATTCTGAACGAGTTCAAAAGTTGGTTCTGAACGTGTTCAGAACCTGCTCGCCACCGGTTGCTCCCTCGACACTCCCTCTCCGCCCATCGAGAGCCCATGGAGAGCTCGTCGATGCCCCGTCGATGCCCCCCGGTGACACCCCGTGGGCTATCCCTTCACCGACCCGGCCAGCAGCCCCCGGACGAAGTACCGCTGCAAGCTGAAGAACACGATCAGCGGCACGATGATCGACAGGAACGCCCCGGCCGTCAGCAGCTCCCAGCGCCCGCCGAGGGAGCCCGACAGCTGGGCCAGCCGCACCGTCATCGGCGCCACCTCCGGCGTGCCGCCCGCGAAGGTCAGTGCGACCAGCAGGTCGTTCCAGACCCACAGGAACTGGAAGATCGCGAACGAGGCCAGCGCCGGGGCGCTCAGCGGCAGCACGATCGAGCGGAAGATCTTGAAGTGCGAAGCGCCGTCCACCACCGCCGCCTCCATCAGGTCGCGCGGCAGCTGGGCGATGAAGTTGTGCAGCAGGAACACCGCGAGCGGCATCGCGAACATGGTGTGCGCCAGCCAGACCGGCGCGTAACTGCCCTTCAGGTCCACCGCCGGGATCAGCGTCAGTGAGCCCAGGTGCGCGCCGCTCGAGAACAGCCGCAACAGCGGGATCAGCGCCATCTGGAGCGGCACCACCTGGAGCGCGAACACGGTGAAGAACACCGCATCGCTCCCCCGGAACCGCACCCAGGCCAGCGCGTAGGCCGCCATCGCCGCGAGCACCAGCGGGAAGACGGTCGCCGGGACGCTGATCGCCAGCGAGTTCACCATGAACGGCACCAGGCCGGTGGAGGCGCCGGAACCGCCCTCGAACAGCACCGAGTGGTAGTTGCCGAGGCCGAAGTCCGGGTGGAGGAGGGCGGTCCACCAGCCGCTGGAGGTCACGTCCTGCTTGGGCCGCAGCGAGGTCACCAGCAGGCCCAGCGTCGGGATCGTCCAGAGCACCGTCATCGCGATCACGAACACCGAGGCCAGCGGGCTGCCGAAGGCCTTGCGGACCGGATTACCGGGACCGCCCGCCACCTTCGCGGCCCCGCCCGCCACCTTCGGGGACCCACCGGCCACCTTCGGGGACCCGCCGGCCACCTTCGGGGCCCCGTTCGGGACGGAGGTCTTCCGCAGCGAGATCTTCCGCATCGGGGTCACCGCACCTCACGTTCCTTCCGCAGCTGGACGATGTTGTAGGCCACCAACGGCAGCACCGCGAGGAAGAGGATCACCGCGAGGGCACTGCCCCGCCCCGCGTTGAACTGCACGAAGGACTGCGAGTACATCTCGTTGGCGAGCACCTGGGTGCCGAAGTTGCCGCCGGTCATGGTGCGGACGATGTCGAAGGCCTTCAGGGTGATGATCATGACGGTGGTCAGCACCACCATCACCGTGGTGCGGATCATCGGCACGGTGACGTACCAGAACAGCCGCACCCCGCTCGCGCCGTCCAGCCGGGCCGCCTCCACCACCTCGTCCGGGATCGCCTTGATCGCCGCCGACAGCACCACCATCGCGAAGCCGGTCTGCACCCAGACCAGTACCGCCATCAGCAGGAAGGTGTTCAGCGGCTGCGAGAGCATCCAGTTCGGCGGGTCGTCCCAGCCCACCGCGACGGCGAGTCGGCTGAGCAGACCGATCTGCGCCTGCCCGGGCCCACGCGACTCGTAGACGAACTTGAAGATGATCGAGGCGCCGACCAGCGAGATCGCCATCGGCATGAAGATCAGCGACTTGTACACCGACTGGCCGCGCATCCGGTCCACCAGCAGCGCCAGCACCAGCCCCAGCCCGGTCGCCGCCAGCGGTGCGACCACCAGCCACAGCAGGGTGTTGAGCAGGACCGTCTGCACCGAGTCGGTGGTGAGGGCCCACCCGAAGTTCTCGCCGCCGACGAAGCGGGTGCCGTCGTCGTTCTGCAGGCTCAGGTAGACCGTGCGGATCAGCGGCACCACCAGGCCGACCGCCAGCAGCAGCACCGCCGGGCCGAGGAACACCGCGACGGCCAGCGGACGGGCCAGTCGGCCGCGGGCCCGGCCGGCGGCCAGGAAGACCACCAGCAGGATGCCGAGGAATCCCGCGACGGCGCCGAAGGTGTTGCCGAACTTGACCGCCGCGTCGCCCCAGGAGCCGACCGCCAGTCTCTCGGTGGCCAGCTTGGTGGCCAACTCGGTGGCCACCGCGGCGGCGGGTGACGGGGATCCGGATACGGACATGGCTGCGCGTCCCTTCGGGTGCGGTGGGAAGGGGAGTGCGGTGCGGTGGGAAGGGGAGTGCCGGTGGAAAGGGGGGTGCCGGCGTGAGGAGGGTCAGGCGGGAGGAGGGGCGGGGGGGGGGGGGGGGGGGGCCCCCCCCCCCCCCCACACGTGGTGCAGGGGTGTGCCACCCCCCGGGGGGCGGGCGGCGGGCCCGCCAAAGCCGCCCCGCCGCGG
>NZ_JBITFB010000027.1:0-74955 GCF_044455625.1 Kitasatospora sp. NPDC051164 | reverse complement strand
CGGGGGGGGGGGGGGGGGGGGGTTTTTTGGGGGGGGGGGGGGGGGGGTTGGCCGGGGGGGGGGGGGGGGGGGGGGGGGGGGGGGGGGGGCCCCGCACCGCCCTCGACAGGTGGTCCTGGTGTGTCCGACCCGCGTGGGGCCGGGCGGCGGCCCGGCTACTGCGGCCAGGCGGCGTCGATGTCGGCGGCGGTCTTCTGGATCGACTGTCCCTCGGCGAACCAGGCGGTCAGCGACTTCCACTCCTGCCCGGCGCCGACCGCGGCCGGCATCAGGTCGGAGCCGTCGAAGCGGAAGGTGGCCGCCGGGTCGGTCAGCGCCTCGGCCGACAGCTTGTCGATCGGGTCGGTGTACAGGCTCTTGTCCACGCCCTGGTTGGCCGAGACCCAGCCGGTCGCGGTCTTCACCCGGCTGCTCGCCCAGTCCGAGCTGGACAGGTAGTTCTGCACCGCCTGCACCTCGGGCCGGCTCGCGAAGGCGGCCAGGAACTCGCCGCCGCCCTCGACCGGGTTGGCGACGGACGGGTTGACCGCGGGCAGGTGGAAGGCGAAAACGTCCCCGTCCGGGCCCACCTTGGTGCCCTTGGGCCACTGCGCCTCGTAGAACGAGGCCTGCTGCAGCATCATGCACTTGCCGCTCAGGACCGGCGTGCCCGCGTCCTGGAAGGTGGTGGTGGCGATCGACTTCACGTCGCCGAACCCCGCGTTGGTCCAGGCCGGGTTCTGCATCCAGTCGGCAACCGTCTTCATCGCCGTGGTGATCTTCTCGTCGGAGAACTTCACCTGGTGGCCGACCCACTGGTCGTACACCTCGCCGCCGTAGCTGCCCAGCACCACCTCCTCCAGCCAGTCGGTGGCCGGCCAGCCGGTGGCCGTCCCGGAGGCGATGCCGCCGCACCATGGCTTGGGGCCGCCCGCCTTGGCGATCTTGTCACTGAGCGCCATCAGGTCCGCCCAGGTCTTCGGCGCCTCGTAGCCGGCCGCCGTGAAGGCCTTCGGCGAGTACCAGACCAGCGACTTCATGTTGGCGCTCATCGGGGCCGCGTAGAAGGTGCCGTTGACCGAGCCGTAGGTCTTCCAGATCGGGCTCCACTTGTCCTGGTTGGCGACGGTCTGGGCGGGAGGCTTCACCACCTTGCCGCTCTTCACCATCTGCGCCAGCAGGCCCGGCTGCGGGACGATCGCGAAGTCCGGGGCGTTGCCGCCGGCCACCCGGACGGGGAGTTGCGACTCGAAGTCGTTCGACCCCTCGTAGCTGATCTTGATCCCGGTGCACTTGCTGAACTCGGACCAGGACTTCTCCAGGTTGTCCGACTCCGGGCTCAGGATGGAGGCGAACATCGTCACGGTCGTGCCCGAATGCCCGGCGTACTGCTGGTACTTGGCGCAGTCGCCGGACAGCGACGGGGCCGCGCCGCCTCCGCCGTCACCCGAACCGCCGGAGCTGTTGGAGCAGGCCGCGGTCAGCGCCAGTGCCGCCGCCAGGACGGGTACGGCTGCCAGACGGCGGCGGTGACGCGGTTGCGGCGCGGTCGGGTCGGTGGTGGTCAATGCGGTCTCCTCGCCAGGGCGTGCTGCCGACGGTGGCTGAACGACATTGCGCTGTACCGGAGATGGGCCTGAGGGGATCACGGGCGGACGGCGGCCGGACTGATCGAAGACGTTAACGCAGCAGCCGCCCTCCGCCAAGGTCCACGTTCGACCTTCACAAGCCGGTGTCCCGACTGTGACCCACAACCAGGCGTTTCCCGGACCGCCCCCACCAGAAGTCGAAGGGCCCCGCCCGGAAACCCGGACGGGGCCCATGTCGTGACGTTGCGTCAGAACAGCCGGATCGGCAGCTCCAGCAGACTGTTCACCACCAGCGACGGGCTCGGCCGCAGCTCGGCGTCCGACACCGCGAGCGACAGCTTCGGGAACCGCGCGAACAGCGCCGGCAGCGCGACCCCCGCCTCCAGCCGGGCCAACGGCGAGCCCGGGCACACGTGCGGGCCGTGACCGAAGGACAGGTGGCGGCTCGGGTCCCGGGTGATGTCGAACAGCTCCGCCGTCACCCCGTGCTGCAACGGGTCCCGTCCGATCGCGTTGTACGAGACCAGCACCGGCTCGCCCGCCGGGATCACCGCGTCGCCCACCGGGATGTCCGCGGCGGTGAAGCGGAACAGGAAGTTGCTGGTCGGCGGCGTCCAGCGGAGCGACTCCTCCACCGCCGCGTCCCAGGACACCTGCCCCGAACGCACCAGCTCCAGCTGGTCCGGGTGCGCCAGCAGCGCCCGCACCGCGTTGCCGATCAGGTTCACCGTGGTCTCGTGGCCGGCCGCGATGATCACCCGCAGGGTGGCCGCCGCCTCCGCGTCGGTCAGCGCCCCACCCTCGGTGTCGGCCGCCAGCAGCACGCTCGCCAGGTCCTCACCCGGGGCCGAACGACGCTGCGCCACCAGGTCGTTGACGAAGGCGTTCAGCCCGGCGATGGTCGCCTGGATGCCCGCCGGGTCCGGCTTGATGCCGAAGAACCGCTCGTACAGGTCGCGCAGCACGCCGTGGTCCGACTCCGGCACGCCCAGCAGCGAGCAGATCACCGTCATCGGCAGCGGGAAGGCGAAGGCCGCCTTCAGGTCGACCTCCGGCTCACCCGCCGCCAGGCCGTCCAGCAGCGCGCGGGTGATCTCCTCGACGCGCGGGCGCATCAGCTCCACCCGGCGCGGGGTGAAGGCCTGCGCGACCAGCGCCCGCAGCCGGCGGTGCTCGGCGCCGTCCGTGGTCACCATGCTCGGACCGGGCACCGCCAGGCCGATCAGCGGCCAGGTCCTCGACACCTCACCGCGCTGGTAGGCCCCCCAGTGCGCGGCGTCCTTCACCAGCCGGGCGTCCGTCAGCAGCTCGCGCGCCGCCGCGTGCCGGGTCACCGCCCAGGCGGCCACGCCGCCCGGCAGCTCGACCGGCACCACCGGGCCGGCGGCGCGCAGCAGCGCGCCCTCGGCCGCGCTGTCACGGGCCAGCGGGTCGAGGACGATCGGGGCCTGGGCAGCGGTCATCGGCAACTCTCCTTCGGAGGACGGGCATCGACGGTATCGGTGCGTGTCGACGGGTTTCGCCGGTTCTCGACGGCGACGGGGCTAGACGGGCAACGGGTCAGGGCCGGGCACGGGTCAGGCCGGGTGGCCCGGGGTGAACGAGACCGGCAGCGCCACCAGCCCGCGCACCCACGCCGACGGCCGCCACACCAGCGCGTGCTCGGCCACCGCCAGCCGCAGGTCCGGCAGCCGGTCCAGCAGCACCTCGATCGCGGTGGTCGCGATCACCTCCGCCGCTTCCTGGGCCGGGAACGGGCAGCCGTGCTCGCCGTACGAGTAGCTCATGTGCGCCCGGTTGCCCTCGGCCGGACGGCCGTCGGCCTGCCGCACCGACGGGTCCGCGTTCGCCCCGGCGAAGCCCAGCAGCACCATGTCGCCCGCGCCGATCCGCTGGCCGCCCAGCTGGGTGTCCCGGACCGCCCAGCGCCCGGCGAAGATCTGCGTCGGGGTGTCCTCCCAGAGCGCCTCGTTCAGTGCCTGGCTGATGCTGCGCCGACCGCCCGCCAGCGAGGCGGCGAACCGCTCGTCGGTGAGCATCAACCGCAGCGCGTTGGAGATCCAGTACGAGGACGGCTGGTGGCCGGCGATCAGCAGCACCCGCAGGTCGCGCATCACCTCGTCGTGGCTCAGCCCGGCCTCGTGCGCCAGCATCCGCGAGGCCACGTCGGCGCCCGGGTACTCGGCCTTCTCCTCGACCAGGGCGAGCATCAACTCCAGCAGCCGCTGGGCACCGGCCGGCGCGTCCGGGCCGCCGTCCAGCATCGCCAGCAGCGCCGCGATCAGCTGCGGCGCCTGCTCCTCGTCCAGGCCGAACACCCGGCACAGCACCAGCAGCGGCATCCGGTGCGCGTACTCGGCGACCAGGTCCGCCTCGCCGCGGCCGGCGAACTCGTCGATCAGCCGGTCGGCGACCTCCTCGGAGTGCTTGCGCAGCTCGTACGGGTCGATCCCGGCCAGCGCGTCGGTGACCGCGCGCGAACGCCGCACGTGCTCCTCGCCCTCGGCGTACAGGATCGAGGGGACGGGCGCCATCATCGGCTTCAGCGGCCAGTCGGCGGGCAGCGTCTCCCAGGCGTGCCAGCGGCTGGAGTCCCGGCCGAACACCTGCGGCTGACCGGTCACCAGCTGCAGCTCGCGGTAGCCGATGACCAGCCAGGCGGGCACGCCGCCGGCCAGCTCGACCGGGGCGACCGGACCGTGCGCGGCGCGCAGCTCGCGGTAGAGCTGGGCCGGGTCGGTCTGGAAGCGCGGCCCGTACAGCGGCGTGGCGCCGGCGTGCGCCGGGCAGCCCGGGGGCGGGGTGGCGGCGGGCTCGGTCACGGGGTGCTCTCCTCGTACATCGCGGTGGGGGCCGCTGCCGGGGCGGCGGCCTCTTCGGAGCCGGGGGCCGGGGCGGCCGCAGCCACAGTCACAGCCGCGGTATCCCCGGCCGGGTCCACCCCGTCGGCTCCGTCAGCTCCATCGGCTCCATCGGCTCCGGCCAGGTCGGCCCCGGCCAGGGCCGCCAGGTGGTGGACCAGTTCGATCAGCACCCGCTTGCCGGACTCGCGGTCGCGCGCGTCGCAGTCCACCAGCGGCACCTCGGCCGGCAGGTCCAGCGCCTCGCGGACCTGCTCCAGGGTGTGGGTCGGCTCGCCGAAGTTGTTGCGGGCCACGATGAACGGGGTGCCGTGGTGCTCCAGCCGGTCGATCGCGTGCCAGGACTCCTCCAGCCGCCGGGTGTCCACCAGGACGACCGCGCCCAGCGCGCCGCTGAACAGCCGGTCCCAGAGGAACCAGAAGCGCTCCTGCCCTGGCGCGCCGAACAGGTACAGCACCTGCCGCGCGGAGAGGGTGATCCGGCCGAAGTCGAAGGCGACCGTGGTGGAGCGCTTGCCCCAGGCGCCGGCCGGGTCGATTCCCTCCCCCGCCCGGGTCATCACCTCCTCGGTGTTCAGCGGGCGGATCTCGCTGACCGAGCCGACCAGCGTGGTCTTGCCCACCCCGAAGCCGCCGACCACGACGATCTTCAGCGCGTTGTCGGCGGTCGCCCGCAGCGGGGTGCGCTCGGCGGCGGGCCGGACGTCAGAGCCGTTGGAGGCCATGCAGCACCTGCTTCAGCGTGTCGAGGTCGGGCAGCCGGGCCTTGTTCGGCGCGAACCGGGGGTGGCGGGCGGTGATCCCCCCGGACTCCAGCAGGTCGCCGAGCAGGATCTTCACCACCGAGACGGGCAGCGCCAGCTCCGCCGCCACCTCCACGACGGCGGTCGGGGCCTCGCACATCCGCAGGATCCGGACGTGCTCCGACTGCATCCCGGGCGTCGGCTGCCGCTCGGCGACGATCAGGGTGACCAGGTCGAAGGCGTTCTCCGGGGCGCGGCTGCGGCCCTTGGTGATGGTGTAGAGGCGGTCCGGGTCGTCGTCACGGCCCGGCAGCACCGGCCCGTCGGTCATATCCCCGCGCCCTCCGGTGTGGCGGCGCTCCCGCCCGTCGCCCCGTCCTCCGCGCTGCGGGCCGGTGCGCTGAGGTGGACGCCGATCTGCTCGATCAGGCCGTGCATGTTGTGGCCGACCACGCCGACGTCCGCGTCGTCGTCCGTGACCACCGCGAGGTGCGCTCCCTCACCGGCGGCCACGATGCACAGGATGCCGCCGTGGAACTCGGTCATCGACTGCCGGACGCCGCCGCTGCCGTCGCCGAACTCGATCGAGGCGCCGTGCGCCAGGCTCTGCAGACCGGACGCGATCGCGGCCAGTTGGTCGGCCTGGTCGGTGCTCAGCCCGGCGGTGTGGCAGAGCTTGAGGCCGTCGGCGGAGAGAACCAGGGCGTGCCGGGTGCCGGGGGTTGCCGCCAGCAGGTTTTCCAACAGCCAGTCGAGGTCGCGGTCGGGGGCGCTGCTCATCAGGTGTCCTTCTCGGTGACGGGGGAAGCGTCGGGCGGGGTGTCGGTACCGGTGACGGTGCCGGTGTCCGTGGTCGGCGTCGCGGTGGAGCGCTGCTCGCCCTCCATCGGACGGGCGGCGGCCCGGCGGAACGCGCCGAACCGGGCGGCCGCGCTCACCGCGTCGGCGCGGACGGGCTTCGCGGTCCGGTCCGACGCCGGGGCGGTGGTCAGCGTCTGCCCGCGCCGGCGCTGCGGCAGGCCGCTGTCGGTCATCCGGGCGGGCGCGGGCGGCAGGGGGGCGGCGGTGAGCGGGGCGGGTGCGGCCGGGGCGGTGAGCGCGGTCGGCGCGGCGGGCGCCGGCGGCAGGGGCGCGGGGGCCGGGCGTGCGGGCGCCGGGCGTGCCGGAGTGAGCGCGGGGCGCGCGGACTCCACGGTCGGCGCCTGCGTCGGGACGGCGGCCGGGGCGGGCGCCGGGGCCGGGTGCGACACCAGCTGCTGCGGGATCAGCATGACCACGCCCGTACCGCCGCGCGCCGACGGCCGGAAGGAGACCTGCAGCCCGTGCTTGCGCGCCAGCACGCCGACCACCGCGAGCCCCAGCCGGGTACCGGCGGAGAGCGTGGTGAGGTCCAGCGGCTCGGCGGAGACGGCCCGTTCGGCCCGGCGCAGCCAGCCGTCGCCCAGGCCGAGGCCGCTGTCCTCGACGGTGACCACCAGTCCGGCGGGCACCTCCTCGACGTAGACGTGCACCTCGGCCGGCGGGGCGGAGAAGTTGGTGGCGTTGTCCAGCAGCTCGGCCAGCGCGTGCATGACACCCTCGGCGGCGTACCCGGCCACCGCGGCGGTGCTGGCGTTGTGCAGCCGTACCCGCTGGTAGGCGCCGATCCGGCCGAGCGCGCCGCGCAGCACCGACTCCACCGCGATCGGCTTGGCCCAGCGGCGGCCCGAGCGGGCGCCGGTCAGCACCGCGATGCTGTCGGCCATCCGACCCGCCTGGGCGGTCGAGTGATCCAGGCTCAGCAGGTCGCCGAGGACCTCCTCGTCGTGCCGGTGCTGCATCTCGCGCAGCTCGGCGTGCATGCTCGTGGCCAGCGCCTGGACCCGCCCGGCGGCGGTCGCGCAGACCGCGAGCGCGGCGGCCCGCAGCCGCTCGCCCCGGCCGATCTCCTCACCGACGGCGCGCAGCAGCGCGTACTGCGGGTGCTTGCGGTGGGCGGCCAGCACGCTGTCCACGGCCGCGCCCCCGCGCAGCTTCTTCACCACCTCGGGCAGGACGCCCTCGGCGATCAGGTCCAGCTCGGCGCGCTCGGCCTCGGCCCGCGCCCGCTCCGCCTCCAGGCCGGCCCGCTCGGCGTCGAGCTCGGCGCGCACCCGGTCCAGCTCGGCGTGCGCGGCGGCGACGTCCCCCTCGGCGCGGGCCTGCCCGGCACGGGCGGCGTCCCGCTCGGCCTCGGCGGCGGTGGCCCGCCCCTTGGCCGCCGTCTCGGCCTGCCGGGCGGAGCCGGCCACGACCAGCGCCGTCATCGTCTCCCGGTGCTGCTCCGCCACGTCCTCGGCGAGCCTGCGGGAGCGCTCGGCGCCGGTCGCCGCGAGGCCGACGGCGATCAGCCAGAGGACGGCGACGGCGCCCACGGCGAGGGCGGTGAGCGGCTGGTGCGCGTTCAGGGCCCGGGTGACGCCGACCGGTGCGGCGACCAGCGCCAGCAGGACGGCGGCCGCGGTCAGGGCGACGGTGCGCGGTGCGGGTCGTCGGCGCGGCCGGCCGTCGGGGCTGGTGGCTTCTCTCATCGGGGCGGTCCTCGGCAACGTCGGCGGGCGGCGGCACGGCGGCGAATCGGCGACGGTCGCGACCGCCGACAGCTGGGTGGGGCGCATACCAGACCGCCCGGCGACGTCATCAAACGTCTCCGGGCGGCTGATCGGTTCACGCTTTCGGCCGATCATATCGATTCAGACATTGCCCTCAAGTGGCCAGTTGACGGGCAGTCTCCTTCATCCACGTCCCTTACACCGATTGGCGACGCAACCCCCGCACGACCGAGCGGCCAGGTTCACACCCTGGACTTCACGGCCGGGGTCCGCAGCCGGGGGGCCACCTCCGGGGGTTCGCAGCCGGAGGTTCACAGACTGGGGTTCACAGCCCGGGGCTCAACCCGACGTCGGCTCGATCGCCTCCCGGACGGCCTTCGGGTCCAGTCCGTGGTCGACGATCACCCGCACCGCCGGCCCCTCCCCCTCGCGGAGCACGCCCAGCAGCAGGTGCCCGACCCCGATCTCTCCCGACTTCAGCCGCAGCGCCTCCCGCAGCGAAAGCTCCAGGGCCTTCTTCGCCCGGGGGCTGAACGGCAGCCTCCCCGGCCCGGGCGCGGACGCCGCGGCGGACCGGAACCAGCCGCGGCGCTTCCCGTCCTCCTCGGACGGTGCATCCAGCGCCCCTTCGCCGAACACCGACTCGACGGCCTCCCGGACGGCGTCCAGGTCGACCCCGATGGAGGCCAGCACCGCGGCGTCGTCCTTCTCGACGGACAGCCGCCGCACGGCTCGCAGCACGGTGTCGTGGTCCAGCCCGGACTCGACCAGCACGGCCGCCGACGGCTCCTCCGGCTGTGCCAGGATCGCCAGGAGCAGGTGCTCGGTGCCGATGTGGCCGTGCCGCAGCTCGCGTGCCTCCAGCTGGGCCCCGACCACCGCCTGTCGCGCCGGCTCGGTGAATCGCTCGAACATCCCTCAGCCTCCGTCCTCGTCCTTGCCGGCTCCCGTACCGGTTCCGCGCCGGGCGTACTTCTTGTGCACGGCCTGCCGGGTCACCCCGAGACAGACCGCGATGTCCTGCCAGGACCAGCCCTGCGACCGGGCGTTGCCCACCTGCAGGGTCTCCAGGCGGTCCGCCAGATCGCGCAGGGCGCGGACCGCCCGGAGCCCCACGGCCGGGTCACGGCTGCTCGCCGCGGCCGCGAGTTCTCTGCTCTCGCTCATGCTGTCAACTTTGGTTGACACCCGCGCCGATGTCAACCCCGGTTGACAGTCGCCGGCCTCACCGGCTGCCGAACCGCTGCTCCAGCGCCTCCTCGAAGGTCCCCACGCCCACCGCGCGCTCCGGCGTCAGGTTCCCGCCCTCGCGCAACCCCCGGCCCACCGCCCCCGGCATCCGCAGCGGCAGCAGCACCCGCCGCTTGCCCGCCGCCCGCAGGTACGCCTCGGCCAGGTCCCGGTACGACCGCACCCGCGGCCCGCCCACCTCCGGCGCGAACCCGGCGGGCTCCTCCCCCACCAGCCCGACGACCGCCGCCGCCACGTCCCGGACGTCCACCGGCTGGACCCGCGCCCCGCTCACCACCGGGAACACCGGCAGCTTCACCGAGGCGTCGAAGAACCTCAGCACCAGGTCGTGGAACTGCGTCGCCCGCAGCACCGTCCACCCCAGCCCCGACTCCCGCACCAGCCGCTCACAGGCCAGCTTCGTCCTGTAGTACGCGAGCGGTACCCGGTCGATCCCCACGATCGACACGTACACCAGGTGCCGCACCCCCGCCTCGCGCGCCCGCGCCACCAGCGTCCGGACCGCCGCCACGTCCGTCTTCTTCTGCGTGGTCGCGCAGTCCACCACCACCTCGACCCCGGCCATCGCCTCCGCGATCCCGACCCCGCTCACCAGGTCCCCGACCACCCACTCGACCCCGTCACCCCCGCCCCGCGCCCGCCGGCTCAACCCCCGCACCGCCACCCCGCGCGCCGCCAGCAGCCGCACCACCTCCCGCCCCAACGTCCCCGTCGCCCCGGTCACCAGCACCGTCCCGTTCACCACACCACTCCTTCCGCCGGAACGCCTTCACCCCTACGGACCGGCCACGGCCCCGATCCGTGACATCGGCGGTTCGGGAAACGAAAAAGGCGGGGCGAGGACATGAAGTCCTCGCCCCGCCTCAGCGGTGGCTCACCCACGCGGGGTCAGCACCGACGGCCGGAGCCGGCGGTCAGAGCCGGCGGCCGCCGACGGTCATCCGATGATCAGCTGCAGCCGCTGGTGGAGCCGCAGCCCTCGCAGAGGTAGCAGCTGCCGGCGCGGCGCATCTTGGTGCCGCAGGAGAAGCAGAGCGGGGCGTCGGCGTTGAGGCCGAGCTGGATCTCCATCAGCTCCGTGGAGTTGTGGGCCTGCTTCGGGGCCGCCTTGGGCGCCTCGACGGCCGGGGCCGGCTTGGCGACCACCGGGGCCGACTGGGCGAGCGACTCGGTGTCGAGCTCCTCGGCCTCCAGCGGCTCGTAGGAGCCCGTCTCCAGGTGGCGCTGGCGCTCCTCGACGGAGTGGATGCCGAGCGCCGAGCGGGTCTCGAACGGCAGGAAGTCCAGCGCCAGGCGGCGGAAGATGTAGTCGACGATCGACTGCGCCATCCGCACGTCCGGGTCGTCGGTCAGACCGGCCGGTTCGAAGCGCATGTTGGTGAACTTGGAGACATAGGTCTCCAGCGGCACGCCGTACTGCAGGCCGACCGAGACGGCGATGGAGAAGGCGTCCATCATGCCCGCGAGGGTCGAGCCCTGCTTGGACATCTTCAGGAAGACCTCGCCGAGGCCGTCGTCCGGGTAGGAGTTGGCGGTCATGTAACCCTCGGCGCCACCGACCGTGAAGGAGGTGGTGATGCCGGGACGGCCCTTGGGCAGGCGCTTGCGGACCGGGCGGTACTCGACGATCTTCTCGACCGCGGCGGCCGGGGTCTCCTCGGCCTTGGCCTCGGATTCCTTCTTCTTGGCCGAGAGCGGCTGGCCGACCTTCGAGTTTTCGCGGTAGATGGCGAGCGCCTTGACGCCCATCTTCCACGCCTCGAAGTAGATCTCCTCGACGTCCTCGACGGTCGCGGCGGCCGGCATGTTCACCGTCTTGGAGATGGCGCCGGAGATCCACGGCTGGATCGCCGCCATCATCCGCACATGCCCCATCGGCGAGAT
Source organism: Kitasatospora sp. NPDC051164 (assembly GCF_044455625.1). NCBI lineage: Bacteria > Bacillati > Actinomycetota > Actinomycetes > Kitasatosporales > Streptomycetaceae > Kitasatospora > Kitasatospora sp. NPDC051164. The sequence continues at coordinate 64,078 of NZ_JBITFB010000027.1, read as the reverse complement.
GGAGCGCTCGCCCATCGCGCAGTCGAACACCTCGTAGTGCTCGGACCGCAGGCCCGGCGCGTCCACCACGTTGCCGTGCTCGGCGATGTGGGCGACGATCGCCTCGATCTGCTCGTCCTGGTAGCCGAGGCGGGTGAGGGCGCGCGGGACGGTGCCGTTGACGATCTGCATCGAGCCGCCGCCGACGAGCTTCTTGAACTTGACCAGGGCCAGGTCGGGTTCGACGCCGGTGGTGTCGCAGTCCATCATCAGGCCGATGGTGCCGGTCGGGGCCAGCACGGAGGCCTGGGCGTTGCGGAAACCGTTCTGCGCGCCGAGGCGCACCACGTCCTGCCAGGTCTTGTTGGCTGCCAGCCAGACCGGGGCGTCCAGCTCGTCCAGCGAGACGGCGTCGAGCGAGGCGTCCGCGTGCTGCTTCATGACCTGCTGGTGGGCGGTCGCGTTGCGGGCGTAGCCGTCGTACGGGCCGACGACACCGGCGAGTTCGGCGCCGCGGCGGTAGGCGGTGCCGGTCATCAGCGAGGTGATGGCGCCGGCCAGGGCGCGGCCGCCCTCGCTGTCGTAGGCGTGGCCGGTGGCCATCAGCAGGGCGCCGAGGTTGGCGTAGCCGATGCCGAGCTGGCGGTAGGCGCGGGTGGTCTCGCCGATCTTCTCGGTCGGGAAGTCGGCGAAGCAGATGGAGATGTCCATCGCGGTGATGACCAGCTCGACGACCTTGGCAAAGCGCTCGGCGTCGAACGTGTCGTCGTCGCGCAGGAACTTCATCAGGTTGAGCGAGGCAAGGTTGCAGCTGGAGTTGTCCAGGTGCATGTACTCGGAGCAGGGGTTGGACGCGTTGATGCGGCCGGACTCCGGGCAGGTGTGCCAGTGGTTGATGGTGGAGTCGTACTGGATGCCGGGGTCGGCGCAGGCCCAGGCGGCCTCGGCCATCTTGCGGAACAGCTTCTTCGCGTCGACGGTCTCGATGACCTCGCCGGTCATCCGGGCGCGCAGGCCGAATTCGGTGCCGCTCTCGACGGCGGTCATGAATTCGTCGGATACGCGGATCGAGTTGTTGGCGTTCTGGTACTGGACGGAGGCGATGTCGTCCCCGCCGAGGTCCATGTCGAAGCCCGCGTCACGCAGGGCGCGGATCTTCTCCTCTTCCTTCACCTTGGTCTCGATGAAGGCTTCGACGTCCGGGTGGTCGACGTCCAGCACGACCATCTTGGCCGCGCGGCGGGTGGCGCCGCCGGACTTGATGGTGCCGGCGGAGGCGTCGGCGCCGCGCATGAAGGAGACCGGGCCGGAGGCGTTGCCGCCGGAGGAGAGCAGCTCCTTGGAGGAGCGGATCCGGGAGAGGTTGAGGCCGGCGCCGGAGCCGCCCTTGAAGATCATGCCCTCTTCCTTGTACCAGTCGAGGATCGACTCCATGGAGTCGTCGACGGACAGGATGAAGCAGGCGCTGACCTGCTGGGGCTGCTTGGTGCCGACGTTGAACCAGACCGGCGAGTTGAAGCTGAACACCTGGTGGAGGAGGGCGTGGGTCAGCTCGTGCTCGAAGATCTCGGCGTCGTCCGTGGTGGCGAAGTAGCCGTGCTTCTCGCCGGCGGCGCGGTAGGTGAGCACCACGCGGTCGATGATCTGCTTGAGGCTCCACTCCCGCTGGGGGGTGCCGACGGCGCCGCGGAAGTACTTGGACGTGACGATGTTGACGGCGTTGACCGACCAGAAGTCGGGGAACTCGACGCCGCGTTGCTCGAAGTTGATCGATCCGTCACGCCAGTTGGTCATGACGACGTCACGCCGCTCCCAGCGGACCGCGTCGTACGGGTGCACGCCAGGAGTGGTGTGGATGCGCTCCATCCGCAGACCGCCCTTGGGGGCCTTGGCGCCCTTGGCCGCGGCCTTCTCGGACTTCGACCCGCGTGCGGAACCGCTCGTGGTGTCTGTCACTTCTCGCTCCTCCTCCTGGGCAAACGCCCGTAGTGCCCTGAAAAGTCCGGGCACCGCTGGTTCGTTCTTCCGGTGTGCGGACAGGCGGAGACCCTGCCTGTATTCGCACGGTTTGTAGTGTTCTGCGCCCCGTTTCCGGGCACGCCGGGGCCCCGTGGGGCCGATGTGGTGCGGCTGGGCCCCGACTGGGGGCCGGTGCGCCGGCGCCTCCTAGGGCGCGGCGGCGGAGACGGACACACGGGTGTCGTCCGTCTCCGGGGTGCGGGGCCGTTCTGCGCGGAGTTCCGCGATGGCGGCCTCGAAGTCTTCCAGTCCGTCGTACGCCTGGTACACGCTGGCGAATCGCAGGAAGGCGACCACGTCGAGTTCCTTGAGCGGGCCGAGTATGGCCAGGCCCACGTCGTGGGTGGTCAGCTCGGCGTTGCCGCTGGCGCGCACGCACTCCTCGACCCGCTGGCCGAGCTGGGCGAGGGCGTCCTCGGTGACCGGTCGGCCCTGACAGGCCTTGCGGACGCCGGTGATGACCTTCTGCCGGGAGAACGGCTCGGTGACGCCGCTGCGCTTGATGACCATCAGCGCGGCCGTCTCCACCGTGGTGAAGCGGCGGCTGCAGTCCGGGCACTGCCGACGCCTGCGGATGGAGCTGCCGTCTTCGGTGGTCCGGCTGTCGACAACGCGGCTGTCGGAGTGCCGGCAGAAGGGGCAGTGCACCTGTGGATCCCTCCATGGCGAAACGGGCGGACCTGTTGAGTCTATGCGATACGACCCCGGCCTCGGCAAGCTGATCATGCGCCGTAACCACTAGTACTGGGCACGGAGAGGACTGTAACCACTAGATGTAGGTCTCCGGGGGAAGCGACACCCCTGGCGTGTCGGCGCCGATTAGACTGCCGGAGTCGAGTTTCGCTCGAACATTTACTCGATGTACAACAAAGCCTTGATCGAGTCAGCCAAGTCCCGAATAATTCACTCGAACGTGTGTTTGGCGCAACCTTTCGATAGGAGGTGCGTTGGGCTGGAAAAGGGGAGAGGACAGCCGACGAGAGGGGCCGCCGTGAGCACGATCGAAAGCAACACCATCCCGGTGCAGGAACACTCCCAGTTCAAGGTGGGGCAGCGCACCACGAATCAGCAGAGCGTGGACATCAGCATGGACCGCAGCGAAGACCACCGCCTGTCCGGCACGGCCCTTTCCGGCCCCAACCGCGTGCCCGACCAGCCGATCGAACACTCATCCGCCATGGACGACACCCACGCCTCGCCCGCCCGCGCGATGCCGGGCCGCCCCCCCGGGATCCGCACCGACGAGGCCGGCCTCACCGAGCGCCAGCGCCGGGTGATCGAGGTCATCCGGGATTCCGTCCAGCGCCGGGGTTACCCGCCGTCCATGCGTGAGATCGGCCAGGCCGTCGGCCTGTCCAGCACCTCCTCGGTGGCCCACCAGCTGATGGCCCTGGAGCGCAAGGGCTTCCTGCGCCGGGACCCGCACCGTCCGCGCGCCTACGAGGTCCGCGGCGTCGAGGTGGCCCGCCCGAACACCGCCGAGACGGCCGGCCGCCCGTCCACCTCCTACGTGCCGCTGGTGGGCCGGATCGCCGCCGGCGGGCCGATCCTGGCCGAGCAGACGGTCGAGGACGTCTTCCCGCTGCCCCGCCAACTGGTCGGCGAGGGCGAGCTGTTCGCGCTCACCGTGCGCGGCGACTCGATGATCGAGGCGGCCATCTGCGACGGCGACTGGGTCACCGTGCGCCGCCAGCCGGTCGCCGAGAACGGCGACATCGTGGCCGCGATGATCGACGGCGAGGCCACCGTCAAGCGGCTCAAGCGCGAGGACGGCCGGATCTGGCTGATGCCGCACAACCCGGCATACGAGCCGATCAACGGCGACAACGCGACCATCCTGGGCAAGGTCGTCGCGGTCCTGCGCCGCCTCTGAGCATCCGGCGGCCCGCCGCACGCGCGACGGGCCCACGACACCGGGAAGGGGCTCCACCGCACGTGCGGGGAGCCCCTCCGGCGCCTTCGAAGGCCTCTACGAAGGCCTCTTCGCCCCCCGTCTTCGGCCCGCGACCTGAGCCCCGCGGCCTCAGCCCCGCTTCGTCACCGGCCGCACCGGTGCCGCCGAGGCGTCGATCGCCGCCAGCGAGCGGCGCACCTGGTTGCGGTCCGTGGTGTACCAGAACTCGGGCATCGAGGAGCGGAAGAAGCTCCCGTACCGCTTGGTCTCCACCCGCGGGTCGAGCACCGCCACCACGCCCCGGTCGTCCGCCGCGCGGACCAGCCGGCCGGCGCCCTGCGCCATCAGCAGCGCCGCGTGCGTGGCCGCGACCGCCATGAAGCCGTTGCCGCCGCGCTGTTCGACGTCCTTCTGCCGGGCGCTCATCAGCGGATCATCCGGTCGCGGGAACGGGATCCGGTCCATCACGACCAGCTGGCAGGCCGAACCGGGCACGTCCACGCCCTGCCAGAGCGAGAGCGTGCCGAACAGGCAGGTGGAGGCGTCCGAGGCGAACTCGCGGATCAACTCGCCCAGGGTGTCCTCCCCTTGGAGCAGGATCCGCTGGTCGAGCCGCTCCCGCATCGCCTCGGCAGCCGTCTGGGCACCGCGCATCGAGGAGAACAGGCCCAGCGTCCGCCCGCCGGCCGCGCCGATCAGCTCGGCCAACTCGTCGAGCATGTCGGGCCGTTCGGGATCGCGCCCGGGATCGGCCAGGTGCTTGGCGACGTACAGGATGCCCTGCTTGGGGTACTTGAACGGCGAGCCGACGTCGATCCCGCGCCAGTGCGGCACCGCGTCCTCGCCGAAGCCGGGGCCGGGCTCCGGGTTGTCCCCGGCTGTCCGGACGTCCGGCAGCCGCGTCTCGGAGGGCAGGCCGACGGAGGCGGCGACGCCGTTGAAGTCCCCGCCGAGCTTGAGGGTGGCCGAGGTGAGGACGACCGAGCGCTCCTTGTACAGGCCCTCGCGCAGCAGCCCGGAGACGCTCAGCGGGGCGACCCGCAGCGAGGCGGTGCCCAGCCCGTAGCGGTCGCTGCGCTCGATCCAGACCACGTCGTACTCGGAGTCCTCCAGCAGCCGCTCGGCGGTCTCGTGCACCGTCTCGGCGGAGGCCATCGCCTGCTTGCGGACGGCGTCCTCGTCGCTGAGCGCCTTGTCCCTGGTCTCCCCCAGCGAGCTGATCACCTGGCGGGCGGCGTCCCGGATCGCGGTGACCGCGTACGCCAGGTACTCGGGCAGTTCCTCGACCCGGCCGGGCTGGGCGGTCTCCATCAGGCCGTGGTAGTTCTCGGCGGCGGCCTGCAGGGCGTCGACGGCCTTCTCGTTGGCGAGCCGGGCGGCCCGCTTCACGGCCCGGTTGACCGCGCCGACGGTCAGCTCGGCGGTGGCCGCGCCGGTGACCCGGTTGACCAGCTCGTGCGCCTCGTCCACGATCAGCAGCCCGTGCTCGGGCAGCACCGGCGCGCCCTCGATCGCGTCGATCGCGAGCATCGCGTGGTTGGTGACGACGACGTCCGCCAGCTTGGCCCGCTCCCGCGCCTTCTCGGCGAAGCACTCCTGCCCGTACGCGCAGCGGGTGGCGCCCAGGCACTCCTTGGAGGTGACCGCCAGCTGGGCCCAGGCCTTGTCGGAGACGCCGGGGCTCATGTCGTCGCGGTCCCCGGTGTCGGTCTCCTCGGCCCAGTCGCGCAGCCGCAGCACGTCCTGGCCGAGCTTGCCGGTGGGCCCGCCGAGCGCGTCCACCGGGTCGAAGAGGCCCTCGCCCTCCTCGCTCGGGGTGCCCTCGTTGGCCCGGTGCAGGCACAGGTAGTTGGAGCGGCCCTTGAGCATCGCGAACAGCGGGCGGCGGCGCAGCACCGGGTGCAGCGCCTCGACGGTGCGCGGCAAGTCCCGCTCCACCAGCTGGCGTTGCAGGGCCAGGGTGGCGGTGGCGACCACCACGCGGTCCCCGTGGGCGAGCGCGGGCACCAGGTAGGCGAGGGATTTCCCGGTGCCGGTGCCGGCCTGGACGAGCAGGTGCTCGCCGTGGTCGACGGCGTCGGCGACGGCCTCGGCCATCCGGACCTGGCCGGGGCGCTCGACGCCGCCGACGGCCGCCACGGCGGCGTGCAGCAGGTCGGGGATCCGCGAGCGCGGGACGGTGACGGGCTCGCCGGCGTCTTCGCCGAGGTCCGCCGCGAGCTGGGATTCGGAGTCGTTCGTCATGACCCTCCCAGCCTACGGGGCGGGGGTGACAATCCGGTCCCGTCTCGCGGGCAGCCGGACGTCCACCTCCACCAGTGCATTCGGCACGGTCCCGAACCGGGCGGCGTGCGGGCGGTGCGGGCGGTCCTGGTAGCCGTCGAGGATCAGCCGGTTGCGGTTGAGGCAGAGCCGCTCGATCCGGGGCAGGAACAGGTCGAACAGCTCGAAGCGCTCGCGCAGCTCGGGGAAGCGGTCCTGGTGGCGGCGGATCTCGGCGCGCAGCAGGGCCCAGAACTCGGTCTCGGGCAGTCCGGTCTGCGCCTCCAGCAGCGGGGCGAGGTAGCGGAAGACGCCGATGAACAGCCCGGAGTGGAGGAACTGGCAGAGCCCCTGCGGGCGCTCCCGCAGCAGTACGTCGGCGACCTCGGCGGGCAGGTCGCGCAGCTCGGGCAGGTCCTGCGAGCTGAGGTTGACGTCGTCCACGAAGTCCTTGACCGCGAGCCGGGTCGGGGTGTCCCGTTCGTCGAAGACCACGATGGCGTTCTCGCCGTGCGGGGAGAAGACCAGCCCGTACCGGTAGAGGAAGTGCAGCAGCGGCGGCAGCATCGCGGCGAACAGCCGGCCGGTCCACTCGGCCGGGGTGCGGCCGGAGCGGGCGATCAGTTCGGCGGCGAGCGCCCGCCCGTCGGAGCCGGTCTGCAGCAGGGCGGCGAGGGTGCGGGCCCGCTCGCCGCCGTCCAGGCAGGGGCCGAGCGGTTCGCGCCAGATCGCGCCGAGCAGTTCCTTGTACTGGTACGGCGCCTCGGGCATCTCCCGGTACAGCGGGTGGTCGACGGTGACGGAGGCGATCTCGCCGAGCAGGATCACCCGGCACTCGTCGCGCAGGAACGGGTCGGCGTCGCGCAGGCCGTGCAGCCAGGCGGTGACGGCGGGCGCGGCCAGGGTGCGTTCGGTGGGCAGGCCGCGCCAGACCAGGGTGTTGAGGATGGACAGCGGCAGTTTGACGGTGCAGCGCTCGGGGCGGGCGGTGTTGAAGAAGGAGCGGATGGACTGCTGGGGCAGCCGTGGGGCGCCGTCCGAGGGCAGCGGGACGATCTCACCGGAGGCGATCCAGGGCGCGAACAGCGGCAGGATCGTCTCGTCCCACTGCCAGGGGTGGACGGGCAGCAGCAGGTAGTCGTCGGCGTCCGGGCCGAGCGCGGCGCGCAGCGCGTCCACATCGTCCAGCTCGCGGGCGTACAGCTGCTCGGGCCGCTCCAGGCCGGGCACGCCCCGGTACTCGGCGAGCCGGCGGTGGACGGCGATCCAGGGCAGCGGGCGCGGGCTGCGGGCCTCCGGGCTCCAGCGGGCGGCGTCGGCGGCGGAGAAGCCGATCCGGCCCTTGTTGGGGACGATCCAGGGGTGGCCGCCCTGCCGGCCCTCCAGTGCGGGGTGGTCGAGCTCGGCGAGTTCGGCGGCGGTGAGCGCGGTGGCGAGCTGGCGGGCGTCGGCGGTCAGGGTGGCGGAGAGCTCGCGGATCAGGTGGGCGGTGGTCTCGCCGCGCATCCCGAGGGTCTGCCGGGCGTACGGGAGGAAGCGCAGCGGGTCCAGGCCGTCGGGGCGGGAGCAGCGGACGGATTCCGGGTCGACCTGCCAGCCGTCGTAGGCGCCGCGCCGGGCGGTGAAGCGGTACTCGGCCTCGGGCAGTTTCAACAGGTACTCGCCGTCGAGGGCGCCGGGGACGGGTTTGAGCAGTTCCTCGTAGGCGAACTCGCCGAGCATCTTGGCCAGCAGGGCGCGGCCGGCCCGCTGCCAGTGCCCGGCGGTGAGGTGCGGGGGCAGGTAGAGCGGCGGTTCAGCGGCCGACGGTTGCGGCACGGGTCAGCTCCTGGGGGCGAGGGAGGACGGGGGTCCGGTCGAAGGGGGCGGGGACGGGCGGTCCCGGGACGGGCGGTGCGAAGCCGGTCCACGCGGTGCGGTCGGGCAGCCGGTGGACGGTCCGCCCGGTGACGGCGTTGAGGATCACGGCGGCCCGGTGGGCGCCGAGCCCGAGATCGGGGGTGCCGACGCCGTGGGTATGCAGCTCGGCGTTCTGGACGTAGAGGCCGCCGGTGAGCCCGGGCCGGGTGGCGACCCGGTGGTCGAGGTCGACCCGGTAGCGCCCGGCCTCGTCCCAGTCGATCAGGTCGGCGAGCGGTTCGAGGGCGGCCGGGCGGGCGGCCCGGTAGCCGGTGGCGAGCACCAGGGCGTCGGTGCGCAGGACGTGCTCGGCGCCGGAGTCGGTGTGCCGGCAGTGCAGTTCGAGGCCGCCGCAGGGGCCGGGGCGGGCGTCGGTGACAGCGGTGCCGGGGGTGATCTCGACCGGGGCGGTGTCGATCGGGCGGCCGATGGTGCGCTCGTAGAGGTGGTCGTGGATCTCGGCGAGGGTCTCGGCGCTGGCGGCCTTGTGGAGCTGCCACTGGGCGGTGACCAGGGCGTCCCGGACGGGGCCGGGCAGGCCGTGGAAGTAGCGGGTGTAGTCGGGGGTGAAGTGCTCCAGGCCGAGCTTGGAGTACTCCATGGGCGCGAGCGCCCGGGTGCGGGTGAGCCAGCGCAGCCGGACGCCGTCGCCCTCGTGGCGGCGGAGCAGGTCGAGGAAGACCTCGGCGCCGGACTGTCCGCTGCCGACCACGGTGATGTCCCGGGCGTCGGCCAGGTCGGCGCGGCGGTCCAGGTAGTCGGCGGAGTGGAAGGCCCGCGGGTGGCCGGCGAGGCCGGCGAAGGCTTCGGGCAGCACCGGGCGGGTGCCGACGCCGAGGGCGAGGTTGCGGGCCCGTACGGAGGACCGTCGCCCGGTCGCGGTGTCGGTCAACTCGACCCGGTAGAACGGGGCGTCCCAGTGCAGGGCGGTGACTTCGGTGCCGAAGCGGCAGTTGGCCAGTCGCTCGGCGGCCCAGCGGCAGTAGTGGTCGTACTCGCGGCGCGGCAGCTGGAAGCGCTCGGCGAAGTAGAACGGGAACAGCCGGTCCTGTGCGCGCAGGTAGTTGAGGAAGGACCACGGGTTGGTCGGGTCCACCAGCGAGACCAGGTCGGCGAGGAACGGCACCTGCATCCGGGCCCCGTCCACCAGCATCCCGTGGTGCCAGCGGAACTCCGGGCGCTGGTCGCAGAAGAGCGTGCGCAGTCCGGGGACGGGCTCGGCGAGCGCGGCGAGCGAGAGGTTGAACGGACCGATGCCGACGCCGAGCAGGTCGTACGGCGGCGGCGATGCTGGGGTGTGCACGGGGTGTCCTAGGCGGGGTCGGGGCCAGGCAGGTCGGGGCTGGGCGGCGGCGCTGGGCAGGTCAGGGGCCGGACGGGGGCTGGGCGGGCCGGGGCGCCCGGACGCGCACCATCAGGGCGGCACGCTTGTCGGGCAGGTCGAGTTCGGCGGCCGCCCGGAACCCGGCCCGTTCGAAGGCCCGGACCGAGCGCCGGTTGCGGATGTCCGGTTCGGCGACGACCCGTTCGCAGGACGGGCGGCGGCGCAGGATCCGTTCGGCGAGGGCGGCCAGCAGGACGGCGCCCAGCCCCCGGCCGCGACTGGCGGCGGGGCCGAGCAGCAGGTGGACGCCGGTGTCGTGCGGCCGGGCCGGGTAGTGCGCGGCCAGCGGGTCGAGGTCGGCGCGGTAGACCTCCCAGTAGCTCATCGGCTCACCGTCGAGCAGGCCGAGGCAGGGGACGCTGCGGCCGTCGCCGTCCAGCTGGGCCCGGACGTGCCGGCCGGTGGTCTCCGGCGGCCCGGCGAGCTCCCAGAAGGCGGCGACCTCGGGGTCGTTCATCCACCCGGTGAGCAGTTCCAGGTCGGCGGGCAGCCGGACCGGGCTGAGCCGGAACTCGCCGGCCGGGGTGGGGATCGCGCCCCATCCGGGCAGGTCGTCCAACATCAGCCACCCGCCACCGGGTTGGGGATGTCCACGTAGACGGACTGGCTGGCGACCGGGCCGACCAGCTCGTCCATGCCGTTGATCCGGGTGAGCAGGTTGGCCTTGCAGGGCAGCGTGGGCGCGTCCAGCAGCAGCCCGGGCAGGGCCGAGCCGGTGGCGGCGACCTGCGGCCCGGCCAGGAACCGGCGCAGCGCGGCCAGCAGCACCGTTTCGTCGGCGAGCTGCTGGGAGCCGAGGGCGCCGATCAGGCCGAGGACGTGGTTGATGCCGAGGTAGTAGGCGAAGTGGTGGTCGATCACCGGGTCCGGCAGGAAGGTGTCGCTGTCGGCGCCGAGCCCGGGCAGCCGGGCGGTGAGCCGCTCGGCGGCGCTCTCCCGGTAGTAGTAGCCCTGGTTGTCGCGGTAGCGGCCGCCGCTGGGCCAGCCGTCGCCGTCCAGCAGGACGAGGCTGTTCTGCTGGTGCGCCTCCAGGGCGATGCCGCCCCGGCCGTCCAGCCACAGGATGGGCAGGACGACGGCGTCCAGGTAGCGCAGGAACCATTCGGCGGCCACGGTCGGCAGCGGGCGGCCGCAGCGCGCGGCGAGCGTCCGCAGGGTGTCGCCCAGCCGGGAGGGCACGGTGTCGCCGGTGCCGAGCGGCTGTTCGGCGACCAGTCCGGCGACGCACAGCGCGCGCTCGGCGGGCGCGAAGGGCTGGGCGCGCAGCACGGTGTCCAGGCCGCATGGGTCGCCGAGCGCAGGGTGGTCGACGCCGATCCAGGCCGGGTCGCGGACGATGTCGAAGCCGGGGTGGGCGGCCCGCCACTCGGCGGCCAGCCCGCTCTCCAGCAGCCGGTGCATCTCCAGGCCGCGGTGCAGTTCCTTGCGCAGGTTCTCCCGGCGGGAGTTGGTGATCCGCAGGCCCAGCGAGAGCTTGAGCATCCACGGGGTGCCGGGCCGGTAGACGGTGCGGACCGAGGAGGTGGGGTACCAGGGCTCGCCGGCCGGGCCGAGGTCGTGCAGCAGCCCGTCCGCGAGCAGGGCGGCGACGGCCGGGCGGTGGGTGAGTTCGCGGGCCTGCCAGGGGTGCAGCGGGAGGGCGGCGGTGCCGGGCGGCAGCGCGAGGCGGCCGTCGAGCAGGCCGGCGGTGAGCTGTTCTGCGCTCTCGGTGACGGCGGATCCCGCAGCGAGCAGTTCGCGGTCCACGGCGTACCAGTGGAGTCGGAAGGAGCCGTGCAGTTCGGGCGAGTAGGCGGCGCTCTGCGCCGGGCCGAGGCCGTCGCGGCTCTTCGGGGTGGGGTGCAGCGGGTGGCCGAGCAGCAGGGACTGCTCGGCGGCGAGGAAGTGCGAGCGCTCCGGTCCGCCGGGCGCGGCGGCGGTGCGGCGGTGGGCGAGGATCTCGGCGGTGCGGACGACCGAGTCGGCGACCCGGCCGGCGAGGTCGGCGACCTGTCCGGGGTCGGGCCGCTCGGCGGCCGCGGCGGCGAGCAGCGCGGCGGCGGTGACGGCGTCCACCGGAGCGTCGGCGCCCTCCCCCGCAACACTGCCCTCGCCGACCGCGAGGGTGGCCGGGCCGAAGCGGTGCCAGCCGCCGGGCGACCAGTAGCGGACCGGGGCGGTGAGCCGGGCAGCCCCGCCGAGGACGGCGATCCGCAGCCGGCCGTCCGGCCCGGGCCGGGCCCCGGTCTCCCGCGTCCAGCAGCGCAACAGGGCTTCCACGGCGGCCTGTTCGGCGGCGACGACGGGATCGGGGTGCAGCAGCGGGTCGGGTTCGGGCCGGCCCTGCGCGCTCGCCTCGGGGCGCTCGGGGTCCGGCACCGACTCCCTGCCCCGGCCTGACGGTTGGGAGGTGCCCCTGCTCTCCGGTGTTCTCCCCCTGCCGTCGGCCGGGGGTGTCCCCACCGCCCGCTGGTCGCTCGTCGCTTTCGGCGTCGGCGCGCCCTTCGGCTCCCGAGAGGGCTCCGTCGGCTGCGGCGGTTCGGGCGGGGCTCCGGTGAGGGCGGTGCTCAAGGCTGCTCCTTGGGGCGCGTGGGGGTGCGGACGCGCACTGTGGTGGGAGGGGGTCGGCGGGCGCTCGCACCGTTCGCGTCAGGTAAGGGTTACCTATCCCTGAGGGGTGATCACAAGGACGGCTCACTCGTCCGGGTGAAGATCGGGGATTGTCCACCACCAGGGCGAAAAGGCCTGCTGCGCCAGCGAGCCGACCGGGCCGCATCACGGATCGGTGACCTCCGGCCGGCGCCGCAACCCGGGGGGTGGGCACGGCCGTCCTCGTCTGCGGTGGAAGACTCCAGGGCGGCGGGCCGCCGCACCACGGACCGGCCGCGCACGGACGGCCCGGCACCGACCGGCCCCACGCCGACCGCCCGACCCAGCACCGACCCAGCACCGACCGACCGAGCACAGGGGGAAGCGCACAGATGCCTACGATCCACCGGTCAGCCCTGGCCGCCACCGCGGTCGCGGGAACCCTGCTCGCCGTGAGCGCCTGCGGGCCGGACGGCCCGGCGGGCGACCGGGGAGGCAGCGCCGCGCCGCCGCCCTCCTCGGCCTCGGCCTCGGCGAACGGCGGCACCGGCGGAGGCGGTGTGATCGGCGGGATCACCCTCCCGTCCGGTCTGCCGACCAGCCTGCTGGAGGGCCTGCCGAGGAGCTGGGACGACCTGAAGAAGTGGAAGTTCGAGGACTGGGACACCTGGGCGTCCAAGCACGTCTTCAACAACCCGGTGGTGAAGGACTTCTGGGACCCGGACAAGATGGGCGACTCCAAGCCCGCCGAGCCGGCCCCGCCCGCCGCCAAGCCCTCCCCGGCCACCCCGAAGCCCGCCACCGACGACGGCGTGACCGACCCCGAGCCGCCGACGGTCAACGCCGTCGCGATGCCCCGCCCATACACCAAGCAGCCCTCCGGCAAGGTGTTCTTCTCCGCCAAGGGCGGCCGCGGCAACTGCTCGGCGACGGTGATCGCCGACCCGCAGCGCCCCGGCAGGAGCAACCTGGTCTGGACGGCCGGCCACTGCGTACACGAGGGCAAGGGCGGGAGCTTCTACAAGGACCTGGTGTTCGTGCCCGCCTACAACAACTCGGGTGCCTCCAGCGGCGGCAAGCGCGCCCCGCTGTCCGAACTGGCCCCGCTCGGCACCTGGTGGGCCGACCAGGTCACCACCTCGCCGCAGTGGATGGTCGAGGGCGGCGGCACCGGCGACGCCGCCAACCAGTACGACTTCGCCGTCATGCGCGTGCACAACCAGAACGACACCGGCAAGTCCCTGGAGGAGACGGTCGGTTCGGCCGTCCCGGTGTGGTTCGACGCCCCGCGCGACAAGGTCAGCGTGTCGGCCGTCGGCTACCCGCTGCTCAAGCCGTTCGACGGCCAGGAGCTGTACAGGTGCGACGGCGGCAAGCCGACCCGGCTCTCCTTCGACGCCAAGCGCCCCACGATGCTCACCATCGGCTGCGACATGACCCAGGGCTCCAGCGGCGGCGGCTGGTTCGCCACCATGCCCGACGGGAGGACCGCCCTGGTCAGCAACACCTCGATCGGCACCGAGGGCCACACCTCGCTCAGCGGCCCGTACCTGGAGACGGTCGCCAAGCAGGCCCTGGACTGGATCTCCAGGAAACAGTAGCCGCCACCGGGGGGCGGTACGGAAACACCAGCACAGCACGGGGGACGATGCAGCATGCCGAGAACCACCAGCCGCGGGCGCCGGGCCAGGACGGCCGGCGCCGCGCTGCTCGCCGTGACCGCCCTGGCGGCGGCCGCCTGCGGTCCGGACGGTCCCGCCAGGCCGGCCGCCCCGCCGCCCGCCCTCCCCACGTCCGCACCCACCAGCCTGGGCGACCTGACGGGCTGGAAGCTGGAGGACTGGACGAAGTACGTCGCCGACAGCCGGTTCGCCAACGAGACGGCCCCGGGCTTCTGGTCGGCCGCCCGGATGGACGCCGCCAAGCCCCGGCCCACCCCGGAGTACTCGCTGACCGCCCCCGCCGCCCCCGGCGTCGAACGGGACGCACCGCCCGCCGCCGTCCCCGCCAAGCCGCAGCCGCACCCGTACGGCCAGGCCACCGCCGTGGTCGGCCGGCTCTTCATGACGACGCCTCAGGGCGACGCCACCTGCTCCGCCACCGTGGTCTCCGACCCCGCCAACCCCGGCCGCAGCAACCTCGTCTACACCGCCGCGCACTGCCTGCACGACGGTAGGGGCGGCGGCTGGCTGAGGAACCTGGTCTTCGTGCCCGGCTTCAACCGGGACGGCCAGGCGAGCCACGGCAAGCCGTACTCCGACGCGCAGGCCGCCCCGTACGGCCGGTGGACGGCGGTGCGCGCGCTGGTGTCGCCGACCTGGCTCCAGGAGAGCGGCGTCGGCGCCCACAACCAGTTCGACTACGGGATCCTCCGGGTGCGCGCCGAGAGCGACTCCGGCACGTCCCTGGAGGAGACGGTCGGCGGCTCGGTCCCGATCTGGTTCAACGCCCCGGCCGACCAGATCACCTCGGCCGCCGTCTACGGCTACCCGGCCGAGCGGCCCTTCGACGGCATGGAGCTGGACCACTGCGACTCCCCGGTCCCGCCCGCCCGGATCTCCTTCGACCCGGCCCGCCCGCCGATGTACGTGATCGGCTGCACCATGACCGCCGGCTCGAGCGGCGGCGGCTGGTTCATCACCAGGGACGGCAAGCCCAACCTGATCAGCGTCGGCGCGATCGGCAACCGCAACCCCGCCGGGTACCAGGCCGGACCCTCGCTGCAGGACCAGGCGAAGCAGGCCTTCGACTACTTCGCCAAGAACGTCAGATGACCCCCGGCGGAGGCCGGCCGACCCCCGTGGAGCGTGACCCGGCGGAACGCGGAAGGGCCCCCGGGACCGCCGCCGGTCCCGGGGGCCCTTCCCCGCGCTTTCGCCTGCGCTTCGGCCTCAGCCCCGCAGGGCCACCGTGAAGTACTCCAGCTCGGCGGCCAGCTCGGCCGGCACCTTGGCGTGCAGCAGCGTGCCCTCGCCGGTGTGCTCGGTGGAGAGCAGCTCGCCCTCCGCGTGCACCCGGGAGACCAGCGCGCCCTGGGTGTAGGGCACCAGGACCCGCACCTCGACGGCCGGTCGCGGCAGCTCGTCGTCGATGAGCTTGAGCAGCTCCTCGATGCCCGCGCCACTGCGGGCCGACACCACGATGGCGTGCGGCTCGCGGCGCAGCAGGCGCTGCAGCACGTGCGGGTCGGCGGCGTCCGCCTTGTTGATCACCACGATCTCCGGCACGGCCTGCGCGTCGACCGAGACGATGACCTCGCGGACGGCGGCCAGCTGGGTCTCCGGCTCGGGGTGCGAGCCGTCCACCACGTGCAGGATGAGGTCCGCGTCGGCGACCTCCTCCATGGTCGAGCGGAAGGCCTCGACCAGGTGGTGCGGCAGGTGCCGGACGAAGCCGACGGTGTCGGCCAGGGTGTAGACCCGCCCGCTCGGGGTCTGGGCCCGGCGCACGGTCGGGTCCAGGGTGGCGAACAGCGAGTTCTCCACCAGGACGCCCGCGCCGGTGAGCCGGTTGAGCAGGGAGGACTTGCCGGCGTTGGTGTACCCGGCGATGGCCACCGACGGCACCTGGTGGCGCCGGCGCTCCTGGCGCTTGGTGTCGCGGCCCTTCTTCATGTCGGCGATCTCCTTGCGGAGCTTCGCCATCTTCTCGCGGATCCGGCGCCGGTCGGTCTCGATCTTGGTCTCACCGGGACCGCGGGTGGCCATGCCGCCGCCGGACGAGCCGGAGCCGCCACCACCCATCTGCCGGGACAGCGACTGACCCCAGCCTCGCAGCCGCGGCAGCATGTACTGCATCTGCGCGAGCGCGACCTGCGCCTTGCCCTCCCGGGACTTGGCGTGCTGGGCGAAGATGTCCAGGATCAGGGCCGTCCGGTCGACGACCTTGACCTTGACCACGTCCTCCAGGTGGATCAGCTGGCCGGGGGTGAGCTCACCGTCGCAGACCACGGTGTCGGCGCCGGTGGAGGAGACGATGTCGCGCAGCTCCTGCGCCTTGCCGGAGCCGATGTAGGTGGCCGCGTCGGGCTTGTCGCGGCGCTGGATGACGCCGTCCAGCACCTCGGAACCGGCGGTCTCGGCGAGCGCGGCGAGCTCCGCCATGGAGTTCTCCGCCTCCTCCAGCGTGCCGTCGGTCCAGACGCCGACGAGCACCACGCGCTCCAGGCGGAGCTGGCGGTACTCGACCTCGGTGACGTCTTCGAGTTCGGTGGAGAGGCCGGCGACCCGGCGCAGGGCGGCGCGCTCGCTGCGGTCGTACTGGTCGCCGTCGTAGTGGTGGTCGAGGTCCTCGTCGATGGCCGCGAGGTCCTCGTCCATGAGGGCTTCCGCCCGCAGACCGTCAAGGCGGCGCGGAGCGTCGGCGTGGTCGCGGGTGTCGAACGTGGAGGTCATTCTGTCCTTTGGCTGCTGGTACGGGTGGCCTTCGGGGACCGCCGCGCGGTCCCTTAAGGAGTGTGCCCAGCTGCCGCCCCGGCTACCGTCCGGGCGGGGTGAGCTACCCCTCGGGTCCTCGGCTGCCACCGGGGCTCCTGTGCCCTGTGAACGCCGCGGACCGGCCGTGAATTCCCCATGATGGTCGCACGCCCGGCGCGGGCCGGTCATCCCATTTCCGGTGCGGCGGCGCCGGAAGCGACCGATCCCGCCTGGTGGCACGGAACGCCTAACCGACCTCCGGGGCGTGCGGGCGGCTGACGTCGTACACCCCGGAGACCCGCAGCATCGCCCGCATCAGCCCGGGCAGCGCGCCCGGCTCGGGCAGTTCGACGGTGTAGGTGTGCCGGACCCGCGACTCCTGGGGCGGCTCGACCTCGGCCGAGACGATGCCGACGCCCGCGGCGGAGATCGCCGCGGTGAGGTCGGCCAGCAGCCGGGGCCGGTTCAGCGCCTCGGCCCGCAGGGTGGCCCGGTGACCGGCCGCCGGGGCGCCCTGCGGCTGCCAGTGGACCTCCAGCGGGGCCCGCCCGTCCGCCCGCATCCGCTCTCCCGCCGGGCAGCCGGTGCGGTGGACGGCCACGGCGCCGCCGCGGATCGGGTAGCCGGCCACCTCGTCCGGCGGGACGGGCGTGCAGCAGCGCGCCAGCCGTACGGCCGCCCCGGGCCGGCCGGTCACCGCGACCGGGGCGGCCCGTTTCTCGGCGGTGCGTCGGCCGGGCGGGGCGGGCTGGGCTCCGGCCGGGCCGGTACGGACCGCCGGCAGCCGGGCGGGCGGGTCGGCCAGCCAGCGCTCGATGGCCAGCCGGGCGGCGGGGGTGTGGGCGTGCGCCAGCCATTCCGGGGAGGGGCCGGAGGGCTGCCCGCCGCCGGCCGGGAGGGTCTCGGTGAGCACCGCGATCAGGTCGCCGTCCTCGAGCACGGTGGAGAGCGCGCTGAGCCGCCCGTTGACCCGGACGCCGATACATCGGTGGCCGGTGTCCTCGCCGAGCAGGTAGGCCGCGTCCACACAGGTGGCTCCGGCCCTCAGCTGAAGCGTTTCGCCGCTCTCCGTCACGACGGTGATCTCGCGGTCGCCGGCCAGGTCAGCGGTGAGCGCGGACCAGAAGGCGTCCGGGTCGGGCGTGTCCTGCTGCCACTCCAGCAGTCGGCTGAGCCAGCCCGGCCGGGCCGGGTCGGTGCGGTCCAGCTCGTCGGTGTCCTGGGCGGCGGCGGCCGGGGACGGGTCGCCGAGCGCGACCACCCCGGTCTCGGCGACCTCGTGCATCCGGCGGGTGCGGACCAGCACCTCGACCACCGCGCCGCCGCTCAGTGCCACGGCGGTGTGCAGCGACTGGTAGAGGTTGAACTTGGGCGCGGCGACGAAGTCCTTGAACTCCCCGGGCAGTGGCGTCCAGCAGGTGTGCAGTTCGCCGAGCACGGCGTAGCAGTCCGCGTTCTCCTCGACGACCACCAGCAGTCGCCCGAAGTCGGCCGGCCGCGGCGCCTGCGGCAGGCCGTCCGGCCCGGGCGCGCCGGACCGCTTGAGCAGCACCCGGTGCAGCGAGACGCAGTGCCGGGGCCGCACGGTCACCTCGGCGGCCACCCCGGCCTCGGCCAGGTGCCGGGCCAGCTGCCGGGCGAAGGGTTCCAGCACGGTGTCCGGCTCGGCCTCGTGGCCGGCCGTCAGGGCGCGGGTGCGGGCGTGCTCCTCGGGGTGCAGGGTGGCGAAGACGATGTCCTCGAGCTCCGCCTTGAGCACCTGGATGCCGAGCCGCTCGGCCAGCGGGATCAGCACGTCCCGGGTGACCTTGGCGATCCGCACCTGACTGGCCGGCTTCATGTGCCGGATGGTGCGCATGTTGTGCAGCCGGTCGGCCAGCTTGATCACCATCACCCGGACGTCGTCCCCGGTGGCGACCAGCATCTTGCGGAAGGTCTCGGCCTCGGCGGCGGCGCCGAAGTCGACCTTCTCCAGTTTCGTCACCCCGTCGACCAGGTAGGCGACTTCGGGTCCGAATCCGGCACCCACCTGGTCCAGCGTCAACTCGGTGTCCTCGACCGTGTCGTGGAGCAGCGAGGCGACCAAGGTGGTCGTCCCGGCGCCGAGTTGGGCCAGGATCATGGTGACGGCCAGCGGGTGGGTGATGTACGGCTCACCGCTCTTGCGCTTCTGGCCGCGATGGCTGGCCTCGGCGAGCCGGTACGCCCGGGCGAGCAGGCCGAGGTCGGCCTGCGGGTGGTGCTGCCGGTGGACCCGGACGAGCGGTTCCAGGGCGTCCGGCACGGGCGGCCGGCCGGTGGCCAGTAACGCGGCCCGGCCGGCTCGGCCGAGGGCGGCCCGGCCGAGCTCTCCGAGGGGCCTCCTGGCCCCGGCCTGCCGTACGGTCGTCGGCTGCCCCGTCAGGGACTGCCCGGCTTCGATGGTCATCGGCACCTCCGGCAACGTCGCCGGGCGCGGCCCCGCTGGGGACGGTGATCTTGCTGCCCCTCCCAGGGGTGATCGACCCGGTGGTCCATGCTACCGAGCAGAGCACGTTCCGCGACGCCGTGATTCCCGTCCGCGACCGGTATCACCCGATCGGGGGGATTCGTCACCGCACGAATTGGGCAAACCGGGCCGTCAGCTCCGGCGGGCGGACTCCCACCAGCGCTCGTCCAGCCGCCCCTCGGCCACGATCACCGCCGGCCCGGTCATCTCCACCCGGCCGTCCGGGTGCTCGGTGATGACCAGCCGGCCGCCCAGCACGTCCACGGTGTACGCGACCGCCTCGCCGGTGACCGCCGGGTCGGCGCCGTCCCGGCGGATGGCGGCCACCGCGACGGCGCAGGCGCCGGTGCCGCAGGAGCGGGTCTCGCCAGAGCCGCGCTCGTGCACCCGCATCGCGACGTGCCGCGGCCCGCGGTCCACCACGAACTCGACGTTGACACCCTCGGGGTAGGCACCCTCGGGGCTGGTGAGCGGCGCGGCGAACAGCTCGCCGGCATGGTCCAGGCTCTCCACGAAGGCCACCGCGTGCGGGTTGCCCATGTTGACGTTCAGCGCCGGCCAGCGCCGCTCGCCGACCGTGACCTCGATGCCGTCCGGCCCGGGCAGCCGGGCGCGGCCCATGTCGATGGTGACGTCGCCGGGCGTGCCGTCCTCGGCGTCCTCGGCGACCGTCGCGGTGAGCACCCCGGAGCGGGTGGCGACGGCCAGCTCGCCGGGCTTGGCCAGACCCGCCTCGACCAGGAAGCGGGCGAAGACCCGCAGGCCGTTGCCGCACATCTCGGCGATGCTGCCGTCGGAGTTGCGGTAGTCCATGAACCACTCGGCCCGGTCGGCCATCCCCGCCGATGCCGGGTCGGCGGCCGAGCGCACCACGCGCAGCAGCCCGTCCCCGCCGATGCCGGCCCGCCGGTCGCACAGCGCGGCGACGGCCTCGGGGCCGATCTCCAGCGCGCCGTCCGGGTCCGGGACGATGACGAAGTCGTTCTGGGTGCCGTGCCCCTTGAAGAAGGGGATGCCGCCCTGCTGAGGAGAGGATGCGCTCACCCCTCCGATGGTACTGATACTCGCCGGCTCGCCTCCGGGGCGGGGAGAGCGGGGGCAGAGGCCGTGAGCCCGGCCTCAGCGCAGGTAGGCGACCCGCCAGACCGCGAGCGCGCAGGCGGCCAGCGCGATCACGGTGTACAGCACGATCGCCTTCCAGCCGGCCCGCTGCCCGGAGCCCCGGCGCGGCAGTCCCGGCCACTTGTAGCCCGCGTGCCGGGCGGCCATCGCGCCCCAGCCGACCGAGGCGGCGGTGAGCAGCAGCCCGAGCATCCCGACCATGGTGGCGCGCGCCCCGGCCGAGCCGAAGGCGAGCGGGAAGGCGAACATCAGCGAGCCGAGGGTGCCCAGCAGGGCGATCGGCAGCGTCTGCCACCAGCGCAGCCGGCGCCGCGGGCGGATCTCCCGCTCGTGCACCGCGCCGCCGGGCGGGGTGCGGGTGTCCAGGGCGGGCAGCGCGACCGCGTACGAGGTCGGCGTCTCCAGTCCGGTCAGCACGGGGAGGTCACCCATCGTCGACTCGTCGAACTCCTCGGCCGGCGCGGTGACGCTTCCGCTCTGGCCGGGTTCGGGGCCGGTACCCGTCGACACACGGCCTCCCCTGACAGTTCGACACGAGCGGACTCGCGGTCGGGCACGGTCGGCCCGTTCGGCCGACTCCTATGGCTTCGATGATGGCATGTCCAGGGAGGCGTTCCGGGGCCTGACCGGGGTCGACGGGTGATCCGTGGCCATCACGTGATCGGGCCGTGACCGCCGGTTCGTCCTGCACGGTCGCCTGCGTGCGCAGGTGCACCGCCGAATTGGCCGGAACCCGTCCTACGCGGCCGGAACTCCCTGACGTTCGATCAGTTCGAGGGAGTGTTCCAGCAGCTCGACGGGGTCGGTGCCGGCCGGTCGGGAGAGCCAGTTGATCCGGTCGTCCCGGCGGAACCAGGACTCCTGGCGGCGGGCGAATCGTTTGGTCGCCCGGACGGTCTCGGCCCGCGCCTCGTCCTCGGTGCACTCGCCGGCGAAGTGGTCGAGCACCTGCTGGTAGCCGAGCGCCCGGGAGGCGGTCTTCCCCTCCCGCAGCCCGACCTTCTCCAGCGCCCGCACCTCGTCCGGCAGTCCGGCCGCCCACATCCGGTCGACCCGCAGCGCGATCCGCTCGTCCAGCTCGGGGCGCGGCACGGCGACGCCGATCTGCACCGCCTCGTACACGGCGGTGTTGCTCGGCAGGTTGGCGGTGAACAGCTGCCCGGTGATCTCGATGACCTCCAGCGCGCGGACGATCCGCCGCCCGTTGCCGGTGAGGATCGCCTCGGCGGCGGCCGGGTCCAGCTCGGCCAGCCGGCGGTGCAGCGCGTCCGGGCCGGCCGCCTCCAGCTCGGCCTCCAGCCGGGCCCGGACCGCCGGGTCGGTGCCGGGGAACTCCATCTCGTCGATCGCGGCCCGGACGTACAGCCCGGAGCCGCCGACCAGGACGGGGGTGCGCCCGGCGGCGAGCAGCCGGTCGATCTCGGCGCGGGCCAGCCGCTGGTACTCGGCCACGCTGGCGGCCTCGGTGACGTCCCAGACGTCCATCAGGTGGTGCGGTACTCCCCCGCGCTCGGCCATGGTGAGCTTGGCGGTGCCGATGTCCATGCCCCGGTACAGCTGCATCGAGTCGGTGTTGATCACCTCGCCGTCGAGGCTGCGGGCGATGGCGACGGCCAGGTCGGACTTGCCGGCGGCGGTCGCGCCGACGATCGAGATGACGCGCGGGGTACGGAGGCTGCTCACCGTTCCAGTTTCGCACTGCTCCGTTTTCGCGAGACCGCCTCACCCGCGCACCGGGCTGCCGCTCGCCCGCCGCTGCGCGACGATATGACTGTCTCCGAGTCCGTTTCCGACCGTTTCCCCAGTTGGCGCCCGGTTTGCGAACGCTTCCCCGGGTACGGACGTTGTGCAGGGGACGGGGATGGACGGACGACAGGGAAGGGTGAGACCGCCATGGGTCTGATGGACAACCTCAAGGGCAAGGCCGAGGAGCTCAAGGAGAAGGCCAGCGAACTGGCCGGCAAGCACAGCGACCAGATCGATCACATCGTGGACAAGGCCGGCGGCGCGATCGACAAGGCAACCAAGGGCAAGTACAGCGACAAGATCGAGCACGGCGCCGACAAGGCCAAGGACGCGGTCGGCGACTTCGCCCACAAGCCGAAGCCGGGCGACGAGGGCCGGCCCCCGCCGTCGCCGCAGTCCCCGCAGTCCCCGCCGTCGCCGCAGTCCCCGCAGTCCCCGCCGTCCCCGCAGTCCCCGCCGTCGCCGCCGTCGCCGCAGCCCCCGCAGTCCTGACCCGCCGGGTCCTGTCCTAGGACCAGGACGCCACGAAGTACCCAACCCCGTACGGCGCGTCCTGGTAGTCCAGTCGCCCGGTGAGGCCGGCGCCCTCAGCGGCGCCGGCCAGCACCTGCCAGGGCGCCCGGCCCTCGGCCTTGAGTTCCACGGCCAGGCCGGTGTCCAGCGCGGCCAGGGCTGGCAGGTCGGCCGAGCCCAGGGCGGCGGCCAGCGCCGCGTCGAAGCTCTCCGCCCGCTCGTCCAGGTAGCCGGGCGCCTTCACCGAGCGGCAGGCGCTGCCGTCGCCGAGCACCAGCAGGGCGACCCGGTCGGCGAGCCCGGCCAGGCCCTGGCCGAGGCCGAGCATCCGGTCGGCCGGGGCGTCGGCGGGCACCGCGCACGCATGCGTCGGCAGGGTCACCCCGGCGCGCTCCAGTAGCCAGGCCCCGACGGTCAGCGAGGGCGCCAGCTCCGGCCCCTCGACCCGGTCGCCGGGCAGCTTGGCGATCAGCGGCACCCCGTAGCGGTGGAAGGAGCCGGCCCCGCCCTCGGTCCACACCTCGGCCTTCGGCCCGGTGCCGACCACCACGACCAGCTGCGGACCGGCCGCGACCAGCGCCGCCAGCGCCTCGTCGCAGGCGGCGCGCAGCGCGTCCAGCTCGGCGGCCGCCCCGGCGGCGACCTCCGGGACGAGCAGCGGCGGACAGGGGCACACGGCGGCGGCAACCAGCATGTGGATCACTTTAGAGCCTGTCGCCCGGAAGCCGGACGGCCCGGCGGGAGCCGAAGCTCCCGCCGGGCCGTCCGGAATGCGCGCGGGTCAGTCGCCGCAGCAGGCCCCGCCCGCCGGCGCGGCCAGGGGCAGCGCGGCCGGGGCGCCGATGGACGGCAGGCCGAGCATCACGCCGACCGGCGCGGCGGGCTTGGCCTGGCGCTTCTCCCAGGCGTCGCCGGCCCGGGTGCGGCGCACCGCGAGCGCCGGGCCCTCGGCGAGCAGGTGGTGCGGGGCGGCGTAGGTGATCTCGACGGTCACCATGTCACCCGGGCGCACCGGCTCCTCGGGCTTGGAGAAGTGCACGAGCCGGTTGTCGGGGGCGCGGCCGGAGAGCCGCCGGGTCCGGTCGTCCTTCTTGCCCTCGCCCTCGGCGACCAGGATCTCCAGGACGCGGCCGACCTGCTTCTTGTTCTCCTCCCAGGAGATCTCCTCCTGGAGGGCGATCAGCCGGTCGTAGCGGGCCTGCACGACCTCCTTCGGCACCTGGTCCGCCATCTCGGCGGCCGGGGTCCCGGGGCGCTTGGAGTACTGGAAGGTGAAGGCGTTGGTGAAGCGGGCCTCGCGGACGGTGTGCATCGTCTCCTCGAAGTCCTCCTCGGTCTCGCCGGGGAAGCCCACGATGATGTCGGTGGAGATCGCCGCGTCGGGCATCGCCGCGCGGACCTTCTCGATAATCCCGAGGAAGCGCTCCTGCCGGTAGGAGCGGCGCATCGCCTTGAGCACGCGGTCCGAGCCGGACTGCAGCGGCATGTGCAGCTGGTGCATCACGGTCGGGGTCTCGGCCATCGCGGCGATCACGTCGTCGGTGAAGTCGCGCGGGTGCGGCGAGGTGAAGCGGATCCGCTCCAGGCCCTCGATCTGGCCGGCGGCGCGCAGCAGCTTGGAGAAGGCCTCGCGGTCGCCCAGGTCGGAGCCGTAGGCGTTGACGTTCTGGCCGAGCAGGGTCACCTCGATGACGCCCTCGTCCACCAGCGCCTCGATCTCGGCGAGGACGTCGCCGGGGCGGCGGTCCTCCTCCTTGCCGCGCAGCGCGGGGACGATGCAGAAGGTGCAGGTGTTGTTGCAGCCGACCGAGATCGAGACCCAGGCGGCGTACGCGGAGTCGCGGCGGGTCGGCAGGGTGGAGGGGAAGGTCTCCAGCGACTCCAGGATCTCGACCTGGGCCTTCCGCTCGATCGCGGCCCGCTCCAGGAGCGCCGGGAGGTGCCCGATGTTGTGGGTGCCGAACACCACGTCGACCCAGGGGGCGCGCTGGACGATGGTGTCGCGGTCCTTCTGGGCCAGGCAGCCGCCGACGGCGATCTGCATGCCCTTGTGGCGGCTCTTGACCGGCGCCAGCTGGCCGAGGTTGCCGTACAGCTTGTTGTCGGCGTTCTCGCGCACCGCGCAGGTGTTGAACACCACCAGGTCCGGGTCGCCCTCGGCCCCGGCCTTGACGTAGCCCGCCTCCTCCAGCAGCCCGGACAGCCGCTCGGAGTCGTGGACGTTCATCTGACAGCCGTGCGTGACGACCTTGTAGCTCTTCAATCCGCTCTCACCGCTCACCAGACCAGGGTACGGGCAGCCGCGAAGCGCTTTTCCCGACGCTTCCCCGTTCCGTTCCACTCCCGTTCCGCCGGAGCGCCTGGCAGTATCCCTGCATGACCCCCACCACCCCGTCCCGTCTCGGCGCCGCCGTCCGCACCGCGGCCCGCAGCCCACTGTGGCGGACGGTGCTGGTGCTGGTGCTGCTCGTCGCCGGCTTCGGCGGCTGGTGGCTGTCGGCGGGCCGCTCGCCCGGGTACCCGCGCGGGGAGGTCCGCTTCGCCACCGGCGTGCAGCGCGGCGTCTACGACCGGTACGGGCAGCTGCTGCAGGAGCACGTCTCCCGGACGGTGCCGGGGGTGCGGCTGGCCCTGGACAACACCGAGGGCTCGATAGACAACCTCACCCGGGTGATCACCGGCCGGGACACCTTCGCGATCGCCACCGCCGACGCGGTCGCCGACTACCAGGGCCCCGGCAAGGACCGGCTGCGGGCGATCGCCCGGCTCTACGACGACTACCTGCAGCTGATCGTCCCGGCCTCCTCCCCGGTGCGCCGCACCGCCGACCTCAAGGGCCTGCGGGTCGGCGTCGGCCTGCCGCAGTCCGGGGTGAACCTGGTGACCAAGCGGCTGCTGGCCGCGGCCGGGCTGGACCCGGAGCGCGACATCGTGCCGGTACCGGCCGGGGTCGGCGAGGCCGCCGACGACCTGCGCGCGGGCCGGTTGGATGCCTTCTTCTGGTCCGGCGGCCTGCCCACCAGCGCGCTCACCGACCTCTCCGACCACGTCCCGATCCGGGTCGTGCCGCTGGGCGACCTGTCCGAGGCCCTGCACAAGGCCGAGGGCGGCGGCACCGACGCCTACCGGGCGGCCACCATGCCCAAGAACACCTACCCGAACGCCGAGCCCAAGGACGCGGTCGCCACGGTGGCCGTGCCCAACCTGCTGATCACCCGGGACGACGTGGACGCGGACCTGGTCGAGGGCATGACCCGCGCGGTGATCGACAGCCGCGACCGGATCGGCGCCCAGGTGCACGCCGCCCAACTGGTCGACCTGCGCACCGCCGTCTACACCGACCCGCTCCCGCTGCACACCGGCGCGGCGCGCTACTACCGCTCCGTGAAGCCCTGAGCCACCGCTCAGTGAAGCCCTGAGCCATCGCTCCGTGAAACCCTGCGCCCCAGCCCGGACGGCACCGGGCCGCCGTCGGGGCCCGGCTACTTCTCCGGATTCTCCGGCCGCGGCACCGCCAGCGTCACCGCGAGCCCGGTCGGCTTGACCGGTGCGAAGCCCAGCGAGCCGCCGCCGGCCGCCAGCAGGGTGCGGGCGATGGACAGGCCCAGCCCGGAGCCGTCCACGTTCTGGTGCCGCGGGCTGCGCCAGAACCGGTCCCCGGCCCGGGACAGCTCGTCCGCGGCGAGGCCGGGCCCGGCATCGGTGACGGTGACCGCGACCTCGTCCCGGCGGACCGCGACCCGCAGCCGCACCTCGCTGCCGGCCGGGCCGAACTTGAGCGCGTTGTCCACCACGGCGTCCAGGGCCGAACCGAAGCCGATCGGGTCCGCCATGCCGACCGCCAGCGCCGGGCCGTCCCAGCGCAGCCCGATCCCGCGCTGCTCGGCGACCGGCCGCCAGGCGTCCACCCGGGCCAGGGTGAGCTGGGCGAGGTCGGTGCGCTCCGGCTCCGGGCGGGCGTGCTCGGCGGTGGCCAGCCCCAGCAGGTCGTCCAGCACCCGGGCCAGCCGGGTGCCCTCCTCCCGTACGCCGCTGAGCTCCTCCTCGTGGCCCTCGGGCAGTTCCAGACCGAGCACCTCGACCCGCAGGAGCAGCGCCGAGAGCGGGTTGCGCAGCTGGTGCGAGGCGTCCGCGACGAAGGCCTTCTGCTGGTCCATCGCGAGCACCACGTGGTCGGCCATCTCGTTGAACGAGCGCGCCAGCCGCTGCAGTTCGGGCGGTCCTCCGCCGGGGGCGACCCGGGCGGCCATCCGGCCGGTGGCGATGTCGTGGGTGGCCCGGTCCAGGGTGCGCACCGGGCGCAGCACCCACTCGGTGAGCCGGACGGCCAGCAGCACGGCGACGATCATCGCGGCGGCCTCGCCCGCGACCAGCACCAGCCACTTGTGCAGCACCCGGGTGCGCAGTCCCCCGGTGGGGGACTCGCTCAGCACCACCGCGACCACGTCGCCGTCGCGCACCACCGGGGCGGCGACGGTGATCGTCCGGTCCGGCGTCCACGGCCAGACCTGCGGCGGGTTGTGGCTGCGCCGCCCGTCCAGCGCCTCCTGGAAGGCCTGGGCGCCCCAGCCGGCCGAGGGCACCCGCCAGGTCTCGGGGGCGGCGGCGATCGGCAGGCCGTCGCGCTGGAAGATGCCCAGGCGCACGCCGTACAGGTCGTAGTAGCGGCGGACCTCGGCGTCGATCGAGTGCTGCCGGCTGAGGTCCCCGGGGGCGGGTTCCGGGTCGCCCTTGCGCGCGGAGTCGGCGGCGCCGGAGGTGGGCAGGTCCTGGGCGAAGCGGGCGGCGTCGTCGAGCCGGTCGACGACGACCGTGGTCTGCTCGGCCGCCGCGACCGCCGCCGCGAGCGGCAGCCCCAGGGCGGCCAGGACGCAGAGCATGAGGGCGATCAGGATGCCGAGCAGGCGGGTGCGCACGTGCGGTCAGTGCTCCGCGGGGGTGTTCGGGGCCGGGTCCGCCGCGGCGGGCGCCGGGGACTCGGGGATCAGGCGGTAGCCGACGCCGCGGACGGCCTCGACCAGCCCGGGCAGCGCGAGCTTGTTGCGCAGCGAGCCGATGTGCACCTCCAGGGTGCGCCCGTTGCCCTCCCAGCCGCTGCGCCAGACCTCGCTGAATATCTGCTCGCGCCGGTAGACCACGCCCGGGCTCTGCGCGAGCAGGGCGAGCAGGTCGAACTCCTTGCGGGTGAGCGGCACGTCGCGGCCGTCCACGCTGACCCGGCGGCGTTCCCGGTCGATCAGGATGCCGCGGGACTCCAGCGGGCCGCGCTGCTGCGGCACGGTGTCGGGCGCGGGCACCGACACCGAGGAGGGGGCTGCGCCGCGGCGAGCCACCGCGTGGATGCGGGCGAGCAGCTCGCCCATGTCGTACGGCTTGGTGACGTAGTCGTCGGCGCCGAGGTTGAGGCCGTGAATCCGGGAGCGGACGTCGGCGCGGGCGGTGACCATGATCACCGGCACGCCGCTGCCGGCCCTGATCCGGCTGCACACCTCGAAGCCGTCGCGGTCGGGCAGCCCGAGGTCGAGCAGCACCACCCGGTACGGCTCGTTGCCGTCCGGCACCAGGGCGTCCAGCGCCTCGTGCCCGCTGCGGGCGTGCCGGACCTGGAAGCCGTGCCGGCCCAGCACCGCGACCAGCGCGGCGGCCACGCGTTCGTCGTCCTCGACGAGCAGCAGTCGCATCCTGTTTCTCCTCCTTCCCCCACGTGATCACCGGTGATCGCCGGACCGATCGGTCAGGTCCCGGTCCTGCGCAGTATGGGCCAGCGGGCGGCCCGGCGCCAGGTTCGACCGCGCACCGGGCTCGTGGGGGACGGGCAGCGCCGGTGCGGATTCCCGCTGTGACATGCCCCGTCGGCGCCCTCGCGAACAGCTCGTACCCACCGTGTGTCCTTTTCGTGATCCTCAAGTTCCGCTCAGATCGGCTGACGGCGCGTGGTCACGCCTCCTATGGTCGGCCCACCGGGGGCTGCGGCTCCGCCGGTCGCGGCTCCCGGATTTGCACCACCATTGCCCCCCAAGGGAGTTGAGACTTCTCGGGTTGGCACTATTCGATACAGAGGGAGCAGGCGCGATGACCGAGAGCCCGGTCCAGGACTCCACCCCCGCAGCCGCCCCGCTGGTCGCGCTGAGCGGCGTCAACAAGCACTACGGCGCGCTGCACGTCCTGCAGGACATCGACCTCACGATCGCCCAGGGCGAGGTGGTCGTGCTGATCGGCCCGTCCGGTTCGGGCAAGTCCACGCTCTGCCGGACGATCAACCGGCTGGAGGCCATCGACTCCGGCACGATCACCATCGACGGCCGGCCGCTGCCCGCCGAGGGCAAGGAGCTGGCCCGGCTGCGCGCCGAGGTCGGCATGGTGTTCCAGAGCTTCAACCTGTTCGCGCACAAGACCGTGCTGGAGAACGTGGTCATCGGCCAGGTCAAGGTGCGCAAGGTGCCCCGCCCGCAGGCCGAGAAGACCGCCCGGGAGCTGCTGGAGCGCGTCGGCGTCGGCGCGCAGGCCGACAAGTTCCCGGCCCAGCTCTCCGGCGGCCAGCAGCAGCGCGTGGCGATCGCCCGGGCGCTGGCCATGAAGCCCAAGGTGATGCTCTTCGACGAGCCCACGTCGGCGCTCGACCCGGAGATGGTCAACGAGGTGCTGGAGGTCATGCGCCAGCTGGCCGCGGACGGCATGACGATGGTCGTGGTCACCCACGAGATGGGCTTCGCCCGCTCCGCCGCCAACCGCGTGCTGTTCATGGCCGACGGCAAGATCGTCGAGCAGAACACCCCGGACGCCTTCTTCACCGCGCCGCGCTCCGACCGCGCCAAGGACTTCCTCTCGAAGATCCTGCACCACTGACGCTTCACCGACGCTTCGAGCCCACGCGGGGCAGCCTCCGGCAACGGAGCCGATCGGCCCTGCCCGTGCACGACTTCCAGACGCCAGAGCCCGGTTGACACCGCGGCCCAGCCCCAGGAGACCAACCTCATGAGGACTTCCCGCACCCTCGCCGTCGCGCTCTGTGCCGTCGCGCTCACCGCCACCGCCGCCTGCGGCAAGGACGGCACCCCCGGCGCCGCCGCCACCGCGAGCGACGCCCCGAAGCTGCCGACCTACACGGTCAAGACCGACGCCAAGATCGACTCCCCGATCATCGCCGAGGCCAGGAAGCGCGGCCAGCTGATCATCGGCGCCAAGGCCGACCAGCCGAACCTCGGCTGGGAGGACGTCTCCAGCGGCGACCGCAGCGGCTTCGACATCGAGGTCGCCAAGATGATCGCCGCCGACCTCGGCTTCACCCCGCAGCAGATCAAGTGGCAGACCCTGGTCTCCTCGCAGCGCGAGCCGGCCATCGCCAAGGGCCAGATCGACTTCTACGTCGGCACGTACAGCATCAACGACGAGCGCAAGAAGACCGTCTCCTTCGCCGGCCCGTACTACATCGCCGGCCAGGACCTGCTGGTGAAGCAGGACAACACCTCGATCACCGGTCCGGAGAGCGTGGGCGGCAAGAACGTCTGCACCGCCACCGGCTCGACCTCGATCAAGAACATCCAGCAGTACAACCCGAAGATCACCCAGTTCGACACCTACTCGGCCTGCGTCGAGAAGCTCCTCTCCGGCGAGGTCGACGCCGTCACCACCGACGACGCCATCCTCAAGGGCTACGCCTCCAAGTACACCGGCAAGCTCAAGGTCGTCGGCAAGCCCTTCACCAAGGAGAACTACGGCGTCGGCCTCAACAAGGACGACAAGACGCTGCGGGACGCGGTCAGCGACGCCCTGAAGGCCCACGAGGACAACGGCGACTGGAAGAAGGCCTACGACGCGACCCTGGGCGCCTCCGGCTCCCCGGCGCCCGACGTCCCGGCCCTCGAGCGCTACTGACCTGCCCACCGCACATCCCTGACCGTTATTGAGAGGAGGGCCGCCGGATGGGGTTCCTGTTCGACGACGACAACTTCGCGTTGTTCCGCGACGGCTTCCTGCAGACGATCGAGCTGAGCGCCCTCAGCGCCCTGCTCGCCCTGCTGCTGGGCACCCTGCTGGCGGCCTTCCGGGTCTCCCCGGTGCCGGTCCTGCGCGCCTTCGGCACCACCTGGGTGACGCTCTTCCGCAACACCCCGCTGACCCTGCTGTTCTTCGCCGTCACCTTCGGCCTGCCGCCGCTCGGCGTGCACTTCAGCCACCTGGCGTTCGCGGTGCTGGCGCTCGGCGGGTACACCGCCTCGTTCGTCTGCGAGGTGATCCGCTCCGGCATCAACACCGTGCCGCTCGGCCAGGCGGAGGCCGCCCGCAGCCTCGGCATGACCTTCGGCCAGACCCTCACCCTGGTCATCCTGCCGCAGGCCGCCCGCACCGTCCTGGGCCCGATGAGCAGCGTGTTCATCGCGCTGCCGAGGAACTCGGCGATCGCCGGCGCGTTCAGCGTCAGCGAGCTGTACAGCGTCCAGCAGACCTTCTCCGAGCGCGGCTACTCGATCTTCTCGATCTTCTTCTGGGTGGCCTGCGCCTACCTGCTGATCAGCGCGACGATCGCCACGCTCTTCCGCTTCCTGGAAACCCGACTGGCGGTGGCCCGATGAGCATCTTCCAGCGCCCGGTGACGGCGAGCGTCCTCTACGACACCCCCGGGCCCAAGGCCCGCGCCCGCTACCGGCTGTTCGGCGTCCTCTCCCTGATCGGCGTCGCCGCCCTCCTCTGGTACGTCGTCACCACGCTCGCCGACAACGGCCAGTTCGACGCGGACCTGTGGGACGCGTTCCAGTACAACACCGTCCAGCAGCGCATCCTGGACGGCCTGCTCTCCACCCTGAAGGCCTTCGGCCTGGCGGCGGCGTTCTCGCTCATCCTCGGTGCCCTGCTGGCGGCCGGTCAGCTCTCCGACCGCAAGCCGGTCCGCTGGCTCTGTGCCGGCATCGTCCAGTTCTTCCGGGCGATGCCGCTGCTGATCCTGATCGTCGCGCTCTACTACGCCTTCTTCGCCCAGCAGCCGATGTGGGCCCTGGTGCTCGGTCTCACCCTCTACAACGGGGCGGTCCAGGCCGAGATCATCCGCAGTGGCGTCAACGCCGTCCCGCGCGGCCAGGCCGAGGCGGCGTACGGGCTCGGCATGCGCAAGACCCAGGTGATGATGTCCATCCTGGTGCCGCAGGCCGTCCGCTCGATGCTGCCCTCGATGATCGGCCAGCTGGTCGTCACCCTCAAGGACACCTCGCTCGGCTTCATCATCACCTACAACGAGCTGCTGTTCGTCGGTAAGGCGATCGCCAGCCAGCCGCTGAACGCCGCCGGGTTCCCCTACATCCCCGTGGTGCTCGTGATCGGCCCGATCTACATCGCCCTGTGCCTGCTGCTGACCGCGCTCGCGCGCTGGATCGAAGCACGCGGCCGTCGCGGCGCGAACCGGCGCACTTCAGCTGCTGCTTGACGGACACGCAGGTGAACTGTTGCATTGCTCTTCGTGACACCTCCCGGGAGCATCCACGCGGCATATGCGGCAGCGGTAACTGACGCCGGCCGATCGGCCGGTTCGTGCCCGGAGGTCCGCTCATGGACCCGGTGATCGTGGTCGGGGCCGGACCGGTCGGTCTGGCCCTGGCCCTCGCCCTGGCCCGGCACGAGGTGCCGACCATCGTCCTGGACGAGGGTTCCGGGCTCTGCCCCGAAGGCCCGCGCAGCCTTGTCATCGGCGCCGACACCGCCGCCTTCCTGACCCGGATCGGCTACCCGCGGGCGGTCTCCGACTCCGCCCTGTGGGACTCCTTCGGCATCTGGCGGCGCCGCCAGGAGGTGCTGCGGATCGACCTCACCGACTCGCCCACCTTCCACCTCCCCCAGCACCGCCTCCAGCGCGGCCTGCGCGACGCCCTGACCGGCACCCCGCTGATCAAGCTGGTCCCGCTCCACCGGGTCGTCGAACTCGAACAGGACCGGGACGGCGTCAGCATCCGCACCGTGGGCACCCAGACCGGTGCCACCACCTGGTGGCGCGGCAGCCACCTGGTCGGCTGCGACGGCGCGAGATCCGCCGTCCGCAGGTTCTTGAAGATCCGCTTCCCCGGCCGCCCGGCAGTCGACCGCAACGCCATCGCCACCGTCCGGGTCGACCTGCCCTTCGACGGCGCCCGGCTGCACCGCGAGCCTCCGTGGCGCGGCGACCGCGAGGCCTCCGCCCGTCCACTGCCAGACGGCGTCTGGCGGCTCGACTGGCGGCTGCCCCCCGGCCGCCCCGCCCCCACCGAGACGGTCGACCCGCACGCCACCTGGCCGGGCATCGTCACCGGCGACACCCTCCTCACCCGGGTCACCGCCACCCTCACCGGCTGGTGCGGCGAACTGCCCCGCTTCGAGCTGCTCGCCGCCGCCGACCACACCGCCCAGCAGCGCCTCGCCGCCCGGTTCCGGGTCGGCCGCTGCTTCCTCGCCGGCGACGCCGCCCACCTGCACGGCGCGCTCGGCATGCAGAACCTCGCGGACGGGCTGCGCGACGCCGACAACCTCGCATGGCGGCTCGCCCTCGCCTGGCACCTCCACTCCGGCGGCCCGCAGCCCGGCGGCTCCCTGCTGGACGGCTACGAGGCCGAACGGCGCGGCGCGGTCGGCGCCCGGCTGCGCGCCGTCGACCAGTCCATGCCGCTGCTGCGCCCGCTGCGCGGCTGGCAGCAGACCCGGCGCTCGCTGCTGGTCGGCGGCTTCCGCAAGCACGCCCCGCTGCTCGCCGACGGCCAGCTCGGCACCGGCCGCTTCGGCGGCGCGCCCGCCTACCCGGCGGCGCCCTCCGGCGTCCCCGCCCGGGTCCCGGTGCAGCGCGGCTCGCGCGGCTCCACCTCGCTCAGCGAACTGCTGCCCGCCACCGCCCCGGGCGTGCTCGTCCCGGACCTGCCGGTGCTCACCGCCGACGGCACCCCCGACCACCTGCACGCCCGCCTCGGCGCCACCTTCCTGCTGCTGCTGGTCGCGCCCGGCACCGCGGTCTGGTCGTCCCAGCACTGGCTCGGCGCCGGGCTGATGCCCCGGCTCGCCGAGGTCGCCGCCGCCCTGCCGGTCCCCGCCGAGGTCCTGGTCGCCGAGGACTACCCGGGCGCCGGCCCGCACACCGTCCTGCTGATCCGCCCCGACGGCCACCTGGTCGGCGTCACCCAGGGCGCCGTCGCCGAGGACCTCCTCGCCCTCGCCGACCACGCCCGCGGCGGCCCGGACGCGCTCACCTCGGCTCCGGACCCCGCGCCGGAACCCGAGCCCGAGCCCGAGCACGAGCCCGAGCCCGCCGGACGGCACGCACCGCACCAGGTCGACTCCCCGAGCTAGAGCGCCTCCGACTCGGCCCCGCGGGCGGGGACGGCCCGTCCGGGCTAGCTCGCCACCGCCGTCGCGCGGCTCTCGCGGACCACTGTCACCCGGATCTGCCCCGGGTAGGTCAGCTCGGCCGAGACCTGCCGGGCGACCTCGCGGGCGAGCTGCTCCGCGCCGAGGTCGTCCACGGCGTCCGGGCGGACCATCACCCGCACCTCGCGGCCGGCCTGCATCGCGTAGACCTCGGCGACCCCCGCGTGCGAGCGCGCGATCTCCTCCAGCCGCGCCAGCCGGCGGACGTACAGCTCCAGCGACTCCTTGCGCGCCCCGGGCCGGCCGCCCGAGCAGGCGTCCGCGGCCTGGGTCAGCACGGCCGTCACGGTGTCGGGCTCCACCTCGTTGTGATGGGCGGCGATCGCGTGCACCACCTCCGGCGACTCGCCGTACCGCCGGGCGAGTTCGGCGCCGACCGCCGCGTGGCTGCCCTCGGCCTCGTGCGTGAGCGCCTTGCCGATGTCGTGCAGCAGCGCGGCGCGCCGCACCGGCTCCGGGTCGACGCCGAGTTCGACGGCCATCATCCCGGCCAGGTGCGCGGACTCCAGCAGGTGCCCGAGCACGTTCTGCCCGTACGAGGCCCGGTAGCGCAACGAGCCCAGGGTGCGGACGAGTTCGGGGTGCATCACGCCGACCCGGGCGTCCAGCAGAGCGTCCTCGCCGGCCCGGACGCAGCACTGCTCGACCTCCGAGCGGCTGCGCTCGTGGAGCTGCTCGATCCGGGCCGGGTGGATCCGGCCATCCTCGACCAGCTGCTCCAGGGTGAGCCGGGCGGTCTCCCGGCGGACCGGGTCGAAGCAGGACAGCTGCACCGACTCCGGGGTGTCGTCGACGATCAGGTTCACCCCGGTGACCGCCTCGAAGGCGCGGATGTTGCGGCCCTCACGGCCGATGATCCGGCCCTTCATGTCCTCGTTCGGCAGCCGGAAGACGGTGACGGCGGTTTCCGCGGTCTGCTCCGTCGCCAGCCGCTGGATGGCCCCGGCGAGGATGGACCGGGCCCGGCGCTCGCCCTCCTCCTTGGCCTCGCGTTCGATCTCCCGGACGGTGACCGCGGCCTCCAGCCGGGCCGAGGCCTCGGCCTCGCGCAGGAGTTCGGCGCGGGCCTGTCCGGCGGAGAGCCCGGCGGCCCGTTCCAGGGCTGCCGCCCGGCGGGTCACCAGCGCCTCGGCCTCGCCCAGGGATCGCTCCAACTCGGCCGATCGCTCGGCCAGTTCGTCCTCCCGTCGGCGGAGTCTGCGCAGCTCCTCGGTCAGCTGCTCCTCACGGCGGGTGAGTTCGGCCCGCTGCCGGGCGGTCTGCTCCTCAGTCGACCGCCGGGCCCGCTCGGCCTCGGCCGACGCGCCGCGCCGGGCCGTCCGGAGCCGTCCGATGACCAGCCCGGCGAGCACCGCGAGCACCAGCAGGAGGGCGGCGGCCGAACCGGCGATCAGCAGGAGCGAGCCGCTCGGTCCGGCGCCCGCCGAGATCGTCATGCCGCCCACTCCCCGTCCCCTGCGCGGGCCGCCGTCCGCAGGCGCCCCGGGCACTGAAGGCGAGGCTAGGCGTGGGTCAAGAAATGGTCAAGACTTGACCTGGTCCGCACCAAGAAGCCTACGAAACTGCCACTACTCCCACGCGGTTTCCGACATTTCACTCGGCTCCTCGTCCAGCGCGGCACGCACCACCCGGAACGCCAGCCCCTCGGAGTAGCCGCGCCGGGCCAGCATCCCGACCAGCCGCCGGGTGCGGACCTGTCGGTCCAGCCCCCGGGTGGACCGCAGCTTGCGCTCGACCAGCACCCGGGCCGCCTCCGCCTCGTCGTCGTGGTCGAGCTGGGCGACGGCCTGCTCGACCAGGTCGGCGGCCACCCCCTTGGTGCGCAGCTCCTGGGCCAGCGCCCGCCGGGACAGGCCGCGGACGGCGTGCCGGGACTCCACCCAGGCCGCGGCGAAGGCCGCGTCGTCGATCAGCCCGACCTCCTCGAGCCGGGTGAGCACCTCGTCGGCGACCTCGTCCGGGATCTCCCGCTTGCGCAGGGCGTCGGCGAGCTGTTTGCGGGTCTTGGCGGCACCGGTCAGCAGCCGCAGGCAGATGTCCCGGGCGCGGCTCTCCGGGTCGGCCGACTCCTCGGCCTGCTTCTTCCGGGAGGTGCGGCCGGCGCCCTCGTCCTCGCCTGGCAGCCTCTCGCCTGGCAGTCCCTCGCCGGACTGCTCCTCGCCGGACTGCTCCTCGCCGGAACGCCCGCGCCGGGCCCGGCCCCGACGGGCGACGGAACGGGAGGTCGAGGCGGCCACACCCCCGTGACCGGCCGCCTCGGCCTCGCCCCGACCGTGCTCCACGGCCGCCGGTGCGGAGGCGGGCAGGCCCGCTCCCGGCTCCTCGGCCGCCAGGGCCGAGCGCCGGCGACGGCGGCCGGTGGGCAGCTCGGAGGCGGAGACCAGCCCGAGCGCCTCGACCGGGCCCTCCGCCGGACCCGGGCCGGGCGCCGCGCCGCGCACCGCCCGGACCGGGGCCCGGTCGAACTCCGGCTCCCGGCCGGATGTCCACTGCCCGGGGGACGGACGCTCCCGCCGCCGGCTGGAACGCGACGGCGCGGGCGCCGGCTCCTCCGCGACCGCGGCGAACCAGTCCGGCGGCCCGAAGTCGTCGTCCTCCTGGTCCGCCGGGCCGCCGCCCACCGTGTCGTACTGCGTCAACGGCTCAGGCCTTGGCCGCCGCGGTCTTCTTCGCCGCGGCCGTCTTGGCGACGGTCGCGGTGATCGGCTTCGCGGCGCCGTCGGCGGCGGTGACGGCGGCAGCAGCAGCGTCCGCCTCGCCCTCGGCCGGCTCCTCGGTCTTCGGGCCGATGCCGAGCTTGCCCTTGATCTTCCGCTCGATCTCGTCCGCGAGCTGCGGGTTGTCCCGCAGGAAGTTGCGGGCGTTCTCCTTGCCCTGGCCGAGCTGGTCGCCCTCGTAGGTGTACCAGGCGCCCGACTTGCGGATGAAGCCGTGCTCGACGCCCATGTCGATCAGGCCGCCCTCGCGGCTGATGCCGACGCCGTAGAGGATGTCGAACTCGGCCTGCTTGAACGGCGCGGCGACCTTGTTCTTGACCACCTTGACGCGGGTGCGGTTGCCGACCGCCTCGGTGCCGTCCTTCAGGGTCTCGATCCGGCGGATGTCCAGACGGACCGAGGCGTAGAACTTCAGCGCCCGGCCACCGGTCGTGGTCTCCGGCGAGCCGAACATCACACC
Source organism: Kitasatospora sp. NPDC051164 (assembly GCF_044455625.1). Lineage (NCBI taxonomy): Bacteria > Bacillati > Actinomycetota > Actinomycetes > Kitasatosporales > Streptomycetaceae > Kitasatospora > Kitasatospora sp. NPDC051164. The sequence goes on along the minus strand of NZ_JBITFB010000027.1, from coordinate 27,236 downwards.
GATCTTCTCGCGCAGCTGGTTGATGAAGACCGCGGTGGTGTTCGACTGGTTCAGCGCACCGGCGATCTTGCGCAGCGCCTGGCTCATCAGCCGGGCCTGCAGACCGACGTGCGAGTCACCCATCTCACCCTCGATCTCGGCGCGCGGGACGAGCGCCGCGACCGAGTCGATGATCACCAGGTCGATCGCGCCGGAGCGGATCAGCATGTCGGTGATCTCCAGGGCCTGCTCACCGGTGTCCGGCTGGCTGACCAGCAGGGCGTCGGTGTCCACGCCGAGCTTCTTGGCGTACTCCGGGTCGAGCGCGTGCTCCGCGTCGACGAAGGCGACCGTGCCGCCGGCCTTCTGGGCGTTGGCCGCCAGGTGCAGCGTCAGGGTGGTCTTACCGGAGGACTCGGGGCCGTAGATCTCGACCACCCGGCCGCGCGGGATGCCGCCGACCCCGAGGGCGACGTCCAGGGCGGTGGACCCGGTGGAGATCACCTCGATGGGCTCGTTGGCCTTCTCACCGAGCCGCATCACCGAGCCCTTGCCGAACTGCCGCTCGATCTGGGCGAGCGCGGTCTCAAGGGCCTTCTCGCGGTCCGTACCTGCCATGGCTTTTTCCCTCGGGTTCTGTGCTGTGCGCTTCATCGTCATCGACGCTAGCGCGTCCCACTGACAAACGAGACCGACCCGGCTCGCCCTGTGGAAAACTCTTCGCCGGAGAGTACAAAGAACATCTGTTCGATTCAAGCTTCGCACGTCCGCGCCGTGGCGCCCCGGCGTCACCCCCGGAGCGCCGCCCCGGCGTCACTTCCCGTCCCCGCCGACCATCCGCCGCAGCCGCCGCGCCGCCTCCCGGCGCAGCTCCCGCCGGGCCCGCCGCTGCTCGCCCCGGTCGATCCGGGGATCGGTGGCCACCTCGTACCGCCGCACGTACGTCCCGACGAAGCCCTGCAGGGTCGCCGCCGCCGGGATCGCGATCAGTGCGCCCACCGCGCCGAGCAGCGCCGCGCCCGCGATCACCGCGCCGAAGGCCACCGCCGGGTGCACGTCCACGGTCCGCGCGGTGATCCTCGGGTGCAGCAGGTAGTTCTCGACCTGCTGGTAGACCACCACGAAGACCAGCACCCAGAGGGCGTCCACCGGCTCCACGGTCAGCGCCACCAGCACCGGCAACGCCCCGGCCAGGTACGTCCCGATGGTCGGCACGAACTGCGACATGACGCCCACCCAGACCGCCAGCGCCGCCGAGTAGGGCAGGTCGAGCAGCGCGAACATCACCCAGTGCCCGGCGGCCGAGACCACCGCGAGCAGCGCCCGGGAGTAGAGGTAGCCGCCGGTCTTGGCGAGCGCGATCTCCCAGGCCCGTAGCACCTCGCCCTGCTTGGCGGGCGGCAGCAGCGAGCAGACCGTCCGGCGCACCCGTGGGCCCTCGGCGGTGAAGTAGAAGGTGAACAGCCCGACCGTGAAGGCCTGGAAGAGCCCGCCGATCACGGTGGAGGAGACGCCCCAGACGTTGTCGGCGGCCTGCTGGGCGTAGTTCTCGATGGTGCCGGAGTCCTTGAGCAGCTTCTTCTGCAACTCGCCCAGGGACAGGTCCTGATGGAAGGTCCGGTTGATCCAGTTGATCAGGTTGTCGACCAGGTGCGGCAGGTCCCCGGCGATCTTCGCCACCTGGTCGACCAGCAGCGTGCCGAGCGCCGCGAGGAAGCCGAGCACCGCGACCCCGACCGTGACGAACACCAGGAAGGTGCCGACCCCCCGGCGCACCCCGCGCGCCGCCATCCGGTCGACGGCCGGCTCCAGCGCGAGCGAGAGGAAGAAGGCCACCAGCAGCATCACGAAGAGGTCGATCAGCTGCCGGAAGGCCCAGTCGGCGAGCTGGAACAGCCCGACCAGCACGAGGAACAGCACCATCGCCCGGGGCAGCCAGCGCGGCATCCCGCCGCCCCACAGACCGCCGCCCCCACCCGCACGCTCACCGTCGGCCCGTACCTCGTCAGCCGGTCGTACCTCGTCGGCCGGCCGCACCGAACTGTCCGATTTCCTCTGCTCTGCGCTGCTTGTCACCCGGACAGTCTGTCCCATACCGGGCGGCGGGCCGCGCTCAGCGCAGCAGCGTCGAGACCCCCTGGGTCTCGCAGACCACGCGCCAGACGTCCTTGGCCTCCCAGCCCGCCTCCAGTGCCTGGCGCACCGACCGCCCGCCCAGCTCGGTCATCACGTGGTCGGTCGCGAACGACTCCGCGTACGCCTCCCCGAAGTGCGCGTACATCCGTCGCCAGAACTCCGTCAGCCTCATGGCTCAAGTATCCCTGCCCGGCGGCGGGCGGCCCGGGCCCGCCGCCGGCGCGGACCCGGCCTCGCCGCACGGGTCACCGCGGCAGCGCCAGCAGCCCCGCCCCGAAGTACTGTCGATCGCCGCAGGCGTACGGCCCCGGCGGGCAGCCGGCCGCCGCCGTGCTCGCGAGCAGTGCCGCCAGCGCGTCGGAGCCGAGGTCGGGGTGCAGCGCCGCCGCCACCGCGATCGCGCCGGTCACGTGCGCGGCCGCCATCGAGGTGCCGGCCAGCGCCGTGTACTGCCCGCCGGGCCAGTCGGAGACGATCGCGTTCTGCGGTCCACCGTCCGGGTCGCCGCCGGGGGCGGCCAGCGAGATCCGGCCGCGCCCGTAGTTGGAGTAGGCGGACGGGTGGCCGTCCCGGTTCACGGCGGCGACGGTGACGACGCCGGGCAGTTCGCCGGGCAGCCGGACGCACTCGGTGCCCAGGTAGCGGGTCTGCGCCGGACCGGTGACCCGGTCGTTGGGGCTGCGCTCGTCGGTCCGGGGGGCGCCGAGGTCCTGCGCGTCGTTGCCCGCCGAGGCGACCACGACCGCGCCCTTGCTCCGGGCGTACCCGGCGGCTCGGTCGACGGCGGCGATCAGCGCGGCCTGGTCCCGGTCCTCGGGGCAGTTGTACTTCCACGGGTCGGCGAAGTAGCTGTTGTTGATCGCCTTGGCGCCGTGGTCGGCGGCCCAGAGCAGCCCGCAGACGATGTTCTCGGCGTAGTACTGCCCGAGCGGTCCGAGCAGCCGGACGGCGGCGATCCGCACGCCGGGCGCGACCCCGGTGACGCCGCGGCCGTCCCGGGCGGCGCCGACGATCCCGGCGACGTGCGTGCCGTGGCCGCTCTCGCCCACCCCGGGGTCGGGCCGCCAGGCGCCGGTGCGGGCGTCGGGCCGGCCGTCGGCGCAGGAGGCGGAGGCCTTCGGGTCGACGGCGGCGCGCAGGTCCGGGTGGGTGTCGTCCACGCCGGAGTCCAGGACGGCTACCAGCACCCGGTGCAGCGTCCCGGGGTCCGGCACGCCGCTCGCGGGGGCGCCGTTCGGCGCCGGGGAGGCGTTCGGCGCCGGGGAGGCGTTCGGCGCCGGGGAGGCGTTCGGCGCCGGGGAGGCGTCGCCGGCCCGGGTCGCGGTCGCGCCGAGCAGGGCGAGGTTCCAGGCGCCGCCTTCGGCCGGGTCGGGCACGGTGGCGGTCCCGCTGTCCGCCCGGTCGGCGCCGGCGCGGTCCGCACCGGCGGTCCCGCGTTCGCCGCGGCCCGCGCCCGCCGTGAAGTCCCCGGCCCCGTCCACCGCCCGGGGCGGCGCCACCACCGGCGCGGTCCGGGTCGCACCGACGGCGGCGATCCCGGGCCGGGTGCGCACCTTGTCCGCGAACCCTCCGGTCGCGTACGCCAGGACGGCCCCGATCTGCGGGTACTCCTGCACCACCTGTCCGCCCGCCGCCCGGCTCTCCGCCCCGGCCCGGGCCGCCCCGGACGCGTCCTCCCGCGCGGCCAGCACCAGGTAGCTGAGGTAGGGGCGCCCCGACCCGGAGACGTACGGGACGGCCCCGCCCACCACGAGCGCCGTGAGGAGCATCGCGAGCAGGGCCCGGGCGGGTCCGCGGACCCGGCGGCGCCGGCCGGCGCGGGCGGGCCTGTCCGACGGGTGCGCCTGCGCCATCGCACGGTCTCCGCTCGTCGGTCCGGTGGGTCACGGATGGATCATGCTTCCAAATCATCACCATATGAGCGGATTGTCGTTTCTGCTCCCCGGCTTGCACCCCCCTGGCCCCTCCCGCCCGCGCCCCTCGCGCGGCCGCCTCGCCTGCCCCCGCCCCCGCCCGGTCGCCCCACCCGGCCCAGCTCGCCACGCGCACGGTTGTCGGTCCCACCCGGCACCATGGGGGCATGGCGCCCCAGCACCCGACCCCGCCCGGCGATGACTCCCCGCCGGCCGACGACTCCCTGGCCGGCTTCGCCCCGGCCACCCGGGCCTGGTTCACCGGTGCCTTCTCCGCCCCCACCACCGCCCAGGCCGAGGCCTGGCGCGCCATCCGGCAGGAGACGGACGTCCTGGTGGTCGCCCCCACCGGCTCCGGCAAGACGCTCGCCGCCTTCCTCTCCGCCCTCGACCGGCTCAGCAGCACCCCGCCCCCGGCCGAGCCCAAGCACCGCTGCCGGGTCCTCTACGTCTCACCGCTCAAGGCCCTCGCGGTGGACGTCGAACGGAACCTGCGCGCCCCGCTCACCGGCCTGCGCCAGGCCGCCGTCCGGCTCGGCCTGCCCGAGCCGGAGGTCCAGGTCGCCATCCGCTCCGGCGACACCCCGGCGGCCGACCGCCGCCGCTTCGCGACGCACCCGCCGGACATCCTGATCACCACCCCCGAGTCGCTGTTCCTGCTGCTCACCTCGGCCGCCCGGGAGGCCCTGCGCGGCGTGGACACGGTGATCCTGGACGAGGTGCACGCGGTCGCCGGCACCAAGCGCGGCGCCCACCTCGCGCTCACCCTGGAGCGGCTGGACGAACTGCTGGAGCGCCCGGCCCGCCGGATCGGCCTGTCCGCGACGGTCCGCCCGGTCGAGGAGGTGGCCCGCTACCTGAGCCCGCAGCGCGGCGCCGTCGTCGTCCAGCCCCCCGCCGACAAGGACTTCGACCTGTCGGTGGTCGTCCCCGTCCCCGACCTGGACGACCTGCCCGCCGCGCCCGCCACCGGCGGCGCCGCCGACAGCGACCCGCAGCGGCAGGCCTCGATCTGGCCGCACGTCGAGGAGCGCATCGTCGACCTGGTCGAGGCGCACCGCTCGACCATCGTCTTCGCCAACTCCCGCCGCCTGGCCGAGCGCCTGTGCAACCGGCTGAACGAGATCGCCCACGAGCGCGCCACCGGCGCCGTCGTCCCCCAGGCGCACGCCCCGGCCCAGCTGATGGGCGGCTCGGGCGCGGCCAAGGGCGCTCCCGCGGTCATCGCCCGGGCCCACCACGGCTCCGTCTCCAAGGAGCAGCGCTCACTGGTCGAGGAGGAGCTGAAGGCCGGCCGGCTGCCCGCCGTGGTCGCCACCTCCAGCCTGGAGCTGGGCATCGACATGGGCGCCGTCGACCTGGTCGTCCAGGTCGAGTCCCCGCCCTCGGTCGCCTCCGGCCTGCAGCGGGTCGGCCGGGCCGGCCACCAGGTCGGCGCGGTCTCCACCGGCGTCTTCTTCCCCAAGTACCGGGGCGACCTGGTGCAGTCCGCCGTGGTCACCGAGCGGATGCGGGCCGGCCGGATCGAGGCGCTGCGCATCCCGCGCAACCCGCTGGACGTGCTCGCCCAGCAGCTGGTCGCGATGACGGCCCTGGACGCCTGGCCGGTGGACGAGCTGCTCGCCGTGGTCCGCCGCGCCGCGCCCTTCGCCACCCTCCCGCAGTCCGCCTTCGACGCGGTGCTCGACATGCTGGCCGGCCGTTACCCCTCGGACGCCTTCGCCGAGCTGCGCCCCCGCGTGGTGTGGGACCGGGTGGCCGGCACCGTGACCGGCCGCCCCGGCGCCCAGCGCCTGGCCGTCACCTCCGGCGGCACCATCCCCGACCGCGGCCTGTTCGGCGTCTTCATCGCGGGCACCGACCCCAAGAAGGGCGGTGGCCGGGTCGGAGAGCTCGACGAGGAGATGGTCTACGAGTCCCGCGTCGGCGACGTGTTCACCCTGGGCACCACCTCCTGGCGGATCGAGGAGATCACCCACGACAAGGTGCTCGTCACCCCCGCCCCCGGGATCCCCGGCCGGCTCCCGTTCTGGAAGGGCGACACCCTCGGCCGCCCGCTCGAACTCGGCCGCGCCCTCGGCGCGTTCACCCGTGAGCTGGGCTCGCTGCAGCCCGAGGCCGCCACCGAGCGCCTCAAGCGGGCCGGCCTGGACGACTGGGCCGCCGCCAACCTGCTCGACTACCTCGCCGAACAGCGCAAGGCCTGCGGCCATCTCCCGGACGACCGCACCATCGTGGTCGAGCGCTTCCGGGACGAGCTCGGCGACTGGCGGATCGTCGTCCACTCCCCCTTCGGCGCGCAGGTGCACGCCCCCTGGGCCCTCGCCCTCGGTGCCCGGCTGCGCGAGAAGCACGGCCTGGACCCCCAGGTCATGCACGCCGACGACGGCATCGTGCTCCGCCTCCCGGACGCCGATCTGCTGGCCCCCGACTTCGATTTCAGCAGCCCTTCCGAACCCGCGGGTTCGGCCCCGGACGACGCCCCGGTCGGCGCCGACGCCGCCCTGTTCGACCCCGGCGAGATCGAGCAGCTGGTCACCGACCAGGTCGGCGGCTCCGCCCTGTTCGCCTCCCGCTTCCGCGAGTGCGCCGGCCGCGCCCTGCTGCTCCCGCGCCGCAACCCCGGCCGCCGCACCCCGCTCTGGCAGCAGCGCCAGCGCGCCGCCCAACTCCTCGAGGTCGCCTCCGAGTACGGTTCGTTCCCGATCGTGCTGGAGGCCGTCCGGGAGTGCCTGCAGGACGTCTTCGACGTCCCCGGCCTGGTCGAGCTGATGGGCGACCTCGAGTCCCGTGCCGTCCGCCTGGTCGAGGTCACCACCGCCGAACCCTCGCCGTTCGCCCGCTCGCTGCTGTTCGGCTACGTCGCCCAGTTCCTCTACGAGGGCGACTCCCCGCTCGCCGAGCGCCGGGCCGCCGCCCTGTCGCTCGACTCCCGGCTGCTGTCCGAACTCCTCGGCCAGGCCGAGCTGAGCGAGCTGCTCGACCCCGAGGTGCTCGCCGAGTTGGAGGCCGAACTCCAGCGCCTCACTCCCGAGCGCCGGATCAAGGACGCCGAGGGCGTCGCCGACGCCCTGCGCCTGCTCGGCCCGCTCGCCGAGGCCGAGTTGACCGTCCGCGGCGCCGAGCCGCTCTGGGCCCTGGAGTTGGAGGCCGCCCGCCGGGTGATCCAGGTCCGGATCGCCGGCGAGCGGCGCTGGGCCGCGATCGAGGACGCCGGACGGCTGCGCGACGCGCTCGGCACCCCGCTGCCGGTCGGCGTCCCCGAGGCCTTCACCGAGCCGGTCAAGGACCCGCTGGGCGATCTGATCGCCCGCCACGCCCGTACCCACGGCCCGTTCACAGCCGCCGAGGCCGCCGACCGCTTCGGCCTCGGCACCGCCGTCGTCACCGGCACCCTGCACCGCCTCACCGCCGCCGGCCGCTTGGTCCAGGGCCAGTTCCGGCCCGCGGAGAGCCACATCGCCCCCGAGTGGTGCGACGCCGAGGTGCTGCGCCGGCTGCGCCGCCGCTCGCTGGCCGCGCTGCGCCAGGAGGTCGAGCCGGTCCCGCCGCGCGCCCTGGCCGCCTTCCTCCCGCAGTGGCAGCACCTGGCCGGCCACCGGCTGCGCGGCCCGGACGGCCTGCTCCGGGTGGTCGAGCAGCTCCAGGGCACCGCGCTGCCCGCCTCCGCCCTGGAGAAGCTGGTCCTCCCGGCCCGGCTCGCCGACTACTCCCCCGGCCTGCTGGACGAGTTGACGGCGGCCGGCGAGATCGGCTGGTGCGGGGCCGGCGCGCTGCCCGGCAAGGACGGCTGGCTGAGCCTCCACCTCGCCGAGAACGCCCATCTGCTGCGCCCGGAGCCGGTCCCGCCCGCGCTCACTCCGCTGCACAGCGCGCTGATGTCCGCACTGGCGGGCGGCTACGGCCTGTTCTTCCGCCAGCTCGTCCAGCAGCTCCCGGAGGAGACCCCGGAGCCCGAGGCCGTCGCGGCCCTCTGGGACCTGGTCTGGGCCGGCTACGTCACCAATGACACCCTCGCCCCGCTGCGCGCCCTGCTGGGCTCCGGGCGGACGGCGGGCGCGACCGCCCACCGCGCGCCCCGGGCCACCCCGCGCGGCCGCTACGGCGGCGCGGGCCGCGCCTTCGGCCGGGCCGGCGGCGCCCTGCGCAGCGGCCCGCCGACGGTGGCCGGGCGCTGGTCGCTGCTGCCCGCCTTCGCCGCCGACCCGACGGTCCGGGCCACCGCCCGGGCGCAGAGCCTGCTGGACCGGCACGGCCTGCTCACCCGCGGCACGGTGGCGGCCGAACGGGTGCCCGGTGGCTTCGCCGGGGTCTACCGGGTGCTGGCCGCGATGGAGGAGCGCGGCCGGGCCCGCCGGGGCTACTTCGTCGAGGGCCTCGGCGGCGCCCAGTTCGCCATGGAGGGCGCGGCCGACCGGCTGCGCTCGGTCAGCGGCCGGCTGGAGCGGGCCCGGGCCGCCGAGTGGCCGGCCGCCCCGGCCACCGAGCCGCCGCAGACGCTGGTGCTGGCCGCCGCCGACCCGGCGAACGCCTACGGCGCCGCCCTGCCGTGGCCGGAGCCGCCGACCGCCCCCGGGGGCAAGGAGTCCACGGCCCACCGCCCGGGCCGCAAGGCGGGCGCGCTGGTGGTCCTGGTGGACGGCGATCTGGCGCTGTACGTGGAGCGCGGCGGCAAGTCCCTGCTGGCCTGGCCGGAGGACGAGGCCACCCGGGCGCTCGCGGCGGGAGCGCTGGCCGCCGCCGTCCGCGAGGGCGCCCTCGGCAGCGTCACGGTGGAGCGGGCCAACGGCGAGCCCGCCCTCGGCTCGGACCTCGGCCGCGCCCTGGAGGAGGCCGGCTTCCACGCCACCCCCCGCGGCCTGCGCCTGCGTCCGTAGACCAACGCCGCGGGCGCCCCGAACACACCGGAGGCCGCGGGGTCCAGGACCCCGCGGCCTCCGGCCACGTCTGATCACCCGATCGGTGGCGGCTGCGCCTCCACCGGCCGTACCGGTTCCCCGCGTCGGCGGGGGGCGGGTCCGGTCGCGTTCCGGTCGGCATGGACCGGTATGAGACCGAGGCCCCAGCCTCCGGCTGCGAGCAGCCCGAGCACCGCGCCGTCGGCCGACTGCCCCCGGACGACCAGGAGCCACCAGGCGAGCCCGGCCGCCACCGCCGCCAGGACCCACCGCACCCGGAACAACAGCCGGAGCAACAGCCGCGCCCGTGCCCGTATTCGGGCCATCGGGCGCACCATCGTGTCTCTCCGCACGACCGCCCTCCCTTCGCTCGCCCCGAGCGGGTACGCCCGGGAGTCGAGGCCGGGATCAGGCGGCGACCACGTCCATCGCGGCGGCCTTGGGCGACATGTTCGCCCGGTCGGTGCCGGGGGCGGGCAGCGGAACCGGTTCGAGTACCGGCCTCAGCAGATCACCTTCGGAGAGGGTGGCCATCGCCGCAAGTTCGGCGAGCGACAGTTCGTCGCTGACCTCGCGCATGACCTCGGACATCCGGACGTCGAGTGCGTCGCAGATGGCGGAGAGCAGCTCCGAGGAGGCCTCCTTCTGTCCCCGCTCGACCTCGGAGAGGTATCCGAGCGAAACCCTGGCTGCCGCCGACACCTCGCGGAGTGTGCGGCCCTGGCGCTGGCGCTGCCGACGCAGTACATCGCCCAGTAGGCGACGGAGCAGGATCATCGGTGCCTCCCTCCTCGGACTGCGGATCGAGATGTCACGCCCCCACCGTACCGCCTTGCCCGCATCGCGTGCGGGGACCCTGGTCGTGTTCACTCTGGGCTGCAAGGCTGTCCCCCTCCTCGTTCCGGTGTCGTACCGGGGTTCGCGGGCCCCTCGTGGTACCCGATGCGGGCCACCCGGCCACCGTCACGCAATTCGTTCGCCACCTGGTTTCTGCCCAACCAGGCCGTTGGATGTAACACGATCCTCCAGCTGTGACATACCCGGGCACCGGATCGGCGGATCTCGGTTCGGTGGAGATCCGCCGGAGCGGGTGCCCTACCGTGCGAGCCGACCGACGAGCAGCTCCAGTGCGGCAGTCACTGCCTCGTGACGGATTGTGGCACGGCCGCCCGACAGCAGGGGCGAACTGACCAGAGTTCCCCCCGGGCCGGCGACCGCCAGGTGTACGGTGCCCACCGGCTGTCCGTCCTGCGGGTCGGGACCGGCCACCCCGGTGGTCGCGAGCCCATACGTCGCCCCCAGCAGCCCGCGCACGCCCTCGGCCATCTGCCGGGCCACCACCGGGTGGACCGGCCCGTACACGTCCAGCAGGCCCTCGTCCACCCCGAGCACGGAGGCCTTCAGCCCGGTCGCGTACGCGGTGACCGAGCCCCGGAAGGTCGCGGACGCCCCGGGGACGTCCACCAGGGCGGCGGCCAGCAGGCCGCCGGTCAGCGACTCGGCGACGGCCAGCGTGCCGCCCTCGGCCCGCAGCGCGGCGTGCGCCCGCTCGGCCAGCCGGTAGTCGTGCTCCGCCACTCGTCTCCCCCGTCGCTCAACGGCCCGCGCGTTCCGCGGCCTGTCCCTCGCGGCGCAGTCGGAGCGCCTGGCCGACGTAGTCCAGCGCGGTGCCGACGGTCAGCAGCACCGCCAGCCCCATCAGCACGGCCCGCCCGGTGGCCAGCCACCCGGTCAGGGCCAGCACGTACATGCCGACCGCGGTGCCCTGGGTCAGCGTCTTGAGCTTGCCGCCGCGGCTGGCCGGGATGACCCCGTAGCGGATCACCCAGAACCGCATCAGCGTGATGCCCAGCTCGCGGGCCAGGATCACCACGGTGACCCACCAGGGCAGGTCGCCGAGCAGCGAGAGGCCGATCAGCGCCGAGCCCATGATCGCCTTGTCCGCGATCGGGTCGGCGATCTTCCCGAAGTCGGTGACCAGGCCCTTGCGGCGGGCCAGTTCACCGTCGAACAGGTCGGTGATCATCGCGACGGCGAAGGAGGCCCAGGCGACCGAGCGCCACTTGGGGTTGTGCCCGCCGTCGGCGAACAGCAGCAGCACGAAGACCGGCACCAGCAGCACCCGGACCATCGTGAGCACGTTGGCGATGTTCCAGATCCTCGGGGTCGACGGCACCGCGGCCGCCGGTCTCCCCGGGTGGGCCGCGGCCGGGGCGCCGGGCCCCTTGGTCATGCCCCGGCTCCCGGGACCAAGCGGACCCGCACCTGCTCCAGCGCCTCGGCGATCAGGTCGACGCCCTCGCTGGCGACGACCTTGGCCCGCCAGAACTGCCCGACCTCGGGGGCCTCGACGCCCTCGAGGGTGGTCAGGCCGTCGGTCTCCGGTGCCTGGTGGAGGGCCCGGCCCTCGACCACGCCGTCCTCGACCGACTCGATCAGCACCTCGACCTCGGTGCCGATCCGCTGCTCGGCCCGCTGGGCGGTCATCTCCTCGGCCAGCCGGCTCAGCCGGTCCAGCCGCTCGGCGATCACGTCCTCGGGGAGCTTGCCGTCATAGGTCGCGGCCTCGGTGCCGTCCTCGTCCGAGTAGCCGAAGACGCCGATCGCGTCCAGCCCGGCGTGCGTGACGAAGCGCTCCAGCTCGGCGAAGTCCTCCTCGGTCTCACCGGGGAAGCCGACGATGAAGTTGGACCGGGCGCCGGCCTGCGGGGCCTTGTCGCGGATGGTCCCCAGCAGCTCCAGGAACTGGTCGGTGGAGCCGAAGCGGCGCATCCGGCGCAGCACGGCGGGCGCCGAGTGCTGGAAGGACAGGTCGAAGTAGGGCACCACGTCGGCGGTCCCGGTCATCGCGTCGATCAGGCCCGGGCGCATCTCGGCCGGCTGCAGGTAGGAGACCCGCACCCGCTCGACGCCCTCGATCGCGGCGATCTCGCCGAGCAGCGTCTCCAGCAGCCGGATGTCGCCGAGGTCCTTGCCGTACGAGGTGTTGTTCTCGCTGACCAGGACGATCTCGCGGACGCCCTGCCCGGCCAGCCACTGGGCCTCGTGCAGCACGTCGGAGGGGCGGCGGGAGATGAAGGACCCGCGGAAGGCCGGGATGGCGCAGAAGGAGCAGCGCCGGTCGCAGCCGGAGGCGAGCTTGACCGAGGCGACCGGGTTGTCGTCCAGCCGCTTGCGCAGGGTGCGCGGGCCGGAGGCCGGAGCGAGGCCCTCGGGCAGGTCGGTGATCGGCTCGGCGGCGGCCTCGGCGCCGTGGCCGGGCAGTGCGACGGCCTCGGCGGCGGACTGCCGCTCGGCGGGGCTGATCGGCAGCAGCTTGCGGCGGTCGCGCGGGATGTGCGGGGCGTGGTGGCCGCCGGAGAGGATGGTCTGCAGGCGGTCGGAGATGTCGGAGTAGTCGTCGAAGCCGAGCACGCCGTCCGCCTCGGGCAGCGCGTCGGCGAGCTCCTTGCCGTACCGCTCGGCCATGCAGCCGACCGCGACGACGGCCTGGGTGCGGCCGTGCCCCTTGAGGTCGTTGGCCTCCAGCAGGGCGTCCACGGAGTCCTTCTTGGCGGCCTCGACGAAGCCGCAGGTGTTGACGACGGCGACGTCCGCTTCGGCGGCGTCGTCGACGAGCAACCAGCCGTCGGCTTCCAGTCGCCCGGCGAGTTCCTCGGAGTCCACCTCGTTGCGGGCGCATCCGAGCGTGACAAGGGCGACAGTACGGCGTTCAGGCATAGGGCCAAGATTAACGCGCGGCCTCCGGTGCCGTTCGCCCCGGAGGCCGCGCGCCTCGAATCAGCTGATCATCACGGGGCCTCGCCGGCCCCTGTGGTCAGCCCGCCTGCGGGTCTCCGGGGGTGTACGTGACGTGCACCACCTGCCCGTCCTTGCCGAGGAGGCCGAGGTCCTTGCCGTTGACGTACGCGTGCACGGCCCCGCCGTTGCCGAGCACCAGCCGGATCTGCTTGGGGTCGGTGAAGGTCTGGTCCTGACCGTCGCTGATGTTGTTCTGGAACAGCGACTTGCCGCTGCTGTTCATCGCCGAGACCCAGCTGGTGCCCTCGGCGACCAGCTTCACGGTGACCTTGTCGGCCGGGACGGCGGCGATCGCGGCGGCGCTCGGCGCGGGCGCCGGCGGCTGGACGGCGGGCGTCGCGGCGGGGGCGACCGAGCCGGTGCCGGAGCCGCTGGGCAGCGGCGCGCTGGCGGAGCCGGTGGTGCCGTGCCCGCCCTTGCCGCTGACCAGGTTGAAGCCGATCAGGGCGACCACCGCGACGATCGCGGCGACCATGGCGGCCGCCCAGTTCGGCCGGCCGCGGCTGGGCACCTTGATCGGGCCGCTGTCGATCAGCCCGCTCGCCGGGCGCTTGGCGGCGGGCGGGCCGCCGTGCGCGGCGTCGTAGCGGGCGACCAGCTCGTCGCCGTCCACGCCGACGGCACGGGCGATCAGGCGGATATGTCCGCGGGCGTAGAAGTCGCCTCCGCAGCGGCCGAAGTCGTCCTCCTCGATGGCATGGACGATCGGCACCCGGACGCGGGTGGCGGTACTCACCTGGTCCACCGTGAGTCCCGCGTCGATCCGGGCGGCGGACAGCACCCGGCCGATGCTCGGGGCATCGGCCGACTGCACCGCGTCGTCGGTCGGTTCGACGGACGACGGAGTGTTCTCGCGGTCGGGAGACTTGCCGATGGTCACGGGGCACGCCTTTCGAGCGGATGGCCACCTGCTGGGGAACAGTCTAGGGGCGTGGGCGGATCGTTTCTCAAGCGGAGCAGGACCGAACGTGCGCGCCCGCTCCGACCGGGGTCCGGCACCCCGTTGACCGGCCGTCAGCGGAGCCGCACGCGGGGAACCCCGGGATCGCTTTCCGGCCTGTGACGCGGTGTGTGGAGGTTCGGTTCCGCGGGGCTCCCCGAACCGCGCCTACCCTCCTCCGAACGAGTGATACCTCGTCCGGGACACGGGGCCGTCCGGCGCACCGGGCGACGGACGGCACGGCGGCAGCGGAGGGCCCGAGGGCGACGGACGGCACGGCGGCGGACGGCCCTGCGCGTCAGCCCCGCAGGGTCACCAGCACCCCGTCCAGCTCGTCCGGCTGCACCAGGACGTCGCGGGCCTTGGAGCCCTCGCTGGGGCCGACGATCCCGCGCGACTCCATCAGGTCCATCAGCCGGCCCGCCTTGGCGAAGCCGACCCGGAGCTTGCGCTGGAGCATCGAGGTCGAGCCGAACTGGGTGGAGACCACCAGCTCGGCCGCCTGGATGAGCAGGTCCAGGTCGTCGCCGATCTCCTCGTCGATCTCCTTCTTCGGCCCGCCGCCGACCGTCACGTCGTCCCGGTAGACGGCGCCCAGCTGGTCCTTGCAGTGCTGCACCACCCTGGCGATCTCCGCCTCGGTGACGAATGCGCCCTGCATGCGGATCGGCTTGCTCGCGCCCATCGGCAGGAAGAGCGCGTCGCCCTTGCCGATCAGCTTCTCCGCGCCGGGCTGGTCCAGGATGACCCGGGAGTCGGCCATCGCGGAGGTCGCGAAGGCCAGTCGGGAGGGCACGTTGGCCTTGATCAGACCGGTGACCACGTCCACCGAGGGCCGCTGGGTGGCGAGCACCAGGTGGATGCCGGCCGCGCGGGCGAGCTGGGTGATCCGGACCACCGAGTCCTCGACGTCGCGCGGCGCGACCATCATCAGGTCGGCCAGCTCGTCGACGATCACCAGCAGGTACGGGTACGGCCGCAGCTCCCGCTCGCTGCCCAGCGGCGGAGTGACCTTGCCGGCCCGCACCGCCGCGTTGAAGTCGTCCACGTGCCGGAAGCCGAACGCCGCGAGGTCGTCGTAGCGCGTGTCCATCTCGCGGACCACCCACTGGAGGGCCTCGGCGGCCTTCTTGGGGTTGGTGATGATCGGCGTGATCAGGTGCGGGATGCCCTCGTACGCGGTCAGCTCGACCCGCTTGGGGTCGACCAGCACCATCCGCACCTCGTCCGGGGTGGCCCGGGCGAGGATCGAGGTGATCAGGCAGTTGATGCAGGACGACTTGCCCGCGCCGGTCGCGCCGGCCACCAGGATGTGCGGCATCTTGGCGAGGTTGGCCATCACGGTGTGGCCCTCGACGTCCTTGCCCATGCCGACGACCATCGGGTGCGTGTCCTCGGCGGCCGTGCGCGAGCGCAGCAGGTCGCCGAGGTTGACCATCTCGCGGTCCCGGTTGGGGATCTCGATGCCGACCGCGGACTTGCCCGGGATCGGGCTGATGATCCGCACGTCCGGGCTGGCGACCGCGTACGCGATGTTCTTGGCGAGCGCGGTGATCCGCTCCACCTTGACGGCCGGGCCGAGTTCGACCTCGTAGCGGGTGACCGTCGGGCCGCGGGTGAAACCGGTGACCCGGGCGTCCACCTTGAACTCGGTGAAGGTGCTGGTGAGCTGGGCGACCACCTCGTCGTTGAGGGCGCTGCGGGCCTTCGCGGGGCCGCCGCGCTCCAGCAGGTCGAGGGAGGGCAGCGCGTAGCCGATGCCCTCGCCGAGCCGGAGCTGCTCCATCCGCACCGGCGCCGGGCCGTGCTCCTCGGGCGCGTCCGGGCCGCCGCTGCGGGCGGCCGGGACGGCGGGCTCCTCCGGCGGTGCGGTGTGGTCCTGCACCTGGTGCATCATGTCCGCCACCGCGGAGGAGGCCGGCACGCCGTAGACCAGCGCACCGTCCAGGTCGGCGGCCGCGCCGGCGGCGAGGTCGCGGGTGGCGTACGGGTCCAGCGGCTCCTTGTCCAGGGAGACCCGGACGGCCGCCGGGTCGTCCGGATCGCTCCGCCTGCGCCCGCGGCGGCGCCGGCGGGCGCCCACCTCGTCCGTCGGGTCGTCACCATCGGTGTCCACGGTGAAGGGCAGCGCGTCGGGGTCGGCGTCCTCCGGCGGTTCGGTGGACAGTTCGCGCTCCGGCGCACGCCCCCTGCGCAGCTCGTCCTCGGGCCCGGGCTCGACCACGCCGAGCCGTATGCCGACCCACCGGACCCGCTCGCCGATGCGGTTGACGGGTGTGGCGGTGACCACCAGCAGGCCGAAGAAGGCCAGCAGCAGGAGCAGCGGCACGGCGAGCGCCGGCCCGGCAGCGGCCATCATCGGGGTGGACGCGGCCCAGCCGATGATGCCGCCGGCCGCCCTTATCCGGGAGGCGCCGCTGCCCATCATGGGCGCGCCGCAGCCGATGTGGACCAGGCCGAGGACGCCGATCAGCAGGGTGCTCAGCCCGATCATGATCCGGCCGTTGGCCTCCGGCAGCTCCGGGTGGCGCCAGAGCCGGATCGCGATCGCGGCCAGCAGGAACGGCACCAGCACGTCGAGCCGGCCGAACATTCCGGACACCACGGCGGTGGCCGCTTCGCCCAGCCAGCCCTGCGGGCTGAACCAGGTGCCGGCGGCGGTCACCAGCGCGAGCGCGAACAGCAGCAGGCCCACCCCGTCCTTGCGGTGGGCCGGGTCGAGGTTCTTGGCACCGTCGCCGAAGCCCCGGAAGATCGCGGCGATCGGACTCGCCAGGGCGTTCAGGGCGCCCATCAGCACCGACCGGGACGGCTTGGGTGGCGGCGGGGCCGACTTGGCCGCCGCTTTCTTCGCAGGAGCCGCCTTCTTCGCCGCCGCCTTCTTCACGGGTGGCTTGCCCGGGGCTTTCGCCGCGGCCTTCTTGGACGGTCCCGGACTCGTCTTACGTGCTGCGTTTCCGGGCGTGCGAGTGGCCATGGCTCAGCAGCCTACCGGGGTGGACCACCGGTGCACATGCGCCCGAGCCGGGGCGCCCGGACGTGTCGCAGACACACCGTCACACTGACCGGGATTCACCCGACCGCCGCACGGAACCACCCGGACGGGTGAACGTACGGCAGCGGATCAGGAGCTTCCGGGGCGCATCGCGTCCAGTGCCCGGCGCAGCGCCACGAGCTTGCGCTCCAGGTGCGCGGCGGTCGCCGCCACCCCGGCGTCCTCTACCTCGTCCAGCTGTTTGCCGAGCGCCTCCGCCTGCTCCTCGACCGCCGCCAGCCGCGCGGACAGCTCGCCCAGCAGCGCCCCGCCGAGGGCCGGCTCGCCGCCGCCCGCCTCGAGTTGCAGCCGCAACAGCGCGGCCTGCTCCTTCAGCTGGCAGTTCTTCACGTACAGGTCGACGAAGACGGAGACCTTGGCGCGCAGCACCCACGGGTCGAAGGGCTTGGAGATGTAGTCCACGGCCCCGGCCGCGTAGCCTCGGAATGTGTGGTGCGGGCCGTGGTTGAGCGCGGTCAGGAAGATGATCGGGATGTCCCGGGTGCGCTCGCGGCGTTTGATGTGGGCGGCGGTCTCGAAACCGTCCATCCCGGGCATCTGGACGTCCAGCAGGATCACCGCGAAGTCGTCGGTGAGCAGCGCTTTGAGCGCCTCCTCGCCGGAGGCGGCGCGCACCAGTGTCTGGTCCAGCGCCGAGAGGATCGCCTCCAGTGCCAGAAGGTTCTCCGGTCGGTCGTCGACCAGGAGGATCTTCGCCTTCTGCATCAGGGCCCGCCCTCCTGTCGCCTGCCTGCCGCCCGGTGCCGGCACCCGCGTACTGCCCACCGCTACCCCGGTCATGCTAGCCGCACCCCCTCGCCCGGCACATCGCTCCGTCGTGATCCGATCCGGAGCGGCGCGCAGCCAGTACCCCGGCGCACGCTCAGCAGGGCGTCGCCATCCGGTCACTGTTCGCAACGATCGGTGACCCTACCGGGTTCCCGGGCCCGTCCGCCAGCAAACCGGCCGCCCGGGAGGCGCGGACCCCGGGGCCCGCGACGGGGTTCGCGCCTCCCTCGCCCGCCATGCGCCCGGCTCGTTTCGCTCGCTCACGCACGGTCCCCGCTCAGCCAGTCGTGCATCACCGACAGCAGGTGATCGGTCTCCACCGGCTTGGTGATGTGATCGGTGGCACCCGCCTCCAGCGACTTCTCCCGGTCGCCCATCATCGCCTTGGCGGTCAGCGCGATGATCGGCAGGCCGGCGAACTGGGGCATCCGGCGGATCGCCTCGGTGGTCGCGTAGCCGTCCATCTCCGGCATCATGATGTCCATCAGGACCAGCGCCACGCTCTCGTGCTGCTCCAGCATCTCGATGCCCTCGCGGCCGTTCTCGGCGTACAGGACGGTCAGGCCGTGCTGCTCCAGCACGCTGGTGAGGGCGAACACGTTGCGGACGTCGTCGTCCACGATCAGCACCTGCTGGCCGTCGAAGCGCCGGTCGCCGTTGACCGGGCGGGGCTGCACGGGCTCCACCGCCCGCGGCCCGGCGGCGCTCTCCAGGGCTGCGCTGCGTCGGCGCTCCACGGCGCCCCGGCGGCGCTCCTCGGCCAGCTCGCGGACCTCCTGGGCCCAGTGGTCGGCCGGGTTCTCACCGACCGGCACCGGCAGGCCCACCGGGGTCACGCCGACCGAGGCGCGCGGTGTCTGGGTGTTCGACGCGGACGGGCGCTCGCCCGGGCGCGGCTCCCCGGCGGTGTCCGGGGCCTCGGTGCGCAGCGGCAGGTAGAGCGTGAACGTGGAGCCCTTGCCCAGCTCGCTCTCGGCGTGGATCTCGCCGCCGAGCAGCCGGGCGATCTCGCGGCTGATCGACAGGCCGAGGCCGGTGCCGCCGTACTTGCGGCTGGTGGTGCCGTCGGCCTGCTTGAACGCCTCGAAGATCTCCCGCAGCTTGTTGTCGGGGATGCCGATGCCGGTGTCGGAGACCGAGAAGGCGATCAGCTCGTCGTCCGGGCCCTGGATCGAGCCGGACTCCAGCAGCCGCTCGCGCACGTGCTGCGGCACCTCCGCGCCGGCCGGGCGGATCGAGAAGTCCACGGCCCCGGCGTCGGTGAACTTCACCGCGTTGGAGATCAGGTTGCGCAGCACCTGCTGGAGCCGCTGCTCGTCGGTGTGCAGGGTGACGGGCAGGGCGGACGAGACCCGGACGGCGAAGTCCAGGTTCTTGTCCAGCGCGACCGGCTGGAAGGTGGCCTCCACGTAGTCGACCAGCTGGACCAGGGCGATCCGGGCCGGGCGGACGTCCATCTTGCCCGCCTCGACCTTGGACAGGTCGAGGATGTCGTTGATCAGCTGGAGCAGGTCGGAGCCGGCGCCGTGGATGGTGTCGGCGAACTCGACCTGCTTGGGCGAGAGGTTGCCCTCGTTGTTGTCGGAGAGCAGCTTGGCCAGGATCAGCAGCGAGTTGAGCGGGGTGCGCAGCTCGTGCGACATGTTGGCGAGGAACTCGCTCTTGTACCGGGAGGCCAGGGCGAGCTGTTCGGCGCGCTCCTCCAAGACCTGCCGCGCCTCCTCGATTTCGCTGTTCTTGATCTCGATGTCGCGGTTCTGCTGGGCGAGTTGCTCGGCCTTCTCCTGCAACTCCTCGTTGGTGCGCTCCAGTTCCTCCTGGCGCGCCTCCAACTCGGCCGATCGCATGGAGAGTTCGGCGGTGAGGCGCTGGGACTCCAACAGCAGGCCCTCGGTCTTGGTGTTGACGCTGATGGTGTTGACGGTGACGCCGATCAGGTCGGCGATCTGGTTCAGGAAGTCCAGTGCGACGGTGGTGAAGGAGCTGAAGGTGGCCAGCTCGATCACGCCCAGCAGGCGGCCCTCGAACAGCACCGGCAGCACCACGATGTGCGCCGGGGAGGCCTCGCCGAGGCCGGAGGCGATCTTGAGGTAGCCGGGGGGCGACTCCTTGAGGATGATCGCCCGCTTCTCCACCGCGGCCTGGCCGATCAGCGACTCGCCGGGGCGGAAGGTGGTCGGCATCGCCCGCCGCTGGTAGCCGTAGCTGCCGATCAGGCGCAGCACGGTGTCGTTCTCGTCGTCGTCCTCGGTGATCAGCTCGGCGGTGCGGCCGGCCGGCTGGGCGAGGAAGAAGGCGCCGTGCTGGGCGGAGACCACCGGGGTCAGCTCGGTCATGATCAGCGAGGCGACCGCCTCCAGGTCCCGGCGGCCCTGGAGCAGGCCGGAGATCCGGGCGAGGTTGGTCTTGAGCCAGTCCTGCTCCTGGTTGGTGCGGGTGGTCTCGCGCAGGTTGGCGATCATCTGGTTGATGTTGTCCTTGAGCTCGTCGAGCTCGCCCGCGGCGTCCACGTCGATCCGCAGGCTCAGGTCGCCCCTGGTCACCGCGGTGGCGACCTGGGCGATCGCGCGCACCTGCCGGGTCAGGTTGTTGGCCAGTTCGTTCACCGACTCGGTCAGGTCCTGCCAGGTGCCGTCCACGCCGGGCACCCGGGCCTGACCGCCGAGCCGTCCGTCGGTGCCCACCTCACGGGCGACCCGGGTCACCTCGTCGGCGAACGCGGAGAGCTGGTCGACCATGGTGTTGATGCTGGTCTTGAGCTGGAGGATCTCGCCGCGCGCGTCGACGTCGATCTTCTGCGAGAGGTCGCCGCGGGCGACCGCGGTGATCACCAGCGCGATGTTGCGCACCTGGCCGGTCAGGTTGTTGGCCATCAGGTTGACGTTGTCGGTCAGGTCCTTCCAGATGCCGGCCACCCCCGGCACGCTCGCCTGACCGCCCAGGGTGCCGTCGGTGCCCACCTCGCGGGCCACCCGGGTGACCTCCACCGCGAAGGAGGACAGCTGGTCGACCATGGTGTTGAGCGTCGCGGCGAGCGCCGCCACCTCGCCCTGCGCGTCGATGGAGATCTTCTTGGAGAGGTCGCCGCGGGCCACCGCACCGGCGACCTCGGCGATGTTGCGCACCTGGCCGGTCAGGTTGGACGCCATGAAGTTGACGTTGTCGGTCAGGTCCTTCCAGATGCCCGACACCCCGCGCACCCGCGCCTGGCCGCCCAGGATCCCCTCGGTGCCCACCTCGCGGGCGACCCGGGTCACCTCGTCGGCGAACGCCGACAGCTGGTCGACCATGGTGTTGACGGTGGTCACCAGCTCCAGGATCTCGCCCCGGGCGTCGACGGTGATCTTCTTCGACACGTCGCCGCGCGCCACCGCGGTGGTCACCTCGGCGATGTTGCGCACCTGGCTGGTCAGGTTGTTGGCCATCAGGTTGACGGAGTTGGTCAGGTCCTTCCACGTCCCGGACACCCCGGGCACGCTCGCCTGGCCGCCGAGGATGCCCTCGGTGCCGACGTCCCGGGCCACCCGGGTCACCTCGTCCGCGAAGGACGACAGCTGGTCCACCATCGTGTTGATGGTGTTCTTCAGCTCCAGGATCTCCCCGCGCGCGTCCACCTGGATCTTCTGCGACAGGTCGCCCTTGGCCACCGCGGTCGTCACCTGAGCGATGTTGCGGACCTGATCGGTGAGGTTGTTCGCCATGAAGTTGACGTTGTCGGTCAGGTCCCGCCACACCCCGGCCGCCCCGGGCACCTGCGCCTGACCGCCCAGCCGGCCCTCGGTGCCCACCTGGCGGGCCACCCTGGTCACCTGCTCGGCGAAGCCGGAGAGCTGGTCCACCATCGTGTTGATGGTGTTCTTCAGCTCCAGCATCTCGCCGCGCGCGTCCACCTCGATCTTCTGCGAGAGGTCGCCGCGCGCCACCGCCGTGGTCACCTGGGCGATGTTGCGGACCTGGCCGGTCAGGTTGTCGGCCATGAAGTTCACCGAGTCGGTGAGGTCCCGCCAGACCCCGGCCACCCCCGGCACCTGCGCCTGACCGCCGAGGCGCCCCTCGGTGCCGACGTCCCGGGCCACCCCGGTGACCTGCGCGGCGAAGCCGTTCAGCTGGTCCACCATCGTGTTGACGGTGTTCTTCAGCTCCAGCATCTCGCCGGCCACCTCGACGGTGACCTTGCGGGACAGGTCGCCCTTGGCCACCGCCGTGGTCACCTGGGCGATGTTGCGCACCTGCGCGGTCAGCCGCCCGGCCATGGTGTTGACCGAGTCCGCCAGGTCCTTCCAACTGCCCGATACGCTACGGACCTTGGCCTGGCCGCCGAGCTTGCCCTCGGTGCCGACCTCGCGGGCCACCCGGGTCACCTCGTCGGTGAACTCCGAGAGCTGGTCCACCAGTCCGTTGACGGTCCGCCCGATCTTCAGGTACTCGCCGCGCAGCGGGTGGCTCACCCCGTTGCTGTGCAGCGAGCGCAGCTCCATCTTCTGGTCCAGGTCGCCCTCGGCGATCGAGGTCAGCACCCGGCCCACCTCGGACATCGGACGGGCCAGGTCGTCGATCAGCGCGTTGCAGTTGTCGACCGCCGCCATCCAGGCGCCCTCGCCGGCCCCGGTCTCCAGCCGCTCGTTCAGCCGGCCCTCCCGGCCCACCGCCCGCCGCACCCGGGCCAGTTCACCGGTCAGGTGCTGGTTGCGCTCGGCGACCTCGTTGAACACCGCGGCGATCTCCGCCAGCGGCCCGTCACCCGGAACCGTCAGTCGGCGGCGGAAGTTGCCGTCCCGCATCGCCGTCAGCGCGGACAGCAGCTTGCGCAGCTCGGCGGGTTCCGCGCCGCGGTTGTGACTCACTCGCCGGCCGGCCGCGTTCCGCGGCGCGGTCCCGGAGCGGCCGCCGCGCTGGGCGGGCGGCGTCGTACCGGTTGCGTCCTTGGTGGCCGAACTCAACGGGCCCCTCCCACATCGTGAACTGTCCGGTGGCCGCCCGTGCCGGTGCGGCACGTGCCCGGGCACCGGCCCGGCTGGGCTGTGTACCGGCGGCCTGCGCGCACCGGCACCCACACGACCGTACTGCTCGTACCGGTCATCGCGGACCCCCCAGTCTGGCAGCACTGGCGCCCGGTGTACGGCCGGTTGCGCACGGTTGGTACCGCACCGTCCGAAACAGGTGGGCAGAATCACCCTCAGGTGCCTGTTTCGACTCCCCACCCCCACGGGGAACCAAGCGGAAAGTAGGGTGGAGCGCTGCACCGGGCCACGACCCGACCCAGCGACGCCGCTCACCCCGACGGCGCGCGCGGGGAAGTCGGCGCCGCACCCCGGACAGCGCCAGGGCAAGAGCAGCAGAGGAGAAGTGGCAACGTGGTCACCGCGCGCGCAGCCGCCACCTTCGACCCCGACGGCCGGTCCGCGGCCGCCGCCCGGGGCTTCGTCCGCGATGCGCTGCTCGGCTGGGGCCTGCCGGAGGTCGTCGACGACGCGATCGTGCTGGTCAGCGAACTGGTCACGAACGCCGTCGTGCACGCCGGCACCGCCGCCGAGGTCTGCTGCCTGCGCGAGGAGGAGACCGTCCGGATCGAGGTCACCGACCACCACCCGGAACGCGGCCTGCCCTCCCTCGGCGACGGGCCCGTCACCGCTTCCGACCGCTACGCCGACCCCGACGGTGAGGGCGGCCGCGGTCTGCTGATGTGCTCCGCCCTCGCCGAACGGTGGGGCGTCGAGTACGCAGCCGGCCGGAAGACCGTCTGGTTCCGCCTCCAGCTGCCCGCACACGTGCTCGGCACCCGCTACGCCGTTCCCGCCACCCCCGGCAGCGACCTGCCGAGCAGTGCCGGCCCGGTGCACGTCGCCGTCGTCCAGCTCGACGAGGATGGCCGCGTCCTGGCGTGGAACCCGGACGCCGAAGCCCTCTTCCAGTACCCCGCCGCCACCGCCCTCGGCCGCCCCTGGGCCGACCTCGCCGTCTGGCCGCAGTCCCCCGGCCGCGGCCTCGCCCTGACCGACACCCTGCGGCTGGCCCGCTGGGAGGGCGGCTACGGGATCCGCCGCCAGGACGGCCACGAGGTCGAGGTGTACGGCGTCCAGGTGCGCGTGCGCGACACCGAGGGCGTCCCGTCCACCCTCTGTCTGCTCGTCCTCGAACCCGACCGCGCCGTCCTGCGCGCCCCCGCCCGCGCCCTGCCCGGTGAGCGCCCCGACCCGGTCGGCCCCCGCCTCGACCTGATGGCAGGCCCGGTCGCCACCGACGACCTCGACACCCTGCTGCAGCGCACCGTCGAACGCGCCCGCGACCTGCTCGACGGCGACGCCGCGTACCTGCTGCTCACCACCGACGACGAGACCGAGTTCGAGGTCCGCGCCGCCACCGGCCTCACCTCCGGACACCGCCGGCACAACCGTTTCCCGATCGAGACCGGCAACCGCTACGACTCCGCCCGGCTGCCCTCCGTCCACGAGGACCTCACCGCCCGCCCCACCGGCCTGCCCCTGCTCTCCGACAGCGGCATGCGCTCCCTGCTCACCGTCCCGCTCAAGGTCGAGGGCCGCCTGATCGGCTCGCTCGGCATCGCCGCCACCACACCCGGCCGCTACGACAACGAGGACGCGCTGCGCCTGCAGTTCGCCGCCGACCGGGTCGCCCTGGCCGTCGAGAGCACCCGGCTGACCGAGCTCGAACGGCTGCGCCGCGGTTCGCTCTCCTTCCTGGTCGAGGCCTCCGACCTGCTGGCCGGGACCCTCGAACACGAACAGACCCTCGCGCTGATGGCCCAGATGGCCGTCCCCACCCTGGCCTCCTGGTGCGCCCTCTACACCACCGCCGACCACACCTCCCCGGCCCGGCTCGCCTTCGTCCTGCACGAGGACGAGGACCGCATCGACCCGCTGCGCGACCTGCTCGACAAGACCCCCGTCCCCGAGGCCGGCCCCAGCCAGGGCGTCCGCTTCTGGACGGCGCCCGCCAAGACCGCCGAGGCCGGCGGCCTCACCGACAGCCCCGAACTCGCCGGCCTGCTCGGTGAGACCGTCGTCATCGCGCTGACCGCCCGCAACCGCGTCATCGGCCTGCTGGCCCTCGGCGTCCCGGCCGGCGTCCGGTTCCGCCAGGAGATCCTCGAACTCGCCGAGGACCTCTCCCGCCGCGCCGCCCTCGCCCTCGACAACTCCCGGCTCTACTCCGAGCGCACCGCCACCAGCCAGGCCCTGCAGCGCAGCCTCCTCCCGCCGGACCTGCCCGAGATCCCGGGCGTCGAGGTGGACGTCTACTACCAGGCCGCCGGCGAGGGCAACGAGGTCGGCGGGGACTTCTACGACCTGTTCACCATCCGCGAGGGCACCTACGGCTTCGCCATCGGCGACGTCTGCGGCACCGGCCCCGAAGCCGCCTCGGTCACCGGCCTGGCCCGGCACTCCCTGCGGCTGCTCGCCCGCGAGGGCCTGGACGCCCCGCAGGTGCTCCGCCGCCTCAACGCGGCCATCCTGGACGAGGGTTCGCGCAGCCGCTTCCTCACCCTGCTCTACGGCGAGCTGACGCCCCGCCCGGACGGCAGCACCGAGCTCTCCCTGGTCTGTGCCGGCCACCCGCTGCCGCTGCGGCTGCGCACCGACGGCCGGGTCGACCGCGCCGCCACTCCGCAGCCGCTACTCGGCGTCATGGACGACCTCGACCTGACCGCCGAGCACCTGGTGCTCGCCCCCGGCGAGGTCCTGCTGTGCGTCACCGACGGCGTCACCGAACGCCGCGAGGGCCGGCGGATGCTGGGCGACGACGGCCTCGCCGAGGTGCTCACCGGCTGCACCGGTCTGACCGCCGGCGCCGTCGCGGCCCGCGTCCAGCGCGCGGTCGAACGCTTCGCCCCCGAGCCGCCGTCCGACGACATGGCGATCCTGACCCTGCGGGTGCCCAACCAGCGCCAGCCGTGAGCGTTCCACAGCTGACGCAGTCACAAATTGTTATATTCACAAGGGTACAAGCGTCCAAGGTCGGGTAAACCGATCTCACCGGGAATCCACCCGGCGGGGACGTGACCAGCGGGCTCTCCGCTGGCCCATCACTTCTGACCGCAGCCCGCGCACGCTCACAGCCGTGCGCCCTCGGCGCGGTCGCGCGCATCCACCCATCGAACGACACCACAGCGTCACTGCGCCCTGCGCGCGCCCAGAGTGAAAGGAGCCTCCGGTGAGCAACGACGCTACCGGGGCAACGAACGCCCGCTCCACCGGAGCCGACGCGGGTAACCTCGGCTACCTCGCCCTCGGCCTGACACTACTCGCCTACGGTCTGCTCTCCACCGGCATCCTGCACGGCGCCGGCATCGGGGACGCCGCCCACCTCGCCCACCTGCTCGGCGGCGTCACCCTCTTCATCGCGGGCCTCTGGCAGCTCCGCGGCGGCGAGGGCTTCACCGGCACCGCGTTCACCAGCCTCGGCGCCTTCTGGGCCACCTGGTCGGCGGCCGGCGGGGCCGGCAAAAACGCCGCCGGTCTGTTCCTGCTCCTGTGGGCCCTGCTCGCCCTCACCCTCACCGCGGCCAGTTGGGGCGCGGGCTTGCTCAGCCGCACCGTCTACGGCCTGATGACGCTCTCCCTGCTGCTCACCGCCATCGCCACCTTCGGTGGCCACAGCGGCCTGGCCAAGCTCGCCGGCTGGATCGCGGCCGCCTCCGGGCTCGCCGCCTGGTACTGGGCCACCTCCGCGCTGAGCAACGGATCCTGGGGAAAGCTCGCCCTGCCGGTCAAGTGAGCCGCTGACGGCTCAACCGACCTGTTCCCACCGCTCCTCGGCGGTACTGCGGGGTCGGGTCTCCGTCGAGACGGAGAGCCGGCCCCGTCGGCGTGCCGCCAACGCCAGTACGGCGTACGCGAGGAGGAGGATCACGACGGCGACGATCCCGTCCGCCCAGAAATGATTGGCCGTCACGACGACCACCGCGATCGTCAGCACCGGGTGTAGCACCATGACCCACCGCAGCGAACTGCGCGACACCCGGACCACCGCGACCGCGGCCAGCACACACCAGGCGACGTGCACCGAGGGCATCGCCGACAGCTGGTCGGCCACCACCACCCCGCCGACCGCGCCCCCGTACACCGACTGCCCGTACTCCGCGGCCACGTCGACGAAACCGCTCCCCGGCAGCATCCGCGGCGGCGCCACCGGGATGAACTGCACCAGCAGACAGACCGCGGTCGTGATCACCACCGTGTTCCGCACCCACGCGTACCGCTCGCGGTGCCGCACGAACACCCAGAGCAGGACACCCAGCATCACCGCGAAGTGCATGACCGCGTAGTAGTAGTTCGCCAGCCGCACCAGCACCGGGTACGGCGTGACCGCCGACTGCCAGGAGGCCTCGTCGGGCAACCCGATCACCTGCTCGGTGTGGTGGATCCAGCTCGCCCGGTCCACCGCGTGGTCCGCGCTCATCACCGACAGGTGCCCGACCAACTGCCAGAGCGCGAACAACGCCAGCAGCGTGCCGGCCTCCCGCAGCAACGCCGACAGGGACGGCTTCCGAACCCTCGACGCGACGTACGCGCCGGCGTAGAGACCGGCGGCGGCGCCCCCGGCGGACTGCCAGGTCAGGGTCAGGTTCTGCATTGGCAGAGGGTAACGCAAAAAGCCCCCCTCCCGGATGGGAAGGGGGCTTCTTGGAATGATTGTTCGGCGGCGTCCTACTCTCCCACAGGGTCCCCCCTGCAGTACCATCGGCGCTGTAAGGCTTAGCTTCCGGGTTCGGAATGTAACCGGGC
>NZ_JBITFB010000026.1:133777-150976 GCF_044455625.1 Kitasatospora sp. NPDC051164 | reverse complement strand
CGGAAGCCTACGGCTTAAGCATGGCCTGGCGGCCATGCGGCGGTGCTGACGCACCGCCAGGTGCGGGGGTGCCGCCTGGCGGCGTCACCGTGCGTGGTGTCCCGAGGCTGCGCCTCGGGGCCCGGCTGCGCCGGGCGGGGGGTGGCTGGGGCCATTCGCCTGCGGCGAATTCGTGTTCGGGTGACGGCCCCTGGCGGGGCCTTAGTTGATGGGTGGTTGGGCACGGGCCTGCGGCCCGCCATGAGTGGCGTTGACGATGTGACGCGAATTTCGGGTAGACAGCCCCTCCCCTCGGCGCCGCCCCAGCGTTGACGATGTGACGCAAAATTCCGGTAGAACCCCATCCCCGACCTACGGTCGAGGGCCGTTGACGATATGACGCGAATTTCGGGTACAGGCCCCTCCCCTGGCGGGGAGGGGGTATCCGACCGAACGCCCGTTGACGATATGGCGTAAATCCCCGAACGCAGCGTCTCCCCCGGGATCCGGGGGCCCCTGCCGGGGCCTCCACCTCCGTCCGGGCCCTCCCTGGCCCTCGGCCTGGGACTCCCCGGACAAGCCTCCCAAGGCCTGACGCCCCGTACCGGGGCGAGGCGGCACCGGGCCGTCGAAGATGCAAGAGCAGTCACCGGCCCAACCCCGCACCACCCCCAGAAATCAGGCCGCTGGCAGGCCGTGAAACAGCCCACCGGCCGTCACACCACACCCGGTCAAAAAGGCCCCGGGGCAGGGCGCAGCACGGGGCCATCGGTGCGCATGGGATTGTCACCGGCGCCCGGCCTTCGGATGTCACCGGACAGACGCGCGGGAGTCAGCCGGTAAGCCCGTTCGGAAACGCGCCCGCAAGCCACCTGAGATCCCGAATTAATGTCACAACAAGCACTGACTTGCTGCCCACTCTTACCGGCTGATAACCACCGGACTGCACTCTCCCGAACCCCTGACGACCCACACCAAAAGGACCACCGGGAAAGGAGAACATAAAACGGGCTGCCCTTCGGCGGGGGCCGGGGCCTGGCGGGCCCTTAAAAAGGGGCTGGGATGTCGCCTACGGCGCCACCGGAAAAGAGTCGGCGCCACCGGACAACAGGAGCCGGCAGACAGCACCGCACGAGCACCGAGGTACGCCGAGGCGGCGCAGCGCCTCCAGGTCGTGGATGACGACCACCTTGCGCTCGGTCGTCACGATGCCCTCGTCGCGCAGTTGCCGCATCGTCCGGACGATCGCCTCACGGGACGCGCCCACCCACCCGGCCACGCTAATGTCCTGAGGCGATAGGGGAGGCGCGCCATGACCCAAAGAATGTCCAACAACGGCAGCGGCCAGTCGAACCGTTCACCAGAACCTAAGAACTCGTAACACGATCTTGGCTACGCGACCGGGCGCTTTCCGTAGTACGCGCTCACAGTCCTGACCAGCTTTCGCTGGATCCCCCGGAGGATCGGGAGGGTGGCCTCGTCAGTGAGCCCCGTGGTCGTTTGCCACTCGACGCCCGAGCCGACGAGGTCGCTGACGAAGACGATCTCCACGGCCAGAAGGATCCGCGCCCAATCGACGGGCTTGATCGGATCATCGTCACCCAGAGCGCGGCTCAGGATGCGGCACTGATCGAGCAGGTCTCGGGCGTCCACGAACCCCATACCGAAGGCGAGTTCATCGCTGCATCGCGCCGGCCCGCCCCATTCACCTAGAGCCCGTTGGAGCAGTCGGACCTCATCTTCGGCCAGGAGCTCGCTTGGCCTCACCACTTGTTCGGACACCCGCCCCACCTTTCCACCCTTGTCTCCACCGCAGGATGATCAAGCTACCTCTTCCGGAGTCTCCTCCAGCAGATGAGGGAGCAGGCAAGCGAGGCAAAGGCGTCGTGGAGGTCCAGGCGACGCTCCCAGCGGACGGCCAGGCGCTTGAACTGGTACAGCAGGGCGAAGGGTGCCGCGACGGGCCCGTCGCCGGTCGACCGCCGCAAGGTCGGCCTTCTTGTTCTGGTCTTCACTTCGTCTGGGGCAGCCTCAGCCGGGATCTTCGACAGGCTGGAACTGCGCCGGGAGCGTAGGCGGCTCTTCTAAAGGATCGAGCACCCGCTGACCTGGGTTTTCCCTACGGGTGCTCAGATCGAGCACCCGTCAAGGCATCCCCCGACGACATCGACCAGGCGCAGCGACCCAAGCGACCCGCACCGCCAGGACGGCGGCCGACACCACGGCCGGCGGAACCCAGCCCAGGGCGCAGCACGCCGGCGACCAGGCCAACGGCAAGGACGGCGGCCACGCGACCCGGCGCCGCTTGATGGCACGCGCGAGGCATCCCCGACCACACCCACCAGGAGCTGATCAGCCTCCGGTGAGAACGGCAGCGAGCACGACGCCGACGAGCGGCCCCCGGACAGGCCGACGACGTCCCTCCTGACAGGATCACAACCCGGTGCGCGTCACACCCCATTGCCCGTGACGCGCACCACCAACACCCGCAAAACACGGCAGAAAACCCGCAAAACACGGCAGAAAACCCGCCGGAAAACCGAGCGGACACACCCCACAAAAGCCCCCGGAAAATCCGCCGGAACGCCTGAAGGAAACACCCGGCAATTCCCCGCCCCCGACACCCACCACCCGCTCGCATGGCATGCCCACGGCGAACACACACGGCAACCAAAACCCACCCCGCCAGACACCGGCGGAACAGGCCACAGCCGAGCCCGCACCGGGCCGACATTGGTCCAACCAACACCGGCCAAACCCCTAAAAATGCCTCAAAACCACCAACAAGGCCAACCGCAGGTCACACCCCTGGGAGAGCAGCGGAGAGGGCGCAGGACAACAGCCAGCAGCCGGCGCTCGCCGACGCGGCCAGCGAACTGCGCCCAGGGGCGCCACCGGCCGACTGCACGCGTGTGCGACCTACGATGAGCTGGTGTCCGACACCGCATTCCCCGCTGACCTGCTCGAACTCCAGCGCCGCTGGTACGCCGCGGAGGCCGCCTGGGCCGCCGACCCGACCGAGGAGAAACGAGCCGCGTTCGCCGCCGTCAGCGCCGAGCTGTACGCCCACCCGCACTGGGCCGAGACGGGAAACCGGCACAAAGCCGAGATGGAACTCAAACAGGCCACCCGCCCGGACACCCCCCAGGAAACAGCTGCGACCTGACCGCCGGCGAGGACCTGCCCGACCCGCCCGCCCGGGACAGCCCCCACATCCAGCCCGCCCCACCCACGAGCGGCCGGCACCAGCCGGACGCGAGAACCAGAAGCACAGCGCAGCAACCCACCACACC
Source organism: Kitasatospora sp. NPDC051164 (assembly GCF_044455625.1). Classification (NCBI taxonomy): domain Bacteria; kingdom Bacillati; phylum Actinomycetota; class Actinomycetes; order Kitasatosporales; family Streptomycetaceae; genus Kitasatospora; species Kitasatospora sp. NPDC051164. The sequence goes on along the minus strand of NZ_JBITFB010000026.1, from coordinate 147,704 downwards.
GACCAACCCCCCCAACCCACCCACCACAACCACCAGGCAGGGGGCCCGGGAAGGTAAGTCGAGGTGGTGAGAACGCCGCCCCAGTGCCCCTGAGCTGCGTAAACAGGTGGCAAGCGCGGTCGGGGGCCGGTGGCCGAACCGAACCGCAAAGCGACCTCTCAGTCGGCCCCCGTGCCGAACGACGAGCCGAACCCCCGACCGAACAAGGCGCACGGCCACGTCGCGCGGCGCGGCGACGGCCGGGCTGGGGCTGGGAGGCCGCCAGGCAGGGCCCGCCAGCTGCCGCCGCAGACCACCACGACCCGCCAGCGCACCACCGCCACCCCACCCCCACCACCAGGAGGACAGGGGCGCGCAGAGAGGGATGTCGGAATTACCGGCCACCTTGGTGGGCCCTGTGAACTGCGCAGATGCCACCCGGCGCCCGGGGCGGAAGTGCTGGCATCAGGAGCTGCATCAGGAGTCACAGCAGGAGCCACATCGGGAGCTGCATCAGGAGGCCCCGGAAGGGCCGTTCCCGGGCCGCGTGGGAGCCGGACCGAACTCCTAGGCCGGACGGTGCGTCAGGGCACGGTGGACGCCGCCAGGAGCCGTCCGTGGGGCATCGGTCGGGCATGGGGGCGGTACCGGATCCGGTCGAGCCTCGATACCTGGTCCGGGAAGGTGGCAGCCGCAGCTATCTGGGGTCTGGCGACACTCTGAGCGAGTTGGGCGGTTGATGGGGTATGCAGCCACATGAGGCACGGAACGGCCCGCTTCCCCACCACGCCCACATGGCCGCCGTCCGCGCCGCGCTCGCAGCTGGTGGCCTCGCCCCCACCACCTGGCGCGCCGCCGCAGACGGGCAGCTCCTCGGCTGGTTCGAGTGGGACCAGGCCGCCGTTCGCGCGAATCCCGGCGGTCCGGCCGCCAGGTCAGCGCAGTGGCCACACGGCATCGTGCTGCGCTGGGACCGCCGGGGCTGGACGCTGGTGGTCCCAGCCCCGCACCGCCAGCCCACGCCGAAACGGCGCTCGACCCCGAGGGAGCGACCCGGTACTGCTCCCCCCGGCAGGTCGTCGTCAGCCTCCTCAATCGCTGGCACCACAACACCTTGACGGGGCCGATCTGCGAAACCCCGTGGGACTCCCGCCCGCTCCGGGACGCGGTGACTGCGTGGGAAGCCAAGACCGGCCGCACCTGAGCAGCGCATGGGCTGATTGGCACCGTCCCTCACTGTGCCTACAACTTCCCAGTGACCCCAGATAATCAGAATCCGCGACCCTCAACAGCCAATAGCCGGGCAGTGCCGTCGAGAGTACGCACCCATACCTGATCTATGACATCTGGGAAGGCACCCAGTTCGGGGCGGATCGCCATCATGATCGTCTCACCTGCGGCCAGAGGATTGGTGTAGCTCCCACTCACACCGGGCCGCGGAATCTGGTCCAGGAGCAACAGCACCGGGTAGCCATAGTCCTTGGCTCTGCGCAGTTGCTTAGCTTGACTATTAACCCCACCAAGAGGGTTGTCGGGGTGGTGAGTTTCACCTTGACGGCCACTCACCACGGCCGCTGACCTGCATGTTTGTCCGGAATCCGGGCGTGGCGGGCGGGAGGGGCGGCCACCGGTTGGTGCACCGGTTCACACCACCGGTTGTCGCACCGGTTAGAACACCTGCAGTCTGGTAGTGAAGATGTTCCGGTTGGGTTAGTCGGATGCCGGGAAGTAGAAGTCGATGAATTCCGCGCCGCCGAAGTGGATGCAGAGTCCTCTACCTGGGGCACGGAAGTATTCCTCCTGAAGCGCCCACGCGATTAGTTCCTCCAACTGGGTGTCGGTGGCACCTTGAGAGTGTTCCTTGACGATCTGGCAGGCCCATTTCGGTGAGAGGACCTGCGTAAACAGGCGCAGCCTGGGTGCGTCTTCGCTGTCGGGTGGTGCTTGGTAGCCGATCCGGGCCCGGGTGTAGAGCCCGAGGCCGCCTTCCTCTACTTGTTGCAGGACGGCGGTTGTGGGGATTCGGTTTGTCAGTTCGCGTTCTGCGTCTGAGAGGGCTTGGCTGACGCTTGCGGGGGGCTGTGCCATCGTCTTCTCCTTGTCGTTGGTGCGAGGCGTATTCAGATGCGGTCCAGGCCGGTGATCCTCCGCGCCATGCGGCGGATGTCGCGGGGGGCGACCTGTTGGACTCGAACGGACACGGATGCGTGCTGGGCGGGGCGGTTCAGCGCTTGGCGCTGGCTGGGGGTCAGGTTGGCCAGCGGGGTGTCCACGAGAAGGGGCCCGTACCGGGCGGGGGCCTGGTGGGCGTCGGGGGCGAGGACCTGGTGTAGCGCGATCAGGTCGGCGTCGCAGCGCGAGCACAGGAGGAAGCCGGCAACGGGCGCGAAGTCGGTGGTCAGCGCGTAGGAGTCGCCTGAGTCCTCGCAGCCGCAGTATGGGGTCTCGGAGCGGTGGAAGAGCTGCCAGCCGTAAGCGAGGGCCGTGAGCGTCGCGGCGCGTCCCAGGTCTTCGGTGGTGGTCCACACGATCGGGTCCGGACAGCTGCTGGCGGTGTCGTGGTAGGGCGCGGCGAGCTCCAGTGCCACCACGGTGCCGTGCAGGACTGCGGCCAGGACGTGTGCGAGCTGCGGCTCGCGCCTGGGTCGCCACCATCGGATGCCGCACAGGAACTCGGTCGCGCAGGGGATGGCGCCTGTGCCGTCCCCGTACGGGGACAGGTCCTCCCGGTGGTTGTACTGCGCGTGGGTCTGCAGGACGCTCCACGAGGTTTCCCAGGGCAAGGGGATGTCGGGTCCTTCTTGCTGCCAGCGCTGTCCGCGGCCGCTGGTGGGATCCCGGTCGTGGTAGCCCTCGCAGGCCACCGCGCGAAGGCCGACCAGGGGCGGGTGGGCGAGCCTGCGGTGGCCGTCGACCACCGTCCAGCCGGCTTCGTCCTGGCGGACCTGCAGCGAGGGGACGGCGAGCAGCCAGGGGGCGCGTGTGGTGGTGACCCAGCAGCTGTCGACGCCGGCGGCGGCGTAGCGGCGGGTGCGCATTTCGATGTCGGGGGTGGTGATGGGTGAGAGCTGGGCTTCGAGGGCGAGGCGGCGGCCGTCGGGGGCGGTGGCGAGGACGTCGGCGCGCCAGCCGTCACCGGGGGCTTCGACGGCGGCGTGCCAGCCGGCGGTGCGGGCGGCGTGGGCGAGGGCGCGTTTGAGGTGGTGGTGTTCGAGGCTCTCGCCGGTGCTGGGGCAGTGGGGCTGGGCGGTGTCGTGGGCGAAGAACCGCAGCCCGCGGTGGGAGGTCTTGGCGTGGACGGGGCCAGCACAGGCGGGGCACCGCAGGTCGGGGCGGGGCTTGGCTCGGTGGACGGTGTTCCAGTGGAGGCCCGCGCCGAGGTCGTCGATGGTGGCGTCCAGGGTGCCGTGGCTGGGATGCAGGGCGGTCAGGGGCACGGGGTTCTCCGAGGGGCGTTCGGGGGCCGTTACCGGGGGGCTGGGCCGAGCCTGGCCCACGGATCGTCGTGCCCGGGCCGTGCGGTGTTCGGGGTGTCGGTGTTCTGGCCGGCGGGGTGGTCGTCGATCCAGGCCAGACTGCCGCGCTCGAGGTGGTGGCGGGCGCGGGTGATGGCGACGTAGGCCAGGCGGGCCTCGGAGCGGGAGACGGGGCCGGGCTGTCCCGTGTCGGTGGGTTCGGGCTCGGGGAAGTCGTCGGCGATGCGCACCGAGGGCCATTCCCGGCCCTTGGCCTTGTGCGCGGTGGAGATCGTGACGTCCGCGCTGTGCTCGTCGCCCAGGCGGTCCAGGAAGCCGAGGATCTCCTCGTGGCCCAGGTCGTCGACCAGCTCGACCCAGGGCAGCAGATCGCGCCCTGCCGGGTCGTTTTCGGCGTATTCCTGCAGTTCGCCCCAGGACTTGAACAGCAGCAGGTCGTGGTGGTTCGTCCTCTTGCCGGACTTGAGGTCGCGTGCGGCCAGCGCCAGTTTGCGCAGGTCGTCACCGCCGCCGGCCATTGCGACCCGGCGCCCGGTTCCCAGGTGGCGGCGGACCTCGATCATCGCTCCGGCGTTGGTGCGGCACAGCACCGCGTCGGCTTGCTCTACGGGCCCGATGCTGGTCCTCGTCTCGTGGTGGCCTGTCAGGCGCAGGGGTGCGTTCACGATGCTCAGCCAGCGGTTGGCCTCGTGGGCGAGCTGGGTGCCGAAGCGGAAGGACTGGGAGAGGTTGAGGTGGCGCCCCGGCGAGCCGGTCATGATGTCGCGGGCGCCGCGCCAGGCGTAGATCTGCTGGGCCGAGTCGCCGACCAGGACGAGCTGGGTGTTGCCGCGCTGACCGTTGATCACCGATTCGAGGACGGGGTTGGTGTCCTGTGCCTCGTCGAGCATCACGTACGGGGCGTTCAGCTGCGGCTGGGTGAGCTGCCAGAGCTTGAGGTAGTGGTCATGGAGGAACTTGACCTTCCAGCCCTCGGGGTGAATGGCGTCCGCCCAGGCCTGGCGGGCGAAGGGCACCACCACCTCGGCCAGCAGCACGTGCACCTCCGGACTCTCGGCGCCGCGCTGCACGGGCACGTGGCGTTCCGTCAGCTCGTGGTCGGCGGACAGGCAGAAGCCCCGCACGGTCTCGGTCGCCACGTAGGCGAGGTTCCACGGCTCCAGCACCTTGCCGCCCAACTCCAGGTCCTGGTGGATCCCCAGGGCGGCGGCGACCTTGCGCGAGGGAATCCGAGGGCTGCTCAACCGATTCCGGTAGCGGTGGCCCACCGAACGGTAGGCCAGGGAGTGCGCGGTGGTGCACTGCACCCGGGCGGGAAACCTGCGCTTCGCCTCGCTTGCCGCGGCCTTGTTGAACACGATGTACAAGCCGTTGCGGGAGTCGGCCTCGGCCAGCATCTGCAGCGTCGTCGTCTTACCCGTCCCGGCGCCGGCCTGGACGACCAGATCGCCGCCGGTCTGGAACTCGTCCACAACCGCCGACTGCTCCTGCGTAGGATCCGGCATCGGCTCCCCCGTCCTGTCACCGCCCGCAGCACACGAGCCGACCTACCGACACGGCCGCTGCCGTACCTGAGGGCGAGCATCCCAGACCCCACTGACAACGAGTGCCCGGACGGTCACGGTGAGAAACTGCGAGACCACCCCTCCCCGCGCGCCCCCGACTGGTTGAATCCGCAACCACACCGTCACCGAGGGCAGCCGAAAGGAGGGCCCGGGATGGAGCCGCATGGCCATGAGGCGGCACTGGCAGTACCGTGCCCGCAGTGCAGGGCCCGCCCAGGGGCCATGTGCGGCAACCGCACCAAGGTCCACCCGGTGCGACGCGGCGCAGCCCGAGGCGGCCCCCCTTCCGCACACGCCCACCGAGGGCGGCCCGATTCCGCGTCGGCCATCCGCGCTCCGTGGGACGGCTATTACGACCGAAACGAGCCGCTCTGGACGGACGACGTCGGCCGGCCCTGCCCCAGCGAACTCCACATCGCTGCCTGGGACCCGGCGGGCACGAGATCATGTGCTGCGCCACGCTGCGCACTGTGGACGGCTGTCAGGTCTGCGACCGCTCCTGCTGGCTGTGCGAGGCCCGCGCGGGCCGGGCCTGCCGCGGCCTGCCGTCGGCCCGAAGGCTTGCCGGGGTCGCCCACGTCGCCCGCCTGTGGAAGCTCAGCTTCGAGGAGGAGGACGAGTACCTCGACGCGATGACCCGCCGCTGCCCGCACTGCCAGGCCCAGCCCGGCCAGCTCTGCCACACCGTCCCGCTGCCGTCACCACCACGTCCTTCCCAGCGACATTCGCTGGCAGTAATGGCGCGGCGTCGTCCTGCTCAACGGCTTCTGTGAGGATGGAGGGACTATCGACGTTCGGGGTCAGGCGGTGGATCAGGGGCAGTGTTCCGTCGACCTTCGCGAGGATCTCGTTGAGAGGAGCGGCGCAGTCGCTCATTCTCTGCCGGACGCGCTCAGCGATGTCGTCGGTGTCGCTCCCGTCGATCGCGGCGAGGTTGCCTCGGCGCTGATTGTCGAGCAGATGTCCGCCAACGTGCCGCAGCGCGTTGGGAAGGGAGTTCATCAGCGAGATGAGCCCGGCCAGCGCGGCCTCAATTTGGTCGAGTGGCAGGGTGGGGCCGGTCATGCCTCGGTTGTTGAACGCGGTGAGGATCTGGGCTGCTTGGGCTGGCAGGCCTGCGGTCTCTGCTGTGTCGTGGGTCACTGTGCGTCCTTCAGCCGGGGCCCGGCGCCAAGCGGTGCCGGGGCCCGGCTCGGTCAGTAGGCGCGGCCAGCCGTGCTGGCGGGGTCGATCGAGGCTCGCTGGCCCCAAGTCCGGACCGGTGCGAGAGGGGTTCCGGTCCGGACGTGGTGCAGCCAGGTGTGCATGCTGTACAGCACGCCGCGGCCCTCCGCGCGGGAGCGCGAGAACGTATTGAAGGCACCGATGTTGAGGACGACGTGGCGGTCGACGTCAGGGGAGAATCCCAGGTCGATGAGCGGCTCGGTCAGCAGCCGGTAGTTGTTCCACGGTCGGTGCCATTCGAAGGCGACCAGGCCACCCCCGCTGTCGAAGATCCGCAGCTTCCGGTTGCCGTGTTCAGCCACGCCACACAGTAGCCATCGGATTCGGGGGTGGACGCGCTGCTTCCCGGCGATCGGGTCCTGCAGGAGTGGGGGAGTCTCCAGTTCCCAAACCGTGCCGTCCGCCGCCTCGGTGTCTGCGCGGCGGCCGGCGCGGGGGACTTCACGGTTCAGGAGCCGCTCGGTGAGGCCGCCGGCCCACTGGCGCTTGGCAGCCTCGTCCAGGTTGGTGCTGGTGAGGAGCATCGGGGTCACTGGGCGCTCCACGCCTTGTCGTCGGAGACAGCCTCGTTGAGTTGGGTGGTGAAGAACTTCACCGATACCCCGAACTGGCCGTAGGTGAGGCCGGCGTTGCGCATGACCTGCTCGTAGTTGATGGCGTCCGGATCGCTGTTCCAGGCCTCGGTGACGGCTCGGGCGAGGTCCCGTGCGCCCTGGTGGCCCTTCTGCGCGAGCGTCATCGCCTTCAGCCGGGTGACCTCGTCGTCCCTGCGCTTGAGGGCCTCCGCCTTTTGCTCCCTGAGGTCCTGGAGCCGTTGGTGGGAGTGCCGTTCGAGCAGCGTCATCGACTGACGCTCGGAGAAATGGAGCGGGCCGGGCGTGGGATCGTCGTCGACCAGACTGATGCTCGGCGGGTCCTCGGTGCGCTGGCCCGGCACGGTCGGCGACGGGTTGTCCTCCTTCTCCCGGGCCTCCCGCTCCCGCCTCTCCGCGGCGGCGGCAGCCTCACCGTGCCTCCACTCCTTCTCGGCCTGTTCCTCCAGGCGGGTGATGCACCTGTTGAAGTACGGCTCCGCCCAGGGCGCCCCGGCGCTGAACCTCTCACGAAGGTACTGGCGGCGGGCCTGGGCGCTCTGGGGGAAGCTGACGAGCATCTCCCTGACGTCCGTCACCAGGGCGCGCCGGACGTCGTCGGGCATGTGGTCGTGGTCCCTGTGCAGGTGCAGTCGGTTTCCCTGCTCGTCGCGGAGAGGCTTGGAGCTCAACGCCGTTCCCTTCGTTGGTGGTTGTTATCCGGCTCGCGGTCCCTCCCGTCGAGCCTCGGCGGCGAGGCGCTGGCCCCACTCGCTGTACAGCTGCGCGGTCGTGAGGACCGCGTTGATCAGTTCCTCGTCGCCCCGGGCCGCGATCTCCGCCGGGTCGTACTCGAGGAGCCGGGTGGCCTGTGCGTCGTGCCGTTGAAGGGCCGCTCGCCAACGGGCCAGGACGACCTCGGGGTCCGCCTCCGCAGCAGCGTCCATCGCGGCATCGTCGGGGTCACGTGCCGGCCGGGCCGGAGGGCCGATCTGCGACTGGATGGTCCGCCGCACCTGGTCATCGGCAATCAGCTCGCTGAGGTACTCCGGGGTGGACGCCACCCGCGCGAGGACCTCGGCCCTGCCAGTCGAGCTCTCCAGCAGCGCCGCGCACGCGCTGCGCGCGATCTCGACGTCGGCGCCGATGGCCGCCTTCACGACCTCGGGCCCGGGCGGGACGGTCTTCGGTGCGGGTCCGGCAGTCCCGTCCTCACCGGCCTGGACGCCCTCGCGTCGGCCAGGCGGCAAGGTGACCGGCAGGAGTGAGTCGCCGAGCAACGCGCGAAGGCCGGTCTCGGTGACGACCGGGTCGTCGGTGCCGGCAACGGCTTGCGCCATCCCGACCAGTTGGTCCAGGCGTCGTTCCAGTGCTCCTTCCACGTCTCCGATCTCCTTGGGCATCGAGACGGCTGCCCTGAGAGTGCTGTAGGAGACCTCCACGTCGAGCGCATCGATCACCTCACGAACCGCCGGCCCCACTCGGCTGGCGACCTTTCGGTATGTTCGGGCGGTGGCGGTGGCCAGGCCAACCCTGCCAGCCGCCTGTGCCCAGACCGACGTCCCGGGGTCGCCGCTGTCAGCGGAGTCGATGCCCAGCAGCACATCCCCGATTTCCAGCCGGATCCGCCGTTGCCGGTTGGTGTCAGCTCGGACTGCCACGGCCAGCCGCTTGTCCTGGGAAACGAGCTGTCCTAGCCGCTCCAGCTCGCCATTCAGGTCATGGGGCAAGCCGGCAGTTGTCCGGGCCAGAAGGTCGACCATGAGCGCGGTCCTCGCTGTAGCGCATCGCTCACGTTGAGCAACGCTATCAGCGCCGACAGTAGTGAATCGCCGGCAAAGAAGTGCCTTGTCGGAGGCGGAAGGTAGCAGCCAACTCCCAGTGAGCCTTCACCAAATAACATCAAAACCGGACAAAAGAATTAGGTGGGAGGGTCGCAATGAAGAGCCGGATCTCCGAACTGCCAGCCGGTCATCGCCAGCCGCGTAGGCCCACTCAATGTGGTGAATTCGACCTGTAGGTCGTCTACTCACGATGCGCCCCCGCGCACACCACGGAGCCTGCAGGTGCTGGCACGGCCAGGACCGTCAGCGGGCTGCGAGGGCGTCCAGGAGCGCGGTCTGCTGGGCGGTCAGCTTCCCGTCGGTACGGGCTTTGTCCTGCTTGCGCAGCCACGTGCCGGGCCGGAACGTCGGATCGTCCGCGCTGCCGGTGCGGTTGGCGGGGCCGTCCAGGGTGCCGCCGGCGGCGAGGCAGGCGAGCAGGCGGCGGTAGGAGCGGTTCCAGTCCGGCTCCAGACGCCACAGCTCGTCCAGCGCGGTGAGCCTCGCCGCCTGCTCCTGGGTGAGGCTCGCGGCCTTGCCCTGGCGGCGCATCCACGCCCCCACCGCGTAGTCGTCCAGCTTCGCCGTGGCAGGGATCGCCAGGTGGCCGTGCTGGCGGTAGAACGCAGCACCACACTCCCAGGCGTTGCGGATCGCTGCTGTGCCAGGAAAGTGAAGCAGCGTCAGTTTTTCTTGAACCGTTGGCGCAGTCCGGGCCGTGCTATCTGGATGGATGGCGGACGATGCCGTCCGATACCGCTTCGGCGGTAGACGATGCATTTTCGGCGGCCTCCGGAAGGGTTGTCAGATGTCGAGGCCGCCGCAGGACGCGGAGTGATCCGCAGACAAGGGGGCTCGGGTGAGGCATGTAGGACGACGGGTGATCGGCGGGCTGGCCGCTCTGGTCAGCGCTGCCGCGCTGCTCAGTGTGGCGGGCAGCGCGCAGGCGGCGGGCACGGGAGTGCAGGAGGCCGGCGCCAGGCCTGTGGTGCAGGCCGCCGGCAGTGCGCAGGCGGGTGCCGGCGGGACGACGCTGTGCGGTGGCGGGGTGGGCAGCTGCGGGGACGCTGCGCATGCTCCGCTGGGGAGTACGAGGCTGGCGGTTGGTCTCGCGGCGTCCGCGGCTCCGGGACCGCGTCAGGGTGCGATCCCCTCGTGGTGCACCAGTGCGTGGGAGGTCAACCGGACCGAGGCCTGCTACACGCAGACGAGCCAGTGGGAGATGACCGATCAGAACGGTACGCCGGTCGGGGGGATGACGTACACGGTCACCAACTACCTGAAGGCCGATCCGAAGAGCACGCAGGTCTACGGCTACTTCCAGGTCGACTTCCCCTACGTGTGGGGCCAGGCCGCCGGCGCCGACTTCACCTACACGACCGGCTGCACCAGCGTGACCTGCAAGCCGCTCTCGTTCTACAACGGGGGGCTGATCAGGCAGGGCGCCTCCTTCTACTCCAACGACTCCTACACCGACAGCCTGCCGGCCTCTCTGGTGGACAGCTCCGAGGCGACCTACAAGATCACGATCCATCCGCAGGGCGGGAACACCGTCTCCGGGGACTGGAACTCCCCGTTCTTCCGGTGTGACCAGATCGCCAGCTCTACGGCCGGCTGCGTCATGCCGAACGGGCGTCCGGTGACGGACATGCGCTACCTGCCGACGATCTCCGCCGGCATCCGGAAGGTGCAGAGCGCGCCGCTGCACATCGGCCAGCCCGACAGCCCGAACCCGCTCACCCGCTCCACCTCCCCGACCGTGGAAGCGGACAACCGCAAGGCGGCCTGCCCGGTGCCCGGCGTGCCGAAGCCCACGACCCCCGCCGGTGCCGTGTGGTCGTGCGACGAGTACCCGTTCGCCACGACCCTGGAGGGCGCCGCCAAGACGCCTCCGCCCAACAGCGGCTCCGTCTGGGTACCCAAGACCGAGAACGACAGCCAGGGCGGCACGCTGGGCGCCTTCTACGCGGCCCAGCGCGTGCTGGACGGCGACCAGTTCTACGTGGCGGCGTGATGAACGCCCTCACGATCCAGACCCGGGTATCGCACGGCCAGTTCTGGATCAAGGACCCGGACGTCGAGGTCGCCCTCGACGTCTACACCGGCCTGAACGGCCTCATCCAGACCCGCGGCGGCGAGAACCGCGCGACCATCCTGACCGGCACCGGCTTCGGGAAGATCACACTCACCTACGAGCCCTGCCACACGGAGCCGACACTCCACCTCGACGGATGGGACGACGTGGTCGAGGTCAGCATGACCCTCACCACCCCGCAGGCCGGCTTCGTCGGACACGGCTTCCAAGACGACCCGATCACCAGCCTCCCCAGCCTGTCCGCGGCCGGTGCGGGCTCCTACCGGATCCGTGTCCACGTCCGGGGCCGAAACGAGGGCCTGGACCTCGAAGACAACTACGGCGACCCGGTCGAGTCCTACCTCATACAGGCATGGCCGAACCCGGTCACACCAGAGATCCGCCACAAACTGACCGACCGACGCGGCGAACACGTCCGCACACCCTGACAACAACGGAGCCAAGGCAGGTGCTCCGGCGGCCGACGCTGCAGGGACGCCGACCGCCTGGTGGTGGTCAGCGCCCCCGCCGCCCGTCAAAACCCGCCGCGACGCACGTGCGGACGAGCGGGCCGGGCGTGCTCGGTACCACGCAGCGCGAGGGCCGCAGTGCGGGTGCGCTCCAGCCGGCTCGTGACTCGGCGCAGCGTGGCGGGGTCGAGCTGTTGGGTGAGGTCGCGGACGGCCTGGTGGTCGTCGTCGGTGAGGGTGTGGAGGCCGGCGCGGTCGAGGGCGGTGTAGAGGGGCTGGGAGTCGCCGTTGTCGTGGCGGTACAGCGCCAGCGGGAACCGCTCATCGAAGCGGTGTTCGTCCGTGGGTGGGCGAGCAATTGTCAAGAGTTGTGGATTGACTCGCTGCCGGGGTGGCGAGGTGAGGTGTTGCTCGATGCGCCTAGCATCGGAAACTCCGCGTGATGCCGCCAGCATTGACCGTCGCTCACGAACAGGCTCACCGACGAGATCGTCGCGGTGGCGGGTAGCCGGCTGGCAAGCGCCACCTCCACCTCGTCGAAGACCCGGGGCGGCTGCCCATGGGCGACGGTCAGGTGCGGGATGACCTCGGCAAACTGTCCCCCGTAGGGCGGCGCATCCGGCCAACGCGCGGCGATGGACTCGGTCAGCGCCCGAAATGGCTGGTCTGGGGTCGGCGCCAGGTAGAGCACGTCGGGGAAGCGTCCACACTCGTCGAACCGGACCGCGAAGGGGTCATGCCCGGCGATCAGGGTCGTGAGATCACCGAGGACCGCCGCACTGATGAGATCGACGTGGAGGAACGGGAAGAGCACCGTCACGTGGGCGGGAACCCCGACCGCTGCGGAGGCGTCGAATCGCTGACGCCAGTGCTCAACCAGCGGTTCGGCTTCCGACACGGTGGCGAGCATGGCGGTCTGACCTGCTCGGTAACGTCCTGACTCGTCTTGGGACACGGCTGGATGATCTCGGACGGCTTCCGTCCGCGCCACCGGTTTTCAGGCGGCGGTGACCTCCTCGCGCTCGACCAGGACGCCGTTCTCGAACCTCGCCCCGGAGCGGACCAGCGCGACGAGCTGGGCCCCAGTGATCGCCCGCCAGCGGGCTTGAGCGGACTCGACGAGCTTGAACACCATCGCGAGGGCTGCGGCCGGGCTGCCGGCCCCGCGAGTGACCTTGGTCCGCAACTTGACCGTCGAGAACGTCGACTCGATCGGGTTCGTGGTCCGAAGATGGATCCAGTGCTCGGCCGGGAAGTCGTAGAACGCCAGCAGCTCGTCCTGGTCATCGGTGATCTTCGCGACGGCCTTGGGCCACTTGGCGCCGTAAGTCTTCGCGAACGCCTCGATCGCCTTCTCCGCGTGGGCGCGATTCTCGGCGTTGTAGATCTCCTGCATCGCCTTCGTGGCACCCGGCTGTGCGGACTTCGGCAGGCAGTTCGTGACGTTGCGGGCTTTGTGAACCCAACATCTTTGCTGCTCAGCAGCCGGAAACACCTCAGCCAGTGCCCGCCACAAGCCCATGGCACCGTCGCCGACCACCAGCTCGGGGTCACGCATACCGCGTCGCCGGCAGTCGCGAAGCAGGTCGGCCCAGGACTCGGTGGACTCGCGTAGGCCCTCCGCCAGCGCGATCAGCTCCTTTGTGCCGTCCAGACGCACCCCGAGCAGGACCAAGACGCATGAGTGTGCTTGGCCGAGACGGACCTTCGGGTGCACCCCGTCGGCCCACACGTAGACGAAGTCGCGGTCCGACAGGTCACGCTCCTGGAATGCGGCGTGGTCGTGAAGTACGTGCAGGTCGCTCACCCGGAGCGGTTCATCATCGACCCCACGTAGGCATAAACCCCGCCTCACGCAGATCGGCCGTCGGCTGACCCCGCAGACGCTGGTGCGACGCGAAGCCACCCGGCGCTACCCGATCCTGGTTTCCGGTGGCGGGAGGATCCGCTGGTGGTCCGGTGATGGTTGGTTCAGACGAGTTATGCGGGCTGAGGGCTGTGATGTTCGGTCAGACCTATACCGAGCGGTCATGTGATTGGCGGCGGTAGAGGGCGATGTCATTGTGGAAGCCGATGACGAGGTCGCCATCGGCGCTGATCGCGGCGGAGCGCGGTGTGTCGACAGGGATAGCTGTGATGGCTGCCCGGGTGCGCAGGTCCCACACCCGCACCGTGTCGTCCCCTCCGGCGGTGACGGCGACCGGGCCACCGTCGAGCACCGTGCACGTCACCGAGGTAACGGCACCGGTATGGCCGGTGAGGGGCTCACCGACGGGTCGGCCGGTGGCCAGGTCCCATACCCGCACCGTCTTGTCGTCGTTGCCGCTGACCGCGACGGGGCGGCCGTCGAGGACCGTGCACGCCACCGCCCCCACCCGGTCGATGTGACCGGTGAGGGGCTCACCGACGGGCCGGCCGGTGGCCAGGTCCCACACCCGCACCGTACCGTCCAAGCTGCCGGTGACGGCGACGGGGCGGGCGTCGAGGACCGTGCACGCCACCGCCCATACGGGGTCGGTGTGGCCGGTGAGGGGCTGGCCGACGGGCCGGCTGGTAAACAGGTCCCACACCCGCACCGTACGGTCCATGCCACCCGTGACGGCGACGGGGCGGCCGTCGAGGACCGTGCACGCCACCGCCCCCACCCGGTCGATGTGACCGGTGAGGGGCTCACCGACGGGCCGGCTGGTAAACAGGTCCCACACCCGCACCGTCTTGTCGTCGCTACCGGTGACGGCGACGGG
>NZ_JBITFB010000026.1:133089-133680 GCF_044455625.1 Kitasatospora sp. NPDC051164 | reverse complement strand
GGGGCGGCCGTCGAGGACCGTGCACGCCACTGCCCTCACCCGGTCGATGTGACCGGTGAGGGGCTCACCGACGGGCCGGCCGGTGGCCAGGTCCCACACCCGCACCGTCTTGTCGTCGCTACCGGTGACGGCGACGGGACGGGCGTCGAGGACCGTGCACGCCACCGCCCACACGGCGCCGGTGTGGCCGGTGAGGCGCTGACCGGCGGGCCAGCCGACGGTGGCCAGGTCCCACACCCGCACCGTCTTGTCGTCGCTGCCAGTGACGGCGACGGGGCGGCCGTCGAGGACCGTGCACGCCACTGCCCTCACCCGGTCGATGTGACCGGTGAGGGGCTCACCGACGGGCCGGCCGGTGGCCAGGTCCCATACCCGCACCGTCTTGTCGTCGCTACCGGTGACGGCGACGGGGCGGCCGTCGAGGACTGTGCACGCCACCGCCCCCACCTGGCCGGCGTGCCCGGTGAGGGGCTCGCCGACGGGCCGGCCGGTGGCCAGGTCCCACACCCGCACCGTACCGTCCAAGCTGCCGGTGACGGCGACGGGTCGGGCGTCGAGGACCGTGCACGCCACCGCCCATACGGCGCCGGT
>NZ_JBITFB010000026.1:0-132991 GCF_044455625.1 Kitasatospora sp. NPDC051164 | reverse complement strand
CTGTGGCCGGTGAGGGGCTGGCTGAGGGGCTGGCCGGTGGCCAGGTCCCATACCCGCACCATGCCGTAGGTTCCAGTGGTGACGGCGACGGGGCGGGCGTCGAGGACCGTGCACGCCACCGCCCAAACCTGGCCGGTGTGGCCGGTGAGGGGCTGGCCGGCGGGTCGGCCGGTGGCCAGGTCCCACACCCGCACGGTGTCAGCGCTGCCGGTGACGGCGATGGGGCGGCCGTCGAGGGCCGTGCACGCCACCGCCCCTACTCGGTAGGTGTGGCCGGTGAGGGGCTGGCTGAGGGGCTGGCCGGTGGCCAGGTCCCATACCCGCACCATGCCGTAGGTTCCAGTGGTGACGGCGACGGGGCGGCCGTCGAGGACCGTGCACGCCACCCCCCACACCTCCCCAGTGTCGACGGTGAGGGGCTGGCCGGCGGGTCGGCCGGTGGCCAGGTCCCACACCCGCACGGTGTCAGCGCTGCCGGTGACGGCGATGGGGCGGCCGTCGAAGGCCGTGCCCGCCACCGCCCTCACGGTGTTGGTGTGGCCGGTGAGTGTGTCGCGCAGGGCGGGGTGGAAGGTGCTGCCGCTGGCCCAGAGGGGTGTCCAGTGGCCGGGTGGGATGAGGCGGCTGAGGTCGCGGTGCAGGTCGTGGGCGCCGGCGCGGACGGCGTCGAGGACAAGGGTCTGACGCCGCAGGTGCGGCGTCGCGTCGCGGTGCAAGTGAAGGCCGGTGCGGTAGACGGCGGCGGCCAGGCGGGCGGTGTCGTCGTGGGCGTGGTGGAGGTAAGGGGTGAGGCCGCGGGGGGCGGCGTGGACGAGGTACTCGCTGTCGGCGAGCACCTGGTCGAGTAGCCCGGCCGAGGCGGCGTGGTGGGCGAGGTGGTTCAGGGTGTACGGGTGCGCGCGGGACCAATTGCGGGTGCCGTCAGCGCGGTAGGGGACGTGGTCGGTGAGGACGCGGGTGTAGGCGGTGTGCACGGCCTGCTGGTCGGTGTTCTCGCGCAGGTGCTCGGCCATCGCCTCGTGGTAGAGCCGGTAGGCGGAGCGATCGTGCTCGGTCGCCTCCACGACGTACGAGCCGGCCTCGCGGCGCAGCCACAGTAGGTCGTTGTCGGTGTATGGGCGGCCGGAGATCTCGGTGGCGAGGGGTGCCCAGATGTCTTCCCAGGGCAGGCCCTGGCCTTGGGCGTAGGCGAGGGGGCGAAGGAGGTCGGTGGCGCGCTGGGCGTGGGGGCCGAGGCGTTGGTGGAGGTCGTGGCGCATGGCGTCGCCGGCGTGGCGGGGCAGGCCGGCGCGCCAGGCGCGGTCGCTGGGGTCGGGGATGGTGGGGGTGGCGGCGAGGGTGCTGGCGGTGATGCGGGCGATGAGGAAGGAGTGGCTGGCGGCATGGGCGACCGCCCAGGCGACGGGTCTGACGGCGGCGGGGTGGTCGCGGTAGGGGGAGGTGCGGTGGGCCTGGAGCAGGGTGCGGGCGGCGTAGAGGGTGAGGGCCTTCGGGTCGGCGTAGCGGGGGCTGTCGAGGTCGATGATGTGTGCGGGGTCGGTGCCCAGGCGGGGCAGGAGGTAGGGGCGGGTGCCCAGGAGCAGGCGGATGCGGCCGCGGGAGTGCTCGGTCAGGGGGCGCAGGATCGTGGTGCACAGGCTGGCGGGGGTGGCGGCTTCGTCGAGGGCGTCGATGAGGACGGTCAGCGGACGCTGGCGCTGTTGGCGGTCGAGGGCGTCGAGGAGTTCGCCGACGGTGCCGGCGTGGACACGGGCGGCGGCGCAGAGGGCGTCCAGGACGTCGGTGTCGGTCAGGCGCTGGGCGTAGACGGCGGCATCGACCACGCCGGGGGTGAGCAGACCTTGCGGCAGACCGAGGGCGTCGAGGGGGACGGTGCGGTGTCGTTCGGGGTGAGCGAGGGCGGCGACCAGACCGAGCACGGCGGTCTTGCCCGAGCCCGGGGCGGCGGTGACCACCCGGCATACCGATTCGTCGCTGTCGGTGGGGGTGTTGAGCCAGGCGGCCAGGTCGTGGAGCGCGGTGTGGCGACCGCTGAACCACCACGCCGGGGGCTCGGCCTCGCCGTAGAAGCCCATGGCGCGTACCAGCAGCCGCGAGGTGAACTCGGTCTCCCGCCTGCGGTCCTGCTCGTCGAAGGCGGCGGCCTGCTGCAGTGCGAGGTCGACCTCGTTCAGCCGGATGTCGTGGCGGGGGTTGGGGAAGAAGGCCGGCGGCTCGCCGTCCAGACCCACCATCGCCAGGCCGATCCGCTGATACTGAGGCAAGTCAGGGGAGTTGTTGATGTGCTGCACCACCGCGTTCACCGACAGCGTGTCCGGGCCGTATCCCGCAACCGACAGGCCGCTCACCGCGGCCTCCAGCAACTCTGGGAACAGGCCCGCCACCGCCTGCTGGTGGGGCTGGGCGGACGAGACGACCACCAGACCGGACCCAGAACTTCTGCCCCAGCTCTCCCCGAGACGCTCCAGGGCCGCGGCGGCCATCTGGTTGCCGCCCTGGCCGACGTAGCAGGCATCCAGCAGCAGCAGGACCCGCCGAATCCGGGTGCCGCGCAGCATCGCCCGCGTCAGCTCCGCGGTCGGCAGCGCCGTGTAGGTCAGGTCTTCGGGGTCGGTGTCGGAGGTGAGCAGGACGTGCTCGCCGCCATCGTCGAGAACCTCGCCGTGACAGGACAGGTATACCGCCAGCAGGTCGTCCTCCTGCCGCTGCGGCGAGAGGCAGAACGCGCGCAGGGCATCCGTCAGCTGCTGCCTGGTCGGGCTGAGCGGAAGCGGGTCGTGCAGGTGGTAGCCGAGGCGGTTGGTGAACACGTCGACGACCCGCTCACGTGCCTCCACCAGACCAGGCCGGTTCCACTCGCGGTTCTTCGGGTAGTCAGCCACCGCCGCGGCGATCAGGAACCGCCGCGGCCCCTGCCCGCCGTCCTGCTCATCGCTCACGCCAGGCCATCCGCGATCGCCCGCCCACACAGCGCGTCGGTCAGATAGGCGGTCGCGTCGTGCGCGTGCATGCCGTTCTCCAGCACCCCCGAGCGCAGCCGCTCGCCGAACAGCGGCCGCAGATCCTTCACCAGCGCCACCACGTCCCCCGTGCCGGCCAGGTTCGTCCACACCAGCCCGTCGCCGCCCGGCCACTGCCCGCGCGCCTGCCGGCCTGCTTCGTCGGGGGCGGGCCGGAGCCGGTCGAAGACCAGATGGCGGATCCCCAGCGGCGAGCCGATCGTCACCAGCGCCCGCACTCCGTGCCCCGGCAGCGCGCACAACGCCTCGTACGCCACCACCGAACCCAGCGAATGCGCCACCACCACCCGCGTGTCCGCACCGATCCCCGCGGCCACCCGGCCGCGCACCCGCTCACGCACCCGGTCATCCATCAAGTAGCCACGGACCTGCTTCAGGTCACTGACCATCGCCCGCAGCGCGACGTTCGCGAAGAACCGTGACCCCGACAGCGCCCGTAACGCGGCCTGGACCGACCGCGGCGTCGACACCAGCGTGTCCACCGCCTCCGGCGGCACCACCCCCGCGTCCACCTCGGCCGCTGCCCGCCACCACGCCGCAAGCAGCTCCCGTTCGAAGCCCTCCTCGACGTCCTGAACCGTATACGGCATGTCCCCGGCGGAGAGCATCTGACCGGCCGGGCGGAACAGGTCCCCGTAGAAGCCCATCGCGACATCCGACGCCGTCACCAGGCCAGCGGCCCCGGCCCGGCGCAGACCGTCACTCAATGCCGGCCACCACACCGCCCGCAGCCGGTCCTCCCCCTGCACCTGCTGCCCCATCCCGTGCACACACACGATCCGAGCCACAACACCACCCCCGCACAGACGAGAACTATCGGCCCCTCACAGGGCTCCACACCTACCAGCCCCCGCCCACCTCCGACAGCCGAATCCCCACATCGGCTGCCCACCACGGGCAGAGCGACCCTGCCAGCCCACCTCGACACGCAGACAGGTGCTGCTGATACTCGGATTGGTGGTGGCGGTGCCTAAACCGGTTGGATGTCGGACGGACATCCGATCGGTGTGGGGGAGGCGTGGTGGCGGAGCCGGTCAAGGTCCGGAGACTGACCGACCAGGAGAGCCAGCGGTTACAGCGGATCGTGCGGCGGGGCAGCACCAGTTCGGTGCGCTACCGGCGGGCGATGACGCTGCTGGCCTCGGCCGGCGGCAACCGGGTGCCGGTGATCGCCAGGCTCGTGCAGGCGGACGAGGACACCGTGCGGGATGTCATCCACCGGTTCAACGAGATCGGCCTGGCCTGTCTGGACCCTCAGTGGGCGAGAGGCCGTCCCCGCCTGCTCAGCTCTGACGACGAGGACTTCGTCGTCCAGACGGCCACCACCCGCCCGGCCAAGCTCGGCCAGCCTTTCACCCGCTGGTCCATCCGCAAACTGCTCGCCTACCCCCGCCGCGTCCACGGCCGTGTGATCCGCATCGGCCGCGAAGCCCTGCGCTGCCTGCTCGCCCGCCGCGGCGTCACCTTCCAGCGCACCAAGACGTGGAAGGAGTCGACCGACCCCGCCTACGACGCCAAGCTCGACCGGATCGAGCACGTCCTGGAGCACTTCCCCAACCGCACCTTCGCGTTCGACGAGTTCGGCCCGCTCGGCATCCGCCCCACCGCCGGCACCTGCTGGGCTGAACAGGCCAGGCCGGACCGGCTTCCGGCGACTTACCACCGGACTCACGGCGTGACGTACTTCCACGGCTGCTATTCCGTCGGCGACGACACCCTCTGGGGAGTCAACCGTCGCCGCAAGGGCACCGCGAACACCCTGGCCGCGCTGAGGTTGATCCGGGCCACTCGCCCGGACGGCGCCCCGGTCTACGTGATCCTGGACAACCTCTCCGCCCACAACGGCAAGAAGATCCTCCGCTGGGCGAAGAACAACAACGTCCACCTGTGCTTCACCCCGACCAACGCCTCCTGGGCCAACCCGATCGAGGCGCACTTCGCAGTTCACGCTCGCCAACTCCAACCACCCCAACCACACCGTCCAGACCCGCGCACTGCACGCCTACCTGCGCTGGCGCAACGCCAACGCCCGCCACCCCGACGTACTGGAAGCCCAACGGCGTGAGCGCGCCCGAATCCGCAGCGAGAAGGGCCTGCGGTGGGGCGGCAGACCGGCCCTCGCCGCGTGATCGAAACACCCCGACGAACGGCGAGGCGAACGCTCTTGGCAGCCGGGCGCGATGACGGTGGACTGTTTCAGCCGGATGGCGACAGACTCGGTGCGAGCCCGCTTGGACTTCGTCACCACCGGGGCCAGCCGGCTCGCGTAGTACCGGCGCTCCCGCAAGGCCAACCGCGGGATCTCCAGGGTGAGAAGGGAGGCGCCCTCGGTCAGCCGGACGCCAGAGGAGAAGAGCAGATTCGCGAACGCCGAATTCCGATCGGCCAGGCGGCCGGCCGGGGCAGTGTCGGGTGCCCCGTCTGCGGGGAAACCGCGCAGGCCGACGTCAACCCAGCGCCGGAACGTCCGGGGCGTCAACCAGCGCACGTTGCTTGCCCTCGAATCCTTGGCCCGGGCGGCCGGCACACGTACGACCTGTCCGTGGCGCCCGATTCCCTGCCGCGTTTCAATCGGACTCGACGGAACATGCCCCTGCTTGACGGCCCAGGAGTACAAGCGGCCCAAAGCGGCAAGACCCCGGTTCCAGCGAGCGCCGCCCACCCTCTGCGGATTGCGCATGGACCGCACGCGCCAGTCCTCGAAATCCCACAGATCGCCGGGAGTCGCCTCGTCCCAGCTCTTTTCCCGGCTCCAGAGGAAATCAAAGAAGACGCAATAGTCGGTTGTGTAGTTCCGCTTCGTCTCCGGTTCCAGCCGCGCAAACGACGAGCGGGCCAGAAACTGGCTCAGGCGTCCGTCGATCTGACGGCTGGGCGAGAGCAGGATCGGTGTCCCTGGACGGATCCCCGCCCGCGACTCGCGCTCCTCCAAGTCCTCCCAACCGCCCAGCGCCGGCACCCGTTCGGGCTCGACGACCCGCCTCGCCGGCACCCAGTAGACACGCCACCTTGGCACCACAGACCTCCCTCTTGACCTGCATCAACACGCAGATTCAACAGGGAATTTGCGACGACACCTTCCAGTGCGTGCTCCCGTGTCCATCCGTAGGCCTCGGCCACCGAGTCCCACGCCGGCGGGACCCGCAGGCCCGGACGCTCCAGCTCCAGGCCCTCCAGCAGCTCGCGCCGCCGCACGTACGGTTCCGTGAGCAGTGACTGCTCCCCGGTGTGCAGCAAGTCGAACGCCACGAACAGGGCTGGCGTATTCGCTGCGCCGGCCCGTACTGCGGCGGGGCTCGTGCGGTGGACACGGCCCTGCAGCGCGGCGAACGAGGGGCGGCCTGCGCGCATGACCACGAGCTCGCCGTCCAGGATCAGGGGTCCGCGGAGCGTCAGGGCCTCGGCCACCTCCGGGAACCGGTCGGTGAAGTCCGTGGCGTGGCGGCCGACCAGCCGCACCGGCGAGGCCTCGGGCACGTAGGCCAGGCACCGCACCCCATCCCATTTCACCTCCCCCATCCACCCGGTCCCGGACGGCAGTGGGCCGGCCGACGCCAGCATCGGCTCGACGTGCGGCAGCCTCACCTGTGCGGATCCCCGGGGGCTCATGTCTCCAGGGTGCAACTGCCCAAGCCCGCGACGAGGCTGGATGCGGCCGGTCGGCCGACACCGCAGCCGCCGGCCGGGGTGCCGCGTACTGGCCTCGTGCGGCGTTCGGCAGCCGAAACGCCTGTCGTCCCAGCTCGGCGATAGCGTCTAGCCTCGCGCTTTCATGAAGCGGGCTGTCCGACGGGTGGTCAGAAAAGCAGAAAGTGCCTCTGACCAGCAAGAATGAGGATTATCGAGGTCCTTGTTCCTGCCACTGTCGGAGGCACTTCCCAGGTGAGTCAGCGTAGCGGGTCGTACCCGCGTATCCGGGTCTCGGGTGGTGGTGCCGGGGTGGTCTCGCAAGCCGGCGGGCTGCTGCTGGTTGAGACGGTCCGCAGGTCGGGACTCGATATCGCCGTGTCCGAGGCGCTCGTGCCGTGGCGCAAGCCCCGGGCGGTGCACGATCCCGGCAAGATCCTGCTGGATGTCGCGCTGGCCGTGGCGCTGGGCGGCGACTGCCTGGCCGACGTCGCGACGCTGCGGGCCGAGCCCGGCGTGTTCGGGCCGGTCGCCTCCGATCCGACCGTTTCGCGGCTCATCGACACGCTGTCGGCAGCCGGTCCCCGTGCGCTCGCGGCCGTCCGCCGGGCTCGAGCCGATGTCCGCGAGCGTGTGTGGCAGCTGGCCGGGCAGACAGCCCCGGGCGCGGACGGCCAGGTGACCGTGGACATCGACGGGGTGCTCGTCATCGCGCACTCCGACAAGGAAGCCGCGGCCGCGACCTGGAAGAAGACCTACGGCCACCACCCGCTCATGGCGTTCGTCGACCACGGCCCGGCCGGGTCCGGGGAGCCGGTCGCCGCCGTGCTGAGACCGGGGAACGCGGGCAGCAACACCGCCGTCGACCACATCGAAGCCGCCTGCCTCGCACTGACCCAGCTGCCGAAGACATACCGACGCGGACGGCGCACGCTCATCCGCACGGACTCCGGCGGCGGCACCCACGCGTTCGTGAACTGGCTCGACGCACGCGGACGGTGGCTGTCCTACTCGGTGGGAATGACGATCACCGACCAGGTTCATCAGGCTGTTCTGCTGGTGCCGGCTTCGGCCTGGACGCCGGCGGTCGAGCCCGGTGACCAGGTCCGTGACGGTGCCTGGGTCGCCGAACTCGCCGGGGACGTTCTCAAGGGCTGGCCGGCGGGGATGCGGCTGATCGTGCGCAAGGAACGGCCGCACCCGGGAGCGCAGTTGCGGTTCACCGACGCGGACGGGATGCGGCTGACCTGCTTCGCCACGAACACCACCGGCACGCCGATCGCCCAGTTGGAGCTGCGGCACCGCCGTCGGGCCAGGGCCAAGGACCGGATCCGTGCCGCCCGCGACACCGGCCTGCGCAACCTCCCCCTCCACGACGCCGCTCAGAACCAGGTCTGGCTGGAGATCGTCCAGCTCGCCCTCGACCTGCTGGCCTGGATGCCGATGCTCGCCCTGACCGGCGACGCGCAGCGATGGGAGCCCAAGCGCCTGCGGCTGTTCTCCGCCGCCGCCCAGCTCGTCACCACCGGCCGCCGCCGCTACCTCCGCCTCGCCCGCCACTGGCCCTGGACCGACATGATCACCACCGCGTTCGAGCGCTTGCAAGCCCTGCCGAACCCCGGCTGACCAGCAACAACACCTCACCTCAACGATCATCCCCACCATCCGGAGCTGTGGAAACCGGCGCCCACCCGACGCGACAGCCGGGCCATCAGCCTGTCCACCACCAGCCCGACAAACCGAAACGGCCCGCCGGATGAACCGACGGACCGTCACGAAAGATCGAGGCTAGAGCTGCGACAGGGACGGACAGGTTCCAATCTCGTTGGTATTGGGATCTGTCGATGTGTTGAGGTCGCCATTAGGGTTGAGTGTCCACTTAGCTGCTATCCAAACCGGCGTCCCGAAAGCATTCCTGCTCACATTATACCCACGAGCGTAATACAATGTTGGATTGAACACGGACCTAATCGAACCCGCAAGGCCGTAGTTAGACAGGCGGAGAGTGCTCCCCATGCCGTGGTTCGGGTCCCCCGGGCACCACTCTGAGCCTGTCGTGAAGGCCAGGTAGCCGTAGGCGAAGTAGGTGTCGGTGTACAGGCACAGGTTGTGGTCGGGGCAGTTGAACGCGGCATGCGGCGCCACAGTGCCAGGGCCGGCCTTCGGAACGTATGTCAGCGTGACATCACCGCTGGCGTAGTGGATCGAGTTGCCGTTGACCACTCCACCAGGAAGCCGCTTCAACTGATCCTTGATCTGCTGCTGAACCCACGCATTCCCCGCTGATGACGACGCCGGGGACGATGTGCTGGCCGAGGCGATCGTGCCCGGACCCATGATGGCGATTGCGGCTGCTGCAGCTGCGAGCCCAAGTCCCAACGACCGCCTTGACAGGAACGTCATGCTTTCCCCTCCTGGTCGCGCGCAAACCCAATAGGCTCAGCGGATTCCGAGCCCCAGCTTTCGAAGCGCACGGAAAGTCAAACTAGCAGCGGGATCGCCGCCCCGATACAACAAAACAAATAGAGCATTGAGAAGAAGAGGAGCAGGACATCACGTACATGGCGCGATCCTGCCTGTTTATGCTTGGACTGGCCGACGCTCGCGTGAGCGTGGCGGGCTTTAGACAGGATCTCGTTTGCGGTCACGGCCTAGTTGGGTGAACAGCGCGGCATTCCGCGAGGAGGGTGCACTCTCGACCTGGGAGATGCACCCCCGGACTAGGGCAACGTAAAGAGTAGCGATGTCACCTGGCAGGACTAAGCTTGCCGAGCTGGCTGATCTGCCGCTACTTGGCGGTGAATTGCCCAGTCGACGAACAGGTTTGAATGTAATCCGCAACCGGGTTCGTCTGGGTGTTGAAATCCCCATTTGGGTTCAAGTTGTAGTAGATATCATAGACAACCGAACCCCAGTTAGTGTGCCAATTGTAACCCCTCACGTAGTACGGTCCCGCGTTGTAAACGGAGCGTATCTTTCCCATGAGTCCATATTGTTGAGTGGGGATTGTAGCGCCCATGCCGTGGTTCGGGTCCCCCGGGCACCACTCTGAGCCTGTCGTGAAGGCCAGGTAGCCGTAGGCGAAGTAGGTGTCGGTGTACAGGCACAGGTTGTGGTCGGGGCAGTTGAACGCGGCATGCGGCGCCACAGTGCCAGGGCCGGCCTTCGGAACGTATGTCAGCGTGACATCACCGCTGGCGTAGTGGATCGAGTTGCCGTTGACCACTCCACCAGGAAGCCGCTTCAACTGATCCTTGATCTGCTGCTGAACCCACGCATTCCCCGCTGATGACGACGCCGGGGACGATGTGCTGGCCGAGGCGATCGTGCCCGGACCCATGATGGCGATTGCGGCTGCTGCAGCTGCGAGCCCAAGTCCCAACGACCGCCTTGACAGGAACGTCATGCTTTCCCCTCCTGGTCGCGCGCAAACCCAATAGGCTCAGCGGATTCCGAGCCCCAGCTTTCGAAGCGCACGGAAAGTCAAACTAGCAGCGGGATCGCCGCCCCGATACAACAATCAAGGTATTGACCTCGATTCGTGAGCACGCCCGGTTCGTGACCAGGGCTGATGCGTTCTCCGGTGGCGAGATGAGTGGTTCGCCCCGGCCTGGCGGTGCATGGGCGATTCACCCGAATGGAAATGGCGAACGCGACTCATGATGATCAAGATTGTCGAAGCCACGAAGGGGTCGCGACCTGCGCGGCGTGGTCGTCACCGCCGATGCCCTTACAGTATGCCGACGTCGGCATAACGCGTCGAAGGTGGCCAC
Source organism: Kitasatospora sp. NPDC051164 (assembly GCF_044455625.1). NCBI lineage: Bacteria > Bacillati > Actinomycetota > Actinomycetes > Kitasatosporales > Streptomycetaceae > Kitasatospora > Kitasatospora sp. NPDC051164. The sequence goes on along the minus strand of NZ_JBITFB010000026.1, from coordinate 122,571 downwards.
GGTGCCGGCCAGGTCGAGCCCGACGCGCATCGGCTTGAAGACGGTAATCTCGTTGGTCTTGGAGCACCTCCCATTGGGCGGCAACCAGGCCGGTGCCGGTGGACCTGGGTGCCGTCGGCACGACGGGCGCCCCAAACGGTCTTGCCGTCCACGGCCAGCGAGCGGCGAGCACGCCGGCCCGGTTCCTGGTCGGGCGGCGGACGGTCGGCGTCGCGGGCGGTGAGCCAGGCCCCGATCGCCGCGTCGAGGGCGTTGCCGTCGGCGCACTGCAGGATCCGGCGCACGGTGGCTTCGGCCGGGGCGGTGGGGCCGGACGGTTCGCGGTTCGGGGCTCCGAGGGCGGTGAGCACGGCCGCTGGGGCGTCGGCGGCCCACTCCGCGATCGCGGTCAGGGATTTCGCGCCGGCCAGCACCGCGCACGCGCGGCGAGTGCGAGGATGAAGGCGAGGGGGTGGCGGCGCCCCTTGGTCCGGCGCGGATCGGGCACCGCTGCCAGGCGGTCCAGCAGCTGCGGCTGTTCCCCAGGCTCGGCAGGTCGAGCGGCGATCTCGGCGTCGGCCTCCGCCTTCACCGCCGCGCCGGCGTCGTGGACCTCGGCCGGGTCCGCGGCCGCCCGTGTCGTCGCCCATCCCGGGGGTGGGCAGGTAGACCGGGATGATGACCCAGGACACCTTGCCCTGCCGGTATGACTGGCGCAGCGCCCGGCCCACGGCCTGGACGATGTCGATCACGGAGGACTTGGGGTCTGCGAAGCAGACGGCGTCGATGGCGGCGACGTTGATGCCGTCGGTCAGGAGCCGGCTGTTGCAGATGATGCAGGACTGTTCGCCGTCCTCGCCGGTGGCGCGAACGCGGCCCGGCGGTCCTTGAGCCTGTCGGTGCCGGCCACGGCGAGCGCGGTCAGCCGTTCGGGACGGTCCGCGTCCTTCAGCAGGGCGGCGGCCGTGGTCAGGGTGTCCGCGAACTCCCGCGCCCCGGCCACCCGGGAATGGAAGGTGATCACCCTTCGCAGGTCCAGGTCGGCGACCGCGCGCAGCACCGCGATCTGCAGCGCGTGGCGCAGCAGTTCCTCGTTTAAGGCACTGTATAAAGTCGGAGATGCTGTTCATTCCGCACCGGTGGTCACGGACGGTCGGGATGGGCTACCTCGGGCGGCAGGTCGTCGGCCCTGGCGCCGGTGATGAGGTAGATCGTGTGCTCGGCAACATGGACGGCGTGGTCGGCGAAACGCTCGTAGAAGCGACCGGCCAGGGTGACATCCACAGCGCTCTGCACACCGTGCTGCCAACGCCCATCCAGCAGGTGCTGGAAGAGGGCCCGGTGCAGATCGTCCATCCGGTCATCGGCGCTCTCCAGCGCCAGCGCCTGCTCGACCTCACGGGTGGCGAGGATGTCGGCGGACTTGGCCATCAGGTGCTGCGCGAGGCATCCCATCTCCTGGATCACGGCGTGCAGCTCGGCCGGGACCACCGGGTCCGGGTAGCGGCGCCGGGCCAGTTCGGCGACGTGTCGGGCCAGGTCGCCGGCGCGCTCCAGATCGGCACCGGTCTGCAGCGCCGATACCAGAATGCGCAGATCGGTGGCGACCGGTTGTTGGCGGGCCAGCACACTGATCACGCTCTCGTCCAAATCGCGCCGCATAGCATCGAGCTGCGCGTCGGCGGCGATCACGTCTTCGGCGAGTTGCAGGTCCACGTCCAGCAGCGCGGCGGTGGCTCGGCCGATCGCTGACGCCGCGAGTCGGGCCATCAGTAGCTGCGCGTCGCCGACCGCAGCGACTCTCACCGCCACCGCCCCACCCAACCAGCCAACCACCACCCACAAAGCCAAGGACAGGAAGGGGAAGGACAGGGTTGTCGGGGCGGTGAGTTTCGCCTTGACGGCCACTCACGACGGCTGCTGACCTCGCACCAGTTAGTGCACCCGTTGTCGGATCGCGACCGGATGGGCCGATCTTGGTAAGAAAAGTGGTGAGAGGCGCGGGCTTACCTACGGGTGCTTGCCGCCACCGGGGCGGTGGGCACCCGATCGTGAGGAGCCCGTGATGGCGATGCCGCCCGAGATCGACCACCAGGTCGTGGCCGCGCTGTACCAGTTCCGGATGGCCACGGCCGAGCAGCTGCGCCTCCTGCACACCCCCGACAGCCAGCCGGAGCTGATGCGTCGACGGCTGCGCCGGCTGACGAAGGAGGGCCTGGTCGAGGACGTCCTCCTCCCGCAGGCGGACGGCTGCGGGCCTGGTTCCTGACCGAGCGGGGCGCGCGGATCGCCGCCCGCTTCCCGGAACTGGAGGGCGTGGCCTCCCTGCCGTTGCCCGAGGACAAGACCGAGGCGCGGCTGCGGGTCGGGCACATCCTGGCCGTCACCCGCACCCAGGCCGCCTTCGTCGCCGGCGCCCGCAAGGCCGGTGACGAGTGTCGACCGCTGGACTTCCTGCCGGAGGTCTACCACCGCTACGGCGAAGGCCGGGACGGCGCCGTCATCGCCGACGGCCTGCTGCACTACACCGCCGTCGCGGGCGGCCGGAGGCTGTGCCGGGCATTCGTCGAGGTCGACCGCGGCACGATGGCCAGCGAGAAGCTCGCCGCCAAGCTGATCGGCTACGCCCGCTTCCGCGAGTACCACCCGATCCCGCCCCACCTGCGGCGCACCGCGGGCGCGCAGAGCGTTCTGCTGGCCTGGCAGCAGCACTACGTGGTCTTCCCGCGGCTGCTGTTCGCCCTGGCCGACACCGGCGAGCGCGCCGCCCGGCAGCGCATCCGCGACCTCCAGGGCATCGCCGATGCCCACCCGCTGGTCGCCCGGATGCTGATGACCGTGAAGGCCAGCGCGGCCCGCCTGGCCGACCTCGAGCAGCTTGGGGTGGGGCAGGTCGAGGAGTGGAAGGCGGCGCCGGCGGGGTTGCATGCCCGCTTTGCGTCGCGTTTCACCAGATCGGAGCCGCAAGGGCGGGCGCTGGAGTACATGGCCGGGTTGATCGCCGCTCGTCCCCGCCGGCAACTGCTGGCGTACTGCTCCGGCAGGCGGTCAGTATGGCGGCAACGGGGCGTGCGGAGTCGTGCAGTGCGCCCCGTGCGGTGCAAGTTCCGTGGCTGGAGCGACTGTTGGGTGTGGTGGTGTTCCGAACGTTGGTTCATACGGGTTATTCGATCGGGGGAGTATGGCCTTTGCCGGCCGGCGTAGTTGTAATGGCGGGTGACCGACTGTGGGGTGCCCATTCCCCTGTCGGGGCGTCGGGGTGGTGATCGCTTGACGGGTCACCTTCCCCATGCACGGGCACCCTGACAGGTGGAATTCGTCGGCCGCACCAACTGGCGCGGCCGTATTCGGGCAGCCCCACTCCCGACTCACTCAAGGGGCTGCTCACATGGCAGTAACCATCGTTCCCACCCCCGTGGCGGCGTGTTCCGCCTTCACCGCCACGGCCACCGGCGCGCCCGCGGGGGCCGTCACCGCTGTCTTCTTCTATGACGGCGCCGCCCCGCAGTCGCTGCCGGTGGTCGCCGGCGCCGCCGGACCGGTGACGTTCACGGCTGTCGGCTCCGGCGCGCAGCTGGTCCTGGTGACCTACCTGGATGCCGTCAACACCGTGGTCGGGGCCGACAGCGGCACGGTCACCGTCAACGCGGCGCCGGCCGGGACCATCTCCACGACGCTGTCGATCGCCGTCGGCGGCCTCGTGACCGCCGGGACCACCCTGACCTGCAGCGCCGGCCTGGTTTCCATCAACGGCACCCTGACCTACACCCTGCCGGGCGGGGCCACGGTCACCGCCCCGGTGGTCAACGGCGTGGTCGGTCCGGCAAGTCTGGGACTGGCGCTGACGGCCGGTCAGGCGGTGGGGGTCAGCTTCACCCCCGCCGCCGGCACCTGTGCGGCCTGCACCTTCGCGCCGATCACGGTCACCGTGCCGGCGCCGCCGAGCTGTTCGGTGGTCATCATCCAGCCGGTGGTCGGCCCGATAGTCGCCGGCCAGCCCACCGTCGTGTCCGCGGTGGTCCTGTGCAACGGCGTGCCCGTTCCGGGTGCAACGGTCACCTTCAACGGCGACGGGGCCACCCCGGTCACCGCCACCACCAACGCACTCGGAATCGCCACCGGGTCGATCACCTTCCCCACCGCCGGACCGGTGTCGCTGACCGCCACCGTCACCGCGGCCGGCACCACCTGCACCTGCACCAACGTCGTCTCCACCCCGGTCACCATCACGGTGACCACGCCGCCGACCTGCCTGGTGCTCCTGCTGTCGCCGGTGGTACCGGTGGTCGCCGGCCAGCCCACCGTCGTGTCCGCGGTGGTCCTGTGCAACGGCGTGCCCGTTCCGGGTGCAACGGTCACCTTCAACGGCGACGGGGCCACCCCGGTCACCGCCACCACCAACGCACTCGGAATCGCCACCGGGTCGATCACCTTCCCCACCGCCGGACCGGTGTCGCTGACCGCCACCGTCACCGCGGCCGGCACCACCTGCACCTGCACCAACGTCGTCTCCGCCCCGGTCACCATCACCGTCACCGTAGGCGGCCCCGCCGCGAGCCTGCAGGCGCTGCCGTCCTGCTGGCGGAGCCACTGGGAGCACGCGCTGGCAAATCCCTCGCACGGGCAGCCGTACCCCGTCACCGCCACACTGCAGGCCCAGCTCACTCCCGCGGCCGCCGGCGTGGCGGTGACCTTCCTCATCGCCGGACAGCCGGTGGGCTCGGCGGTGACGGACGCGTCCGGGATCGCGACCCTCACCACCGGACTGAACCTGCTTCAGGTTCAGTCCGGCACCTTCACCGCGACCGCCACCGTCGGCGGCACGACGCTGCAGTCGACCGCCACCCTGCTGCCCTGCCAGCCGCAGCAGTGACCGGACCGGCCCTGTCCGGCCCGGGACGTGGATCGCGGACCGGTACTGGTGGCCGAGCCGGGTGAGGCCTGACCTCATCGTCCGCAGATGAGCGGCCCACCTCGAAGGTCCGTCCCCCCGCCCCCGCACGGCGGGGGGACGGACGCGCTGGGGGCGTAGCGGCGAAGCCACCGTACCCGCCGCCACGCCCGCAACCGTACTGCCGCGTCCCTGGTCAGTGGAGTTGTCCCCATGAGCTTGACCATGTTCCTTCTCGCGCTCGGCGCCACCTGCCGCGTCACCCGCTTCCTGACCAAGGACACGCTCGCGGGCGGTCTCAGGATCTGGGTCGCCGATCGCTTCGGTGAAGAGTCCAAGGCCGCGTATCTGATCACCTGCGGCTGGTGTTCGAGCGTCTGGGTGTCCGCCGTCGCGGTCGGCTGTGCCGCGTACCTGGAGGGCAGCCCGTGGTTCCGGATACCGGCGACCGCGCTCAGCGTCTCGTACCTGGCGGGTGTGGCCTCACGGTGGCTGGACTGACCAACACCCCCTTTCCAGAAGACCCGAACCCCAGCACCCGGAAAGGAGACTGAACGAATGGCCTGCAACTGCGGCGGAGGATCACCACAAACCGTCGTTTACCAGCTGAACCTGCCTGACGGCACCGTTCGCCAGTACGTCACCTACCAGGAAGCCCTGGCCGCACAGCACCGAGAAGGCGGCGCCGGAACGATCACCGTCGTCAGCTGGTGACACGGGCGCCCGGCATCGGGGCGCACCGAAGGCGGTCGGCGCTTCGACCGGCCGCCTTCCCCTTTCCGCACGAAGGGACGAGCAGCACCGTTGCCGTCCCCGCGCATCCGCTTCCATGGCCGCCCTCGCCTGCCTGACCGCCATCCGGGCACACGAGCTGGCAAAGGGGGGCTCCAGACCCGGCCGCAGCGGCCTGATACCGCCGTCCGTCCCCGAGATCCGCCGCCTCATCGGCCTGCTCCTCCATCCTCGCCACCTCACCGCGGCCCACCAGCCAGGGGTCGCCGTCGGTGGCGTCGATGATCAGGCGGCCCTGGATGTAGGTGCCCCAGCCGTCGCCGAGCGCCTCGACCCAGCCCCAGCCCGCGCACCCACCCCGCCGCCACACGGCCCGCCTCGGACGCCTCGGCGAGCAGCGCGTTCACCGCGTGCTGCCGCTCCGGCCGCTCCTGGTCCTCGCTGTCGCCGGTGTCCTCGGAGCGGGGGGGCGGTCACCGCCTGGTCAGGTCAGCCCATCACGGTCTCGGCGTGCCGGCGCAGGGCGTCCAGGAGCGCGGTCTGCCGGTCGGTCAGCTTCCCGTCGGTGTGGGCCTTGTCCTGTTTGCGCAGCAGGCGTAGCCGCGCTCCCAGGCGTTGGCGTGCTTGGACCAGATCATGCCGAGCGCGTCCAGCTCCGAGACGCGCGCGGCATCGAGCAGGCCCTGGCCGTTCAGGTAGCGCTGCCGGTCGAGCCAGGAGATCAGCTCGCCGTACACCTCCTTGTCGGGGGGGTCGAGGTGGCCGTGCTCAAGGTGGAACCGGCTGGCCAGGCCGTGCATGCGCTGCCACTCGACGGCCCGCGGGTTGAACGCCCGCAGCTTCACCGTCTGGAGGATCCGCGCCGCGTGCCGGCGGGCGTCGATCCGCAGCCAGTCCACCGGCGACTCCACCACCGCCGGCTGCTGCTCGCCTTCCCCGGCCTCGGCGGCCGCGCCTTCGGCGGCCTGCGCCGTGGTGGTGAGCTGGGGCTGGGCGCGGTGGGCGCGCAGCTCGGTGATCCGGCCCACCACCCGGGCGTCATGGGCGGCCAGGGCGCGCAGGACGCGCCAGATCGTGCGGAACGAGCTGGCTTCGATCTCGGTGTCGGCCTCGTCCTTCACCGCCGCGCCGGCGTCGTGGACCTCGGCCGGGTCCGCGCCGGCCGTCTCGTCCCCGACCAGCGGGTGGGGAGGTAGACGGGGATGATGACCCAGGAGACCTTGCCCTGCCGTAGGACTGGCGCAGCGCCCGCCCGACGGCCTGCACGATGTCGATCACCGAGCTCTTGGGGTCGGCGAAGCAGACCGCGTCCACGGCGGCGACGTCGATCCCCTCCGTCAACAGCCGGCTGTTGCAGAGGATGCCGCACTCTTCGCCGTCGTCGCCGGTGTGGGCCTTGAACTCCGCGAACGCCTGGCGGCGGTCCCGCAGGCGGTCGGTGCCGGCGACCGCCTTCGCCCAGATCCGCTCGGGGCGGTCCGCGTCCTTCAGCAGCGCGGCCGCCGCCGGCAGATCCGCGGCGAACTCCCGCGCCCCGGCCACCCGCGAGTGGAACGTGATCACCCGCCGCAGCTCCAGATCCGCGACCGCCCGCAGCACCGCGACCTGCAACGCCAGGCGCAGCAGGTCCTCGTTCGAGCGCTGGGAGCGCAGGTCGGCGACCGCGGGCAGGTTGAGCAGGTCGCGCAGATCCTCGTCGGTGACGACCGGCACCAGGACGCGGTAGTCGGCGAGGTAGCCGTGCTCGATCCCCTGGCCGAGGGTCCAGGTGTAGACGGTGGGGCCGTAGATCGTCTCGTCGTCCATGGAGCACAGCGCGGGCAGCGCCGGGGTGTCGACATCGGGGTCGATGTCGGTGAGGTCGGTCAAGCCGTCCTTGGCGGTGCGGTCGTCGGCGATCCGCGGGGTGGCGGTGAAGTACAGGCGCCGGACGGCGGGGACCTGGGCGTCGTCGTGGACGGCGGCCCAGGCCTTGCCCTCGGAGCCTGCGGTGCGGTGTGCCTCGTCGACCACGACCAGGTCCCACGCCGGCAGGCCGCACTCCCCGTGTGCCTGGACGATGCGCTCCAGGGACGCGTAGGTCGCGTACACGGTCACCGGGTCGCCCGGCCGCGCGGCGGCGACCAGGTCCGCGATCCGCGGGGCCTTGGTGGTGACCTGGGCGTGTACGCGGCCGCCGGCCTCAGCGCTCTCCAGCGCCTCCTCCCGTGAACACGCCGCCACCGCCAGGCCCCGGCGCCCGCCCTTCAGGGACCACGCCTCCGCGGTCTGCTCCAGCAGCTCGATCGTCGGCACCAGCACCAACACCCGTCCCCGGGCCGCCAGGCGCCGCGCGCACCCGGCCGCGATCAGCGTCTTCCCGGACCCGGTCGCCGCCACCACCGTCGCCCGGCCGCCCGCGCCGGCCGCCCGCCTTCACGGCCTTGACCGCGGCTGCGACGGCGTCCTTCTGGAACCAGTGCAACGGCAACGGGTTCACCGGACCGGCGGCGGTGCCGGCGGTCGGTTGCGCCGGGAGCGGGAACGCCCGGGCGGGCGGCGCGGCGGCGGTGGTCGTGGTCGTGGTCGTGATGGTCGTGGTGTCCACGGCGGTGCGTCTCCTTCGTGTGCCGGGTCAGGCGGACAGTGCTACTCGGGGATCCAGCCGCGGACCTCGAGGTACTGAATGTCGGCGTCCTCGACGGCGCGTCCGGTCTCCACCAGCCAGGCCCGCATCGCCTCGGTGACGTCCCCGTGGTGCTCGGCGACCCGCTGCGACCACTCGGCGGCGTCGAACCCGCCCGTGGACGCGGAACCGTAGGTGCGCTCCTCGGTACCGTCCGCACGCGGGACAAAACCGCGGCGGATGCCGCCGGAGTCCTTCTCCGACCCGGCCGAGTAGACGTACTGGTCAGCCTTCATCCGGACGGTGAACGCCAGGCGGCCGCCGGCCCGGCCGGTCGCGTGCACGACCGGGGCGAGGTGGGAGGCGCCGGAGCGGATGGCCTGACGTCCGGCACGGCCGGCCATCGACCCGCCCGCTTCCCCGACGACGTCCTTGCTCCGAACCCGGGCTTTCTGTCCGGTCCTGGTGCGGCGGCGTTCCACGTTCTCGGCCGCGATCCCGGCGAGCGCCTCGGTGTCGCGTTCGCCGCCGCGCGCCGCCCGCACGACCTGGCGCAGCGCGTTGACGAAGGCCGCGCCCTTGCCCTTGGTGAAGAACTGCGAGACCAGCGAGGCGTCACGGCCGAGGATCCGCGCGACCTGGCGCCGGGTGTAGCCCTGGTCGATCAGCTGCTGGGTGAGGCGGGCGGCCTCATTCGGGTTCTCCGGATCGGCCGGGCTCACTGCTCGGCTCCCTTCGCGGCAGCTCTGGACCGGCGCCGCGCGGGCGGCCACTCCAGACAGTTCGCGGCGTGGGTGGGCCCGGCCAACAGGTCCAGCGGACCCATCCCCCAGTGACTGGCCAGAGCGTCGACCTCGTCCAGCGACCAGGGCTGCGCTCCGGACTGCCGGCGCGAGACTTTGTCCTGGGTCAGGCCGAGAGCGGTGGCGAGTTCGCGCTGGCGTTCCCCGGTGCGCTGTCTGATCGCGGCGATCGTGAGTCGCAGCGTTTCCAACGTACTGAGCGTCATGGAGCGCATTCTATCCATTTTTCATGGATAAATCCCATGAATGTCGGATCTCGTTACCGGAACGAGTGACGGGAACGCCGGACTTGTGTGGCCTGCGGTGCGCGCGGACTCCCCCGAACGGCAGACCTGGATCTACGACTGGCGCACCGTTAGAGGGCGAGCGCGGCGGTGCCGTCGGCGAGGATCGGCCCGTCGACCGTCATGGTCCAGCCCCGCAGGTGCGGGGCGAGCAGGTCGAAGGCGCGGCCCCAGCCGGCTGCCAACCGGGCGGGCCGGCCTCGGCCCGGTCCAGGAGGACGTCCAGCAGTAGCGTCATGCCGCCATCGTGACGGGCGCTCACCGTCCGGCGCCAGGAGCGGACGGCACACTCGGTCGGCCCCGGCCACCGCGTGGGCGGCCGGGGCGGCCGGGGGCGGTGATGCGTCCGGTCAGCGGCTGCGGCGTCGGACGAGAACTTTGAGGACCTCGCGGGCGTCGTGGCGGCGGGTATCGCTGCGCGCGACGACGGCCGTCACCGCAGCGGTGGTGACGGCGAGGGCGTACCAGGCGGCGCTGGCCGCGGTGATGAGGGCGGCGTGCTGGAGCACGGTGGACATCGTGGGCCTCTCGTCGGACTGGGAAGTGGCCGGCGCCCGGGGTCCGGGCGGCCGGTGGCTGGCGTAGCTGGGGGGATGTCTCGCGGAATGCTGGGCGGGTGGGCCGGTCGTCCGGCTGCGCCGGGCCTGGTCAGCGCAGACTTGCGTACTCCTCGACGCGGTCGGCCAGGCGGCGGTCGGGGCAGGGGACGAGGCCGTCGGTGTCGTCGCCCGTGTGCATCACCAGGCGGTCGACCTCGACGGCCAGGGCGCCGGAGGGCGTGGAGGGCTTGGCGGTGCGGGTACCCATGACGATGGGGGCGGTCCGGAAGTAGTCGGGCATCTCCGGTACCGCCGGCATGGGGACACCCGGCCCCAGGTCCCCGTCGACGCTCACGGCCTGCTCGAACCACAGCCGGGCCTCGCGGATCTCCCCTCGGCCGAGGTGGTGCAGGTAGAGACACCAAGCGGAGGTGTGGTCGCCGGCCCCTGCCCCGATCTTCCACCAGAACTCGGCGCTGACGGGGTGCCCGGTGTAGTGCAGCAGGCAACCGAACAGCCGGAACCCTTCGATCTCCTGAACGAGATCCTCCACACGCTGGTCGCGTGGGCCCCGGGGGTCGTCCAGGAGATCGGCGAGATCGGTGATCCGGGCGAGCCGGGTGGTGCTGATCTCCCCGGAAACCACCGTCTCCAGGCACTGCCGGGCACGGTCCTGCTCCGCCCACCAGCCAGGCGGGGGCTGCTGGCCTCGCCGAATCCGTGCGACGTCGGCCGAGATGCGGCGCAGCGCGGCGGGGACGTCGAAGTCGTCGGAGGTGTCGAGGAGGTGGTCGAGGTTCTCGGGCTTCATCGGTCGGCTCCTTCGCGGCGGGGCCCGGGTACGGCAGCGGTGCGGCGCAGGACGTGTCGGGTGGTCAGCAGGCGTTCGAGGGCCGCGAGCGCGCGGCGGTGGTGGTAGTCGACGGTCCGCGGGTGGATGCCCAGGACCTCCGCGCTGTACTCGGCGGTGTAGCCCATGCTGGTGCGCAGGACGAACACTTCGCACTGGCGGGTCGGCAGTTCGGCGAGGGCGGTGTAGAGGCCGGCGCCGCCCTCGATCCGGGTGAGGGCCTGGTGCATCTGCTTCAGTGTGCGGCGCGCTTCCCTGAGACGGGCAGCCAGGTCCTTTTCGCGCCGGAGCCAGTGGACTCGGTACATGACCGCGCCGGCCAGGATCCCCCAGGTGTGCTGCTCGAAGTCTGGAGCCTCGAGCGCCTGGGCCCAGTTGTGGGCGAGGTAGGTGAACACCTCGTACGCGACCTCGTCGCCGACCGCGAGGTCCCCGATCATCTCGGCGGCGTAGCCGCGGAACGTCCGCTGCTTGGCCAGGAAGTAGGCCTCGAAGTCCAAGGGGAGGTCGACGGGCTCGTGCACGGCCGGGCCGGTTTCACTGCCCGCGAAGCTGTCGTCGTTCACCGGGGCGCTCCCGTACTGGCGTGCGCCTGCGCCGGGCGGAGCGCCGGCCGCAGGCAGGCGTTGGTGCGGACCGGCTGGAGGGCTGCAGCCGTGTCGCAGAGGGTGTCCATCTCACTCTTTCGGTCGGGTACGACGTCAAGTTCTGTACGTCGAAGCCACCTTGTGGCCCACCTCCAGACAAGCAAAGGAGCACCCCGGTTCACGCATATGGCCTAAGTGGATTTCACGGAAAGATCGCTTTCGGGTACCGAGCGTGACAGGCATGCATGTCAATGCCTCGCGCCCGCCGCAACGGCAAGCCGATTCCTCTATTACTCATGAGTATTCAGTCGGTAGCTGAACGTTACCGATGTGACTAGCGTCACTCAGTGCGTGCGCGGATCTCCTGTCCGAACCCGCTCACCCGATCCGTGCACAAGTTGACGCCCCACCCGGCCGAGCCGACACCACCCCGGCACTCACCCCGGCCGCCGTGGACTACCAGGTGGTCGAGCACGACTACGGCGGCCACCTCGCCGTCGTGGCCAGGCTCGACCTGGCGCTCGTCGAGGGCACCAGGCTGTACGACTTCACCTGAGACGCGGTCGGGGGCGAGCACGCGGAGGACCTCGCGCCAGCGGCTACGCCATCGCGGCGACGCCCACGTCGGCGGCCACGGCGCTGGGACCCGCATCTGCGGACGCGGAAGCCGCCGCGCTCGCCCTGCCGTGTTCGTCCGGCAGCAGCAGGTTCACCTCGCGGGGGCGTCGGGCCCGGCCCCGACCGGTGCAGCGGGCGGTGACCGTGCGGTGCTGGAGAGCACCGTAGCCGTCGCCGAGCCCCGCCCAGGCAGAGCCGCCGACAGTGAGGCGGAGCTCCGCGGTGCCCGGCCATGCGTCGAGGGTCAGGAGCGTCGCGCCGGTGGTCCGCAGGCGCTGTTCGAGGCGGGCGAGCTGGCGCGGCGCGGGCCGGCCGGTGGGCCTGAGGATGATCGTCTCGCAGGCGTCGGCGAGCACGGAGGCCACCTCTGTCCAGTGATCTCCGGGGGTGTCGATCAGCAGAGTGCGCTCCCACGGCAGGCCGTAGTCCCGGGCGCAGGCCAGCCCGGCGTCGGGCCAGCCGATGATCGCGGTCCACACGCCGGTCGACGCGGCGGCCGGCCCCGCCGCCACGGCGAGGAGCAGATTGGCGTCCAGGACCTCGACGACGACGCCCTTCGGCAGGCGGCCGTCCGGCAGCAGCGGTTCCAGCGCGGGCAGGACCGGCCGGGAGCCGGCCTCGGCCCGGGCACGGCGTGCGGCCGGGCTGGTCTCCTCCAGCAGGACCGCCAGCCGCTCCGCGCGCCCGGACTCCACAAGGTCCGGCACGAGGGCGATCGGCGCGCTCACCGCTCTCCCCCGGTGCCGAAGGCCTCCTTCGCCCTAGACGAGCCGCCGCCCTCGCCCGCGGAGCCGCCCGGGCCGGAGCGCGCCTCCACCGGGACGGCGACCGGGCGCAGGGTGACGGGGTCGGCAATCAGCCAGGCCGCCTGCCGATCCTCGCCCCATCGGGCGTTCACGATCCACGGCAGATCCGGCCCAGGGCGGCGCCGGGCGGTCAGCAAGGCGGAGCGCCACTGCCCGCCCGTACGGAGCCACGCCAGGCGCCAGCAGCCGTCGGAACCGTCCTGGGCGGGCTGTCCGGCGAGCTCCGCCGGGACGACGGTCGCGTCGTGCCACCGCCCGAAGAACGGCGCTGCGGCCGGAGGATCGTCCCGCGGCTCGGTCAGCGGCCTGACCGTGCGCTCGTCGAACAGGAACCAGCCCCAGGCGTCGCCGTCACCCCAGGCGACGTGTACCACCCACACCGCGCTGCCCGGCGGTCGCCGCCACACGGTCAGCATCGCCGGCCGCCAGCCGCCGCCCAGCCGGATCTCCACCAGGCGCCACCGCCGCGTGTCCCGTGAGTACCCGGGCAGCGTCATCAGCTCCCTGGGCGCCCGCTCGGCATCACCCGGCAGCGCCTTGGGGTGGGCGGCGAGGGAGAACGGAACGGCGGCGGTCACACCCCCACGATATCGCTCATGTGTTCGATTCTCTATTCGAGCGGCACTCCTGCCCAGGTCAGACCCCACGGCCCGACCGGAGAGCCCGGGCGCAGCATGGAAGGAGAGGAGGATGCGATGCCGAACGCGATCGCCAAGATGACCGTCAGCTTCTCGCTCGTGTCGATTCCGGTGACCCTTTTCGCGGCGACCGGTCGGCACACTGTGCCGCTGCACCAGGTCCATGCCGTCGACGGCGGCCGGATCCGGCAGAAGCGGGTGTGTGAGCTGGACGGTGCGGAGGTGCCGTACGAGGACGTCGCCCGTGGCTACGAGGCTCCGGACGGGCGCACCGTCGTGCTGACTGCCGGCGACCTCGCCGACCTCCCCCTCACGACCGCTCGGGAGATCAAGGTCCTGGGCTTCCTCGACGCGGGCCGGGTGGATCCGATCAACTACGACAAGGCCTACTACCTGGGCCCGTCCAACCCTGCCGCCGCCCGCCCGTACGCGCTGCTGCGCCAGGCCATGCTGGAGGCCGGCCAGGTGGCCGTCGCCCGCGTGGCCATCAGGACCAGGGAGTGCCTGGCCGTCCTGCGGGTCCGCGAGGAGGTCATCGTGCTCCAGACCTTGCTGTGGCAGGACGAAGTCCGCCCGGCCGCCGGCATCGCCCCCGAAGGCCTCCAGCTGCGCCCCAAAGAGGTCCAGCTCGCCCGGACCCTGATGGACGCCATCACCGAGGACTTCCAGATCGAGGCCGAACACGACGAGTACGCCCACGCCCTGGAACAGGTCGTCGAAGCCCGGCTCGCCGGCCTTGAGCCCCCGCACGCCCCCGAGTCCCGCGTCCTGCCACCCGGCGGCACCGTCACGGACCTCATGGGCATCCTCGAGCGCGCCCTCGCCGACGCCCAGGAGCAGCACCCGAAGACCAGCAGCGCCGTGAAGAGCACCAGCACCACCAAGCAGGCCAGCAAAAGGACCGCGGCCCACAAGACCACCAGCAAGGCCTTGTCGCCGAAGGCCAGCGGGGCGGCCCGAGGCAAGGGGCCGACCGGGCGGGCATGAGACCGGGACCGCCCCGGCCGTCTTTGCCTGACTGTCCCCGCCGACCACGTCGCGAAAGTCCTCGTCGTCCAGGTCGATCGGTACTTCGGCCGACCAGTCAACATAGCGAGCCGAGCCGGGTCCGTGGGGCGATCGGGGAGTCTGCGACAGGTGATCTTCAACTTACCCTAGGGTTACGGGAGTTCCCGGTGGCGAGCCTGCTGCCGGGACTTCGTGTTTTCCGGACGGGTGTGGATCTTGCGATACGTGCGGTTGCTGCGGCGAGGCCCGGTTCTTCTCCTGTGGGGCGCGCAGACGGCATCGGTGTTCGGTGACCGGTTGTACGCGCTGGCGGTGATGTGGCTCGCCTGGCAGAGATCCGGTGGCGCGGCGATGGGGCTGGTGGCCATCGCGGAGTCGGTGCCGTACATCGTGCTCGGCACCGTCGGCCGGCGGGTGATGGAGCGGTTCACCACGCTGCGCTCGCTCGCCGTGGTGGACCTGGTCCGCATGGTGCTGGTCGCGGCGCTGCCGTGGACGTGGGAGGTGTTCGGCACGCCGGGCCTGCTGGTGTGGGCCGGCCTGCTCGGGATCGGAGGGGCGCTGTTCGATCCGAACCTCGGTGCGCTGGTCCCGGACCTGGTGCGTCCGGAGGAGGTCCAGGCCGTCAGCGGGCTGATGGACTCGACCAACCGGATCGCGCGGGTCGCCGGCCCGGGTTCGGCCGGTGTGCTGCTCGCGGTGATGCCGATGGCCGGGCTGTTCTGGCTGGACGCGGGCACGTTCGCGCTCTCTGCCGTCGCCCTGGCCGTGCTGGGCGCCGGTGCCGTACGCAGGCAGGCCGGGCCGACCGGAGCGACGGCAGCGCCTGCTGCCAGGCCGCGGGCTCGGGCGCTGGTGCGCACGCACCCGGAGACCGGGGTCGTGCTGGCCGTCCACGGGATCGCGATCTTCGCGGGTGCGGTGTCGATCGTGATGCCCGCGCTGGTGGCGGTGCGGCTCGGCGGCGGGGTCGGCACGTACGGCGTGATGCTGGCCGCGACGGGGGCCGGGTCGATCGTCGGCAACGCGGTCGCCGGGAACGTCCGTCTCCCCCGGGCCCTGCCGGTGTTCTACTGCGCCGCGTGGGCCGTCTCCGGGGTGTTGATGGCGGTGACTGGGTCGGTGAGCACGGTGGCCGAGCTGGTGGCGGTGTCGGCCGCGTACGGGGCCGTCTCGCCGTTCCTGGCGGTGTCGCTGTCCACGCACCTGGCGCAGTTCCCGCCGGCGGCCCGCAGGCGGCTGCTGACGCTCGACCAGACGGTGATCCGGACCATGGGCACCCTGGCGATGGCGGGGATTCCCGCGCTGGCCGCGGCCCACCCGAGGGCCGGGTTCACCGCCGGCGGTCTCGTCACCGCCGTGGTGGGCGTCGCCGGGTGCGCGGTCGTGGTGTGGTGGGCGAGGACCCGCACGCCGCTGCCGGGTGCGGAGCCGGTGCTGGAGAGCGTGAGCGGCTGAAGACGCGAGCGGGGCCGGCCTCCGCCAGAGGGAGGCCGGCCCTTCGCGCTGTGGGTCTCAGATCACGCGATCAGGGACCAGTGGGTGACGGTGATGTCCTCCAGCGGGATGCCCAGCTGCTGGTAGATCCGCTGGTGCATCGCGCCGAACCAGGCGTCGCGCCGGTCGGCGAAGAACGCCGGGTCGTACCAGGCGACGCCGAGCAGCACGGTGCCGCCGCCGTTGGGGTTGCCGATCTCGGGCTCCCAGTAGGTGCACTGCCAGTCCCAGAGCATCAGCTCCTCCGGGCGGCTGCGCAGCCGCTCGTCGGACTCGCGAAGGGCCTCGATGCACCGCTCGGCGGTGGCGGCGTCGGGGCAGTAGTAGGTGCAGTCGGACTTGCCGATCGGGGTCTTGTCGGCGCGGCGGGCCGCGTCGGCGTCCTCCCCGGTCAGGACGCGCACGCGGGTCACCGCGGTCGCCTGGTCGAGCGTGTCGAGGATGGTCACAGTGGTGCTCTCCTCTCCCTTGTCCTGCCGGACTGCCAGCCCGTGCCGCTGATCGGCACGACGCTGGGGCTCTGGGGGTCGCGCCGCAGGATGCCGCCCGGCGCGGTGTAGCGGACGTTCAGCCCGATGCGGGCGCCGCTACCGGTGTTGGTGCCGGAGCGGTGCACCAGACGGCTGTCCATGAGGACGGCGCAGCCGGCGCGCAGCGGCACGGGGATGGTGGTCTCGGGTGTGAAGCCGGCGGCCTGGTCGGCCCGGCCGCGCCTGGCGGTGGTCGTCGGCTCCTTCTCGACTGGCAGGTAGCCGGCCGACTGCGATCCCGGGGCGACCTCGAGGCATCCGTTGGCCTCGGTGGCGTCGGTGATGGCCAGCCACGCCGAGACGGAGCGCTCGGGGTCCAGCTCCAGGCGGGCGTCGGTGCCGTCCTGGTGCCAGGGGATCTCGAACACCTTCCCCGGCCACTTCGCGACGAGGAATGTGTTCTCCACGGCGACGTCGGGGCCGAGGACGGCCTGGACGGCGGCGAGCAGGTTCGGGGAGCGGACGGCGCAGGCGGCCCAGTCCTCGGTCAGGTGGGGGTTGCGGACGATCTCGCGGTCGCGGTGGGAGGCGACCAGGAGAGCGCCGCGGCCGCGCGCCGCGCCGGGATACGACCACTCGATGGGCGAGCTCATGCCGCGTCGGCCGAGGATGCCGTCAAGCTGAGTGAGCACGGCTTCCTCCGTGGATCGGGCAGGAGCAGGTCGGCCAGCCGGCCGCGGGGTGGTGGGCGTGGGCCGGGACGTCGTCGGGGTCGAGGGCGAGCGGGCCGGTGTCGTGGGACCGGGTGCCGTCAGGGCCGACGCAGTAGGTGCGGATGGTCAGGCCCGGCCGGCGCTTCTCGGGCGGGACGAAGTCAGCGCTGTTCACTGCGGCCGCCGGCCGCGCATCTCGCGGAACAGCCGGGCCCGGCGCAGGGCGGCGCTGTGGTTCGGGATGCGGACCACCGTCCTGCCGTCGACCGTCACCACCAGGTCGTGGCCGGGGTGTCGAGGATGCGGTCTGCTCGCGGGCATAGCGGTACTCCAGCGCGTCGCGGGACTTGGTTGCCGCCCGGGGCGTCCACGGTGCCGAGGGGGATCGGTTGAGTCCTCGCACCGGGCGGCATCAACGACGGTAGGGAGTAGCGAAGTGGTCACTCAACGAAGTTGCACGGGATTACACGGATTCATCCGAGGGCGTCGATCGCCGCCGCGATCAGGGCCCGTGCCGGTGCGCCGCGTACCGCAACGTCGGACAGCTCGGCGAAGGCCTTCTCGTACATGGTGATCTCGCTGGGCTGGGTGATCGTCAGGTACCCGGAGACCAGCTCCACGTTGACCTGGGTCTGGTCGTAGATCCAGAACCCCTCCACCGGCCAGCCGTTGTCCCGGTCCGGCCGCATCGGCACCACGCCGAGGCTGACGTTCGGCAGCCGGCCCACCGTGAGCAGGTGGCGCAGCTGCTCCAGCATCACCGGGCGCCCGCCGAGGCCGTTGCGCAGGACGCTCTCCTCGATCAGCAGGGCGAAGCGGTGCCGGCCTTCGTAGAGGATGTGCTGGCGGTCCATCCGCTCGTCGACGGCGGCCTCGACGTCGTCGACCAGGCCGCGGCGGTCGCGGATCGCGGTGAGCACCCTGGTGGTGTAGGCGCGGGTCTGCACCATGCCGGGCAGCACCCACGGCGCATACGCGCGGAAGGAGCGGGTGCGCTCATACAGGGGCCGAACCGCCTGCTGGGCCTGGCGCAGGCCGGAGCGTTCCATCCGGCGCCACTCCAGGAACATGGCGTCGGCCTGGCGGCTGCGGGCGATGAGGTCGCCGGCTTGGTCGTCGGCGCCGCACGCCGCGCACCAGGCACGGATGTCCGCGTCCGAGGGCGGGGTCTTGGCGTTGATGATGCGGGAGGTCTTCGCGGGAGTCCACCCGCACCGGGCGGCCAGCTGCTTGCCGTTCAGGCCGGCGTCCAGCATGAGCTCGCGCAGGCGCTCGGCGACGGCCTTGCGAGCGGCCTGGGCGCTGGACGACGGGGAAGCTGGCATGGTCCGGTGCGGGTGGGGGTGCTCGAGTCAGACCGCGTACCGGTCGTGCGGGACGGCGCGCTCCCACACCGCCTCGAACGCCGCAGTGCAGTGCTTCGCCAGGGCGGGATCCTGGAGGATCTCCTCCCCGTCCTCGGCAAGCTGCCCCTGGCCGGTGAAGTGGTGGTAGTGCACCACCTGGTCGTCGAAGACCCAGAAGTCCAGACCCGGCAGGCACAGGTCCTTGGTGTGGCGCCGCGGCAGCCACCGGACCAGTTCACCGGCGGCCAGGTTGCCGAAGGTCAGGTCGTGCTCGTAGCGGATGTAGTCGTGGACCGGCTCGGAGACGATCCGCGCCCGCCGCACCACCACGCCGCGCCCCACGGCCTCGGCCACCGCGTCGTGCCACCCGTGCCACCACGAGCCGCGATCGGCCGGATCCAGGCGCTTGCCCTGCTGGAAGGCGATGAACTCCGGGTCGTCCAGCATGTAGTGGTCGCGCATCTCCAGATGCACCGCCGAGCGCTGCGCCCGGGCGAGCGCCTTACGAACCGGTGTTGCCACGTGGGGCCTCTCCGTCGGGCCGCGGGATGAACTGGAGCATGTTGGCGGGCAGCCGGATCACCGTCTCGTGCTCCGGAACGTCCGTCGTATGGCCGGGGACCGAGCCGACCTCCTGTGCCTGCCGGACCGTCGCCTCGTCCGCCTTCCAGGACTGGATGATCAGGTCCCCGGTCTCTTCCTCCACCCAGATCGTCGGAGACTGGTCGGATGGGGTGTTCGGCCAGATCCCCAGAAAACGTAGCGTCACAAGAGCCTCCCGCACCAAGCCGGTTACACGGACTTGCACGACGCTCCTCCCCTGGGCGACGGCCCGTCAAGGACTATGGCCCTGCGGTCACCTTTACCGCGGTAAAGGCCA
Source organism: Kitasatospora sp. NPDC051164 (assembly GCF_044455625.1). Lineage (NCBI taxonomy): Bacteria > Bacillati > Actinomycetota > Actinomycetes > Kitasatosporales > Streptomycetaceae > Kitasatospora > Kitasatospora sp. NPDC051164. The sequence goes on along the minus strand of NZ_JBITFB010000026.1, from coordinate 103,325 downwards.
GCGTGCTGGCATTCCTAACGTGTCGAGCTTCGCGCACGGTTGGCGACGTTAGTAAGGTACCGGCCATGAGTTCCCCAGCCACCTCCAACGACCGCGAGAAGGTCGTGTCCAAGCTGCCAGGATGGCTCTGGCAAACGCTCAAGGTCCGAGCGGCACAGCACCGCGTCGAGATCCAGATCGCCGTTGAACGAGGCATCGCGGCCTGGATGGCCCTGGCTTCTGCCCCGGGCACCATCGACACCTCCGGCGCCGAATCGTTCTCCACCTTCCTCCCCAATGGGCAGTGGGAAGCATTCCGGCAGACAGCGGCAGACCGAGGCGTCTCCCTGACGCAAGGGCTCGCCCAATCCGTGCAGCTGTGGCTGGAGACGAACCCGGCTCCCACCGTGAAACGCGCCAAGCACCCGCGCCGCCGCATCGTCTGCAACCAGAAGGGCGGCGTCGGCAAGACAGCTGTCGCGGCCGGCCTTGGCGCGGCGCTCGCGGAAGACTCCGAGGCCCTTCACCCGGTACGCATCTCCAAGCACTTCGCTGCGCTCCTGGAAGACGTTCAGGGCCCTGACCCGCTAGAGCTTGAGGAGCTGCCCGGCCTCGGCCGCCGCACGCTGCTGGTCGACTTCGACCCGCAGCGCCACCTCACCAAGCAGCTGGGGCAGGAAGAGATCCCCATGGCGTCGGACATCGACAGCCTCAGCAAGCACATGACGGGAGAAGCCAAGCGCGACATCCGCGACCTAGTGGTGTCGATCCAGGATGACCGGTACGGCGGGCGGCTCGACTTGCTGCCGGGGTGCCAGGACGGCTTCCTCCTGGACGTCGCCTTGTCGAAGGTGCGCTTCCGGGAGGCCGCTCTCGAACGCGCTCTGGCGCCGCTTGAGCCGTTCTACGACGAGATCATCGTGGACTGCCCGCCCAGCCTCGGGCTCAGTATGGACGCGGCCATCTATTACGGACGCCGGCGGGAAGACGAGGATCCCGGCACCTCCGGCGCTCTCATCGTCGTCCAGGCCGAGGACAGCAGCGCCGACGCTTACGACCTGCTCATCAGCCAGATTGAGGATCTCCGCAACGACATGGGCGTGGAGATCGACTACCTCGGCATCGTGGTCAACCTCTACGACCCGCGCCGCGGCTTCATCGCCACCTCCTCACTCCAGGCCTGGATCGACATAAAGGATCCGAGGGTGATCGCGGTCATCGGCGACCTGACCGACCAGCGCAAGGCCGTCCGCGTCAGGCAGCCACTGCTGTCCTTCGCGCCGCGCGGCGAGCAGGCGGCCACCATGCGCGCTCTGGCCCGGGAGGTGTCATGACCCGAGTAGCCGACCAACTTGGCACCGGGGCGTCTTTCGCCCGGGCGCAGGGCGGCGTCAGCGCGCGGCGCCAGGCCGTCGCTGCCAGCACTGGGGCACCCACTACCGGGGCTCCGGATAGCCGTCTGCGGGCTTTGCCGCTCACGCAGCTCGTACCGACCCGGTTCAACCCGCGCCGGAACTTCGGCACGGAGGAGGAGCTGCGAAAGTTCGGGCTGAAGCTCAAGAAGAAGCAACTGCAGCCCGCCGTCGCGGTCACTCGCGACGCCTACCTCAAGCTGTGGCCGGGCGAGGCGGAGAAGATCGGCGGCGCGGTCTACGTCATCGCCAACGGTGAGCGGCGCTGGCGGGGCTCGCAGGCAGCTGGCGTCCTCACGCTCGATGTGGTGGTCGACGACGAGATCGCGAAGTCCCGCGCCGACTTCCTGGACGCGGTGCTCTCGGAGAACAACGACCGAGAGGACCTCGACCCGATCGAGCGTGCCCTCGGCATCAGGACGATGGTCGAAGAGCTCGATGGCAAGGCCAAGGTCGCGGAGCACTATGGGAAGTCTCCTGGCTGGGTCACTCAGCAGATGTATCTGCTGGACCTGGCACCGGAGCTTCAGGAGCTGGTGAGCTCGGGAGAGCTTCCCCTGCGGGAGACCCGGGCGTTGGCGAAGCTCCCAGTGCACGAACAGGTGGAGGCCTGGCGGGCTCGATCTGCTGAGCGGGAGGAGGAGAAGGCGCAGCCGCGGCAACCGAGGAGCCGCCAGAAGCAGTCGAGCGACGGAGAGGCACCCGGCGCCGCCGCGAGGCCGGCCTTTACCGCGGTAAAGAAGAGCGCGACCGATGGCGCCGACGAAGCCTCCGAGGCGGTGGGCTTTACCGCGGTAAAGCCCACCGTCGGAGCAGAGCCTTCCCCGGCCCAACGTGATGCCTCAGTGCCGCATCAGGCCTCGGCGGAAGACGCCGCAGCAGCCGGCCCACTCGCTGACTTCGCCGTCTACGTCAGCAAGGCCGGCGCGTTCGCCGACTCGGTCCAGGGTCTGGCCCAGGCGTACGCCAAGGCAAGGGAGACTGACCAGGACCGTACAGCCGAACTCGCGGCGCAGCTCCGCGCCCACGTGCTGCGCGTTGTGGACCAGCTTCCCGACGTGTGCCCCGTCGAGGACGCGACGGCGTAAGCCCAGGAATGCAAAGAGGCCCCGTACCGGCGCAGACGCGCGGTACGGGGCCTCGTGTTGGTTTGCCGACCTGTTCACGGGCGCGGCGCTAGTCTGTGGTTCGCTCTCCCCGGTTGATGGCGCGGACGGTCTTCGAAGCCAGGCCCAGCCGCCCGGCGAGGCGGTCGAGCGGGACACCCCTGCGCAGGGCCGCGCGGATGGCGCGGTCGCGATGGGCCTTGTACCTCTGGCGGATCCCGGCACCGGCGACGGTGCGCTGGAGCGCGACGGCGGCCCAGCCGAGGGCGACGCCCTGCCAGGTACGGACGCGGTCGCGGAGTCGGAGGGTGGTCGGGCTGGCGGCGGTCGGGGCGGTCGGGTTGGTGGACATGGCCGGCTCCTCACCTGGGCCACGTGCGGGCCCTGCGTGCACGGTGAGGCCAGATGGGCAACCGGGGCAAGACCGCCGTTTCGGCCACTGGGCATGGGTGGGAGGATGGAGACGGCGGACCGCCCCCACTTACCCTGGGGACGGTCCGCCGTCTGCGTGACGGGCGCCGTGCCGGCGCCGAGGTTCTGAGTGTTACTGGGCCCTGCGCACGCGGGAGCCGGTGACCGTGCCACCCGGCTCGGCGTCGCGGGCGGCGGCTTCGACGGTGTCCAGCAGGTGCGCGCCGGAGGCGTTGGCCGGGCCGAGGCCCGATCCTCGGTAGGTAACGGAGTCGCCGGACGCCGTCTTCATGTCAACCTCGGCCTGGTAGACGGTGGTCGAGTCGGACGAGCTGGATGATCCGGAGCTGCGGCGGAAAAAACCCATGGTGATGACTCCTCAGTCTGATGTGCTGGATGGATGGTCAGGTGCTGCCGAGGTCAGGGAGGCGGGATCCGCGCTGCCCTGGTGTCTTCATGCCCCCTTGCGAAATGAGCTGGTGTAAGGGGGTTTGCGATGTTTCCCGTTGCCCTTTTACGGTCGCTCAGCGAACGGAGCTGGTGGCGGCCTGGCGACGGTGGAGCAGCGTGTGCTGGCCGGGGTCGAGGCGCCAGAGGCCGAGTCGGCCGGCGGCGGGGATGGGATCGGCGAGTGTCTGGACGTCGGTGAGGGTCCAGTGCCACAGGCCGGGCAGACCCCAGGGTCGGCAGCATCCGGTGTCGCGGTGGCAGTCGGTGACGTGGGCAGTGCCGACCAGGGCGCCGGTCGTCAGGGCCGGGGTGCCGGGCCGGGCGAGGATGGCGCGGACGAGCGGGTCGGCCTGGGCGTCGCGTGCGAGGGCGCGGGCGGCGTGCAGGACGACCGGGCCGCGGTGCTTCGTCGGCCAGGAACGGTTCTCGGTTGTCTTATCCCCGGCGAGGATCGCGGCCAGCCAGGGCTGGCGGATGGTCAGGGCGGGAACGTCAGCGGCGGGCTGTGCCACCGGTGCGAGCGGCTCGCCGATACGGCGCAGGGCCTCGGGGAGGGCGGTGTTCCAGTCGCCGGTGAAGTGCAGGGCTCGGTCGTCGATGTATAGGGCCGCGCCCAGCTTCTTGTTCGTGACGAGCAGCTGGTCGCCCAACCAGTGGGACCGGTCGGGCTCGTCGTCGACGATCGCGGGGATTCCGTGGCGGATGAACCAGGCCGCCACGGCGGGGTGATAACGACGGTGACGAGCCGTGACGCAGAAAACGGACCTGCGCTCCATGAGCTCGCGGATGGCCTCGAGCGCCCCGGGGATCGGGTCGCCGTAGATACGCCCGTCCTGCCAGCCCTTGTTGTGCAGGACGGTCGTGAGGTCGAAGTCCACGCCCACGGCGTGGCTGGCGGGGGAATCGGGGGCGAGGGGGATGACGGTCACGCGGTGGGTTCTCCTCAGCGGTCGAGTCGGTTGGTGATCGGGATGCGCCGGTCGCCCGGGTCGGGGCGGTGGGCGGTGAGGCCGAGCAGGCCGCCCTGGGTCGGGGTGCGGCAGTCGGGGCAGGAGCTCCACCAGGCGGTGCCGGGCGACAGGTCGGCCGGGATGAGCGGGTGCGGGTGCGGGCCGGGTGCGGCGCGCGTCATCGAGGCCTCCTCAGTCGAGGCCAGCGCGCAACTGGTCGGCGCGTTCCTGGGCGAGGCGGGCGGCTTCGGGGTTGATGGCGGCGCCTCGGGCGGCGGCTTCGGTGAGGGTGCGGATGAGGGCCTGGCGGCTGGCCGGGTCCAGGGGCGGCAGGGGGCGGCCGTCGCGGCGGGCGGCCCATTGGGCGGCGAGGGGTTCGAGGTCGCGCAGGTCTGCCCGGCGTTGCGGGCCGCCGGCCTGATCGGCCAGGTCGTGGGGGGTGGTGTCGCGCAGGTCGACGGTGGTGGTGTCGCAGGCAGGCTCGGTCGGCAGGGGGATGTAGGCCGGCACAGGGCGGCGCGCGGCGAGGTTGCGCAGCAGGGCGGCGGCGCCCGGGGCGCCGGCGGGGTTGGCGTTCCACTCCCACGCGGTGATCGTCATGCCGGGCTGGGGCAGGTGCTGCGTGATGGTGGTCAGGACGTCGAAGCGCAGCTGCGGGTCGTCGGGGGTGAGGCGTTCGATCGTGTCGACGATGTCGCCTTCCAGCTGGCCGTGGGCGGGTCCGTAGAGGTGGGTGGTGATCCGGTGGGCGGCGGCGGTGAGGACGGCGGCGATCGCCGCGGGGTCTGCGGCGGAGGCCGGGGTGGAGCGGCGCAGGGTGGCGGCGCAGGTGAGGAGCTGGCGGTCGGTGGGGTGGTGGGGGTCGGCGCCGTGGTCGGCGAGGGCCTGGCGGGTGCGGCGGGTGAGGTCGTTCTGGAGGGTGGTGCTGCCGCGGGCGGCGAGGCAGGCCTCGGCGGCGATAGAGGTGTGCAGGGCGCGTTCGAGGAGTCCGGCGATGATGTGCGGGTGCATGGTCGGGGGTCCTTTCCGGTCCGTACGGGCTGAGTGGGTGCCGTGGATGATGCCGCTGGCCCCCGGCCGGAGCCGGGGGCCAGCGGGGGTGGGTGGTGGTCAGACCACAGCCGGGGCCGGGGCCTGGGGGGCGCGCTTGGCGTCGCGGGCGGTGAGGTAGGAGTCGACCCACGCCTGCGGCTGGTGGCCGAGGGTCTCGGCGTCGTCGAAGGCGAGCTCGGGGAAGTCGCCGGCCTCGAGTTCGCCGTTGATGTCGGCGAGCGCGAGTTCGGTGGTGCGCGGGTCGATCACCCGCAAGACCTGGAGCAGGCGGTGCGCGGTCCAGGCGTGCGCTCCGGCGCGGGCGTGGGCGGCGATCGCTGCGGGGTCCTGGCCGCCGACGACGTCGTACAGGTCCTGGGCGGAGATGAGGACCTGCTTGAGGAGGTCCTCGGTCATGGCCGGTGCGGCGTCGTTGTCGGCCGGCAGCGGCAGGTCGAGCTCGGTGCTGGCTGCGCCGGCGATCGAGGTGGCCCAGTCCGCGGTGAGCGCGGCCCGGCTGGGTGCGTCCTGGAGGATCGGGCGGACGGGCATCTGCAGGCCGATGAAGTCGGGCCCGGCCAGGATGTACGGCGCCTCGGGCGAGGCCTGGGTGATCTGCAGGTGGCGGCCGGCCTGTGCCCAGCGGGCCAGGTACTGGGTGTCCAGCATGGAGACGTCGACCCGCTCGCAGGGGTGGTCGAGGTGCTTGGCGAGCAGGGCCCGCCAGGGGGCGTGCGCGCCGTCGATGGTCGGCACGGCGATGCGCCCGATGGTGCTGCTCGCGGTGAGCAGGCCAGCCTCGAGGTTCAGGTCGACGGTGTCGCGGTGGGTGGGGTGGGCCTGGGCCCAGGCGTGCAGGTAGGTGATGTGCACGGCGCCGACGGTGGCGCTCCACTCGTCCTCACAGTCGCGCAGCCGGCGGCGGGCGACGGCGAGGGTGTGGCGGTCGGTGGCGACGGCGTGCAGGTGGGTGCCGTCGTTGGCGAAGTGGACGCCGGCCAGGATCGGCGTGCTGCCGGTCGGCTCGGCCATGTGCGGCATGACCTGGGTGAGGGCTTCGGCGAGCTGGTGTGCGGCGATGGTGGTGGTCATTCGGGCGGATCCTTCCGGGTTGGGTTCAGGTGGTGGGTGGCTGGGGGCGGCGGGCGATGGCGCGCATGCCGTCGATGCGGTGGGCCTGGCGGGACAGGCGCGCGGCGAGCGCGGCCAGGTGGTCGGCGTCCTCGGGCCGTACGCCGTAGATGAGGCGGGCGGCGTAGTGGCGGGCGGCGTCGGCGAGCTGGGAGGTGTCCAGGGCGTGGGCCTGGAACTCGCGGTCGATCTCCGGGTCCGGGTCGCGGGCCTGGATGCCGTGGCGGGCGGCTTCGTTCAAGGCGGCGGGCTCCTCAAGCGGTGCGGGTGCTGACGACGGATGAGCTGACACAGCGAAGACCGCCGTCGAGACCGGTCTCAGCGAGGGTCTTCGCTGTCCGCCATCCCGCTCCACAGCCAGGTGCCGGGGGCGGGATGGTGGACAGCCGGCGTTTCCCGGTGGTTCAGGCGATGGGACCGGGGCCGGGTGCCGGGCAGGGGGAGAACGCCTGCGGCTTGCGGGACCAGCGGACGTAGTCGACCGCGCTCGCGGGGTAGCCGAAGTTCATGAGACTGCCGGAGTCGTCGATGACGTCCCGGAGTCGGTCCAGGCGCTGCCAGGCCAGCCGCAGCTGGGTGACGAGCCAGGCACGGTCGTCCTCGGTGGGCTGCGGAGCGTCGTCGATGGTGTTCAGGCGCTCGACGTCCTGGATGGTGGTCGTCAGGAAGGCATCGACGCGCTGGGCTTCGGCGGCGGTGAACTCCTTGCCGATCTTCCGGGCCTCTTCGGCGCGCGGGTCGTCGTGGTAGGCGGCGGAGCTTCGCCGGTCGAGCGCAATGCGGGCCAGCTCCCAGTCGGTCATGTCGCCCAGGACGCTGTCCTGGAGGAAGGGCCGCCCCGGCTGGACGAACGGCTCGTAGACAGTGAGATTGGCGGTCTGGCTGGGCGGGGTGGTGTCGGTGGTCATGGAGGCCTCCGTCGTCGGGTGTCCGGCCGGGCGGCCGGCGCCGCGCACCACCGCACCCCGGTCCCTGGCCTGGGTGGCCGGGGTGGGGCGCGGTGGTGGGCAGCGTCAGCACCCGGCTGTGGATCAGCTGTGGAGCTCGACGGCGCTCTGGTCGGCGGCCGGCAGCGTGCGCGTAGCGGCGGTGGCGACGCGGAGCCGAAGGTCCTCGGCGGCCTGAACGGCGGCCATCAGGTCCTCGAAGAGCTGGTGCTGGTGCGTCTCGGCGGCCGACGCGAGGTTGCAGAGGTGGACGACGGTGTCGGCCGTCTCGTGGTGCAGGGCGGCCAAGCGGGGCTGGAACTCGATCGGCGAGGTCAACCTCAAGGCCTTGCACAGGTCCGCGGGCCAGTTCGTCCGGGCGGTGTCCAGGTCGGCTTCCAGGGCGGCGGCCAGGGCGTCCTGGTCGGTGTACGCGAGGCCGTAGCCCCGGCGGCGGCGCAGTCGGGCGGGGAGAAGGCGAAGCAGGCTGTTCACGGGTCCCTCCGAAGGGTGGTGCGGGTGCGGGGCGGTGGGTGTCGGCTCGGCCGGGCGGCCGAGCCGGGTCAGTTGAGCTCACGCACCGCTGGCGGGAAGGCCTCGGGCAGCGGCGGCAGGAACGGGCACTGGTCGGCGTGGTCGCTGACCTGCTGGCGCACGGCGTAGACGTACATCGCGGCGGCCTGTCCGAGGCCGTGGCGGCAGCCGGTGCAGTACCACCAGGCCTTGGTCTCGTCGTGGCAGTGGGTGCCGATCGGCCAGGGCTGGCCGCCGATCAGCTCGACCTGGGCGCCGCCCCGGGTGAGCTGGCGCATCCAAACGTGGCCGGGGCCGCCGCCGGTCGGCACGTCGCCGATGTGGACCTGGCCGTGGTCGAGGCGGATCCGACCGTGGTCGGCGGCCTGCTCCAGGAGGACCATCAGGCGGTCGTGGCTGCCGAGGACTTGGCCGCTGGGGACCATGCGCGTCATCGCGTACAGCTCGCCGACGCTCGTACGGCGCCGGCCGGACGCCTCCAGCTGGCCGAGCGCGGCCAGGAGGACCGTGTAGGCGTCGTCGCGGCGCAGCAGGTTGTCGAAGGGGTCGGGGGTGATGTCGGTGAGGAGCTTGGCGACGGTGTCGGCGGCGGCCAGGAGGCGGGTGTCGTTGATCTGCACGGTCGGGTGGGTGCCTTTCGAAGAGGGTGGGGGGCTGGTCGTGGCGCCACCCGCGGCCCGGTGGTCGGGCGGCGGGTGGCGGGGAGGGGCTGTCTGTCGGTTCGGTCAGTTGGCGGTTCGGGGGCCGGGCGGCAGGGCGCGGGGCGTGGTGGTGATGGTGGTGGCGAGGAGCTGGACGACGTTCTCGGACAGGCCGGAGAGCGTGGCGGGGATGAGCAGGTCGCGGGCGGCGGTGCGCTCGGCGAGCTGGACGACGGAGGCCAGGACGTGGCCGGTGTCCTCGCGGCGGCCGGCGACGACGGCGTAGGTGCCGACGAGCCGTTCGGTGTCGTTGACGGTGGTTCCGCCGACGCAGAAGCCGGGGACGGTGACGTCGATGCTGCCGGTGTCGTCGGTGAGGACGAGCTGGCGGGGGTTGCGGCCGGTCATCTCGGTGATGACGCCGTCCACGGTGACCAGGGCGAGGTCGGGGGCGGCGGTGAGTCGGGCCAGGTTGTCGGTCATGGGGGTGGTTCTCCCGTTCGGTCGGGTCTGCGGGGTCGGGGTGACCGGGCAGCCGCGCCGGTCCTGGTGGTGCCGGCCGCTGGGTGCGGTCGGGTCCGGGGCCGGCGGCGGCGGTCCGCTCGGTGCAGGGTCGGGCCGCGGCAGCGGGGGCGAGGCAACTGCTCGCGCTCCTGGCCGCCGGGCTCGGTCTTCGCTCAGCGGGCAGGGAAAGGGCCCCCTGCTCCGGGAGCAGCAGGAGGCCCGGGTGAAGAGGCGTCAGGCTGGGGCGTCAGGCCGATTCGACGATGCCGTCGGCGCGGCCGGCCTTGCCCGTCTTCCGCTTGTGCCACCAGGTCTTCGCGTCCCAGTCGGTGGCGTAGGTCAGGAGCAGGTAGGACGCCGTGGTGCCGATGGCGAGGATTGCCTGGGCCCATCCCCAGGCGGTGGCGTGGAGGCCTGCGCCGAAGGCGGTTCCTCCGCCGATGGCGCTGAGCAGCGTGGCGATGCCGCAGGCCGTCAGCAGGGAGAACTCGGAGTTGTCGATAAGGGTGTGGCTGACGCCGTGGCGGATGGTGTGGCGCAGGTGAAGGCTCAGCACGGTCAGCTGGATGGCCCACAGGGCCAGGAGGACGGCGGCGACGCCGGACAGGGTGACGAGGTTGTGCATGAGGTTCCCTTCGTGGGTGGTGCGGGTGATTTTCGGCAGCGGTGCGGGGCTCGGTCCGGGAGTTGGTGAGTTTCGACCGGTCCGGGTGACGGCCGGCCGCGGTGCTGACCCGGTGGTGGGGGCGAAGTGGGGCCGGGAGGGAGGTGCAGCAGGTCCGGTGGTCAGCGGGCTTGGGCCGGTTCGAGGTACGCGGGGGAGGTGGTGGTGATGCGGTCGACGAAGTGGAAGCCCTCGGCGAGCAGTTGGTCGGCGGTGGGCAGGTGGCGGTGCTGTTCGGCCAGGACGTGGTCCGGTACGACGCGGGTACGGCCCGTGTTCTGGCGCCTGCACTGGTCGAGGGGCAGGTCGAAGAGGACCGCGGCTGTGGGGCGCTGCCAGTAGCGGGCGCGGGCGAGCAGGTGGGCGCGCACGTGGGGCAGGAGTCCGGTGGAGTCGACGATCACGGTGAGTTTCCGGGAGAGGCGGGCGTCCAGGAGCAGGTCCTGGATCTGGGCGGCGACCGGGGTGGCGGACTGGTCGGCCTCCGAGTCGGTGGCCATGGCGCGGTAGGAGTCGAGGTTGAGCCGCCAGGTGGCGGGCCAGCGGCGCTGGGCGAAGGTGGACTTGCCGGCGCCGGACAGGCCGACCAGGACGACGACGGTCCCGGGGGCGTAGGTGAAGTTCACGGGGCTCCTCGTGGTGGCGGGTGTCGGCCGGGCGGCCGGGCGGTCAGGTGGCGGGGTGCGGCATCGCGCGGCAGTGCTGGGCGTGGTCCTGGGCCCAGGTGCGCAGCCGGCGCGGGATGCCGAAGAGTGCGAGGTCGGCGGCTTTGCGCTGGGTGCAGGTGTCGAGGTTGTCGGTGGGGCCGTAGGGGTCGGCGCAGCCGGTGGCGGTGCAGGAGGCTTGGAGGGTGATCTCGAAGGTGGGGTGGCCGTCCAGGGCGTCCCAGGGTCGGGTGCAGCTGCCGGTCTCGCAGCGGCCGCTGGTGGTGGTGTCGGTGGTGATGTCGACGGTGGCCTGGCCGGCGGTGAGGTAGCGGGCGAGGACGTCGTCGGGCCAGGTGGTTTGGGTGGTGGTCATCGTGAGGTCCCTTCGGTGGTCGGTTAGAACGGCGGTTCGTCGCTGTAGAAGCGGGCCGGGGTGGGGCGCCAGGGCAGGCGCCAGGCGGAGAAGCCGGTCATGCAGTCGCAGTGCTCCCAGCCGTCTTCGCGGTACCAGCCGCGGTGGTCCTGGCAGTCGGTGCAGCCGGGCTTGGGGTGGTGCTCGACGAACAGGTCGTACGGGCCGGTCATCACCTCCCAGCGGCCGATCCGCAGGCGGCGGGGCAGCCTGGCCAGACGGGTGCGCAGCCGCCGGGCGAGGGAGCGGCGGGCCGGCTTGGGCGGGGTGTGGGAGGCGGCGGCGCGCTCGCGCAGGACCGTGACGGACGCTTCGAGGGCGGGCGGCAGGGCGGGGTCGGAGCCGAGCAGGTTCATGGTGGCGGCGTAGACGAGGTCGGCCTGGGTCATGCGGGGTTCTTCTCACCAGGAGGGGCGGGTGTCGGCCGGGCGGCCGGTCCCTGTCCCCGGGTGCGTGCCGCCCGCGCGGCTGGGTGCCGGGCGGGCGGTGCGGGCCGGGGGCGAGGCCGGTCGCCCGGTGTCAGCTGACGAGGGCGAGGACCAGGACGGCGAGGAGCACGGGCACGGTCAGGGCGACGGAGCGGGGGATGTTGGTGCAGCGCTTGAGGCGGTCGATCTCGTCGCTGATGTCCTCGCATTCGGCGAGGAGCCGGCCGTGGGAGCGGGTTCCGGCGGGGACGTTGGCCAGGGTCTGGCTGCGCTCGTGGTGGGTCTGGCGCAGGGCGGCGATCCGGGCGTCACGGTCTATGGCGAACAAGGGCGGCGCTTCCTTTCGGGAACGGGTGGGTGGGTGGTTCGCGGTGCGGAAGGATGGGGGCGGGCCGGGGACGAGACCGGTCTGCCGGGCTTGGTGGCCCGAACCGGCTCCGGGATGGTTCGTTCGTTCCGGAGCCGTCCTGTGTGGTTCGCGGTTCGGGCGGTGAACCGGTTCGCGGTTCGCCGAACCTGGCTGGTCGGTTCGCCGAACCTGGTTCGTGGTTCGCGGTCAGGCACCGACGCGGTTCGCGAACTCCTTGCGGGCGTCCGCGAGGCGGTGGTGCGCGGTTGTCTTCTTCATGTCGAGGTTCGTCATGACGAAGTCGAGGTCGACCGTGTCGTAGCCGTGGGTCTCGATCAGTTCGAGAACCTGCCGGACCTGCTGTTCGGCGAGGAGCTGTGCGGCGCTGCGCCGGTTCGAACCGGTCCCGGCGGTGGGGCGTTGCGGCTGGTCGGAGGCGGTTCGCGGCTCGGGGTCCGCCGGGGCCGGTTCGCCGGTCGGCGCGGGGCGGTTCGCGGCTTCCAGTTCGCGGCGCGCCGTCGGTTCGCCGGTTCGCGCCGCGGGCAGGGCGTGGTTCGCCGAACCGCCGGGGCGGTTCGGGTGGTGGTTCGGCGAACCGGCGCGGGTGAGGCGAACCGCGAACTGCGGGATCGCGGCCGGGTTCGCCGAACCGGTCAGCGCGATGGCGAGGCTGGAGTTCGGGATGCGGGGCAGTGCGCGAACCGGCACCCAGTCGCCGACGCCGATCGCGGCGGCGACGAACCGGCGAACCGCGCCGAGACCGGTTCGGCGAACCAGTTCGCGGTGTTCGGCCGCGGCCGTCCAGGCGAGCTCGACCGTGGACAGCGACTCGTCGGTGATCGCCAGCGACCACGCGGTGAAGGAGTGCGCGGGGTAGCGCAGCCAGCGGATCGCGCCGATCCTCGGCCGCACCCGGGCAACCAGGCCCTCGTCGCGCAGCGCCTTGCGGTGGATCAGGCTGGCGTACAGCTCCCACAACACGATGCCGACGATCGACATGGCCGCGAAGCTCACGGCCTTCGGCGTGGTGTGCCAGTAGGTCACCTGGTCGACCCACCGGCCGGTCGCCGGGTCCAAGGCGCGGCCGACGACCTCGCCGGAGGCGTGCCAGAAGTTCATCAGCGCGGCGCCGGCGGCGAACGCCCAGGTGCTGACCCGGTAGAGCGTCCCGGCGTCGCCGCTCTTGCGGGCCTGGTGGTACATCCAGGCGGTGAACGTGGTGCTGAGCTCCCAGGCGGCGGCGAACAGGATGGTGAACGGCGCGACCCAGCCGAGGATGTCGTGGGCGAAGCCGGCCTGGCCGGTCCAGGCGACCGCCATCGGCGCGGTGATCGGCACGACGACCAGCAGCCGCTCGCTGTTGGCCCGCACGAAGGCCTTGAGGCGGCTGGTGACGCTCACGCGCCCGGCCTTCTCCGCGGCCCGGGCCTCGCGCTTGAGACGGCGCTTCTCCAGCTTGCGGGCGGTGCGGCCGGTGGCCTGCCGCAGCGCCTCGCGGGCCAGGGAGAGCTCCTGGAGTGCCAGTGCCTGCGCCTCCTCGGCCTCGACCTCGCGCTTCCGGGCGGCCTCCAGCGCCTTGGCGGCCTCGGCCTTGTCCATAGCCGCCTGCTTTTCCGCCTCCCGGCGGATCCGGCCGGCCTCCTGCTCGGCCTCGCCCCGAAGCCGCGCCGCCTCGGCGACGGCCTGGGCGCGCTGTTGCTGCGCCTCCTTCCCGACCTGGGCGCGCACCTGGTCGGCCTCTGTCGTCGCCCTCGCCCGCACCTCCCGGGCCGCGTCCGTGGCCTGGTCGACCTCGCGATCCGCGTCCTCACGCAGCCGGCGGACCTCGCCTCGCACCCGGTCGGCATCGGCCTGCGCGCTGCGGCGCAGGCCCTCGGCCTGCTGCCGGGCGTCGGCGAGCACGGTGTCGGCCTGTGAGGTGGCGTCCTCACGGACCTTGGCCGCGTGCCGCTCCGCCTGGGTGCGCAGCTCGGTGGCGTCGCGGTGCGCCTGGCTGCGAATCTGCTCGGCCTGCTCTTCGGCGGTGCGGGTGAGGGCGTCGGCCTTCTGCTCGGCGTCGGTGAGCAGCTGCTCGGCCTGAACGCCGCTGTGGCGGGCCTGTTCGGCTGCGGCGCTGCGTACCGCCTCGGCCTGCTCCTCGGCGGCCCGGGTGATGGCGGCTGCGGTCTGCTCGGTGTCGGCGAGCAGGATGGTGGTCTGCTGCTGGGCGTCGGCGAGGATCGTCTGGGCGCGCTGCTCGGCCTCGCCGGTCAGCGTGGAGGCCTTCTGTTCGGCGGCGGTGGTGATCCGGGCCGCCGTGTCGGTGGCGGCCTGGGTGATGGCGGCGGCGTTCTCATCGGCTTCGGCGAGCCGCCGTCCGGCCTCGCTGTCGGCCTCGGTGCGGGTGTTCGCCGCGTCCTCGAGGATCCGCTCAGCCTCCTGGCGGGCGTCGGAGCGGATCTCTTCGACGGCCCGGTTGGCACGCTCCGTGACCGTCTCGGCCTCGGCGGCGGCGTCCGCGCGCAGCTGCTGGGCCTCCGCCGCCCACTGCCCGGCGGTGGCCAGGTCGCGGCCGGCGGCCTCGGCGGCGCGCTCCAGGACGGCGAGCGCCTGGTCCTCGGCGAGGGCCAGGACGTCGGCGGCGCGGTCCTGAGCGTCGGCCAGGATCGGGTCGGCGGCCGGCCGGGCCGAGAAGGTCGCGGGAACCTCTGCCGGGGCATCCGGCCGGGTCTTCGCGGCGGCGTCCGGACGGGTCGAGGGCGCCTTCACGGGGGCCTTGGGCGCAGTCTTCTTGGCGGAGTTGCGGGTACGGCGGCTCGTGGTGCGGGCCGGGGTCATGGCGGGAGACTCCTGTCTCGCGTGGTGACGGTGTGTGGTGGCTGTGGCGGCCGGAGTGGGTCACGGCGCCGTGGGGATGGCGAGGGTGTGGAAACGGCCCCGTTCGGGGGTGTCGGGGCCGTTTCCGGGGGGTGTGCGGATCTGATCCGTGTGATCTGTTTTCGCAGGTCACGATCCGTTTGGTGATCCGTGGCCGATCCGTGGCCGATCTGTGGCGGCACGGATCGGCCACGGATCACGGCACGGATCAGCACGGATCGGCCACGGATCACGGCACGGATCAGCGGGGCCGCTGTGTGGCTACGCTGCGTTCTCGTCGGGGAGCGAAGTGAATGCCTTTTCGACGCTGCTGAGCCAGTAGCCGGACGGCGGGTTCTTCTTGTCGAGGTCGAACCGGCGGACCGTCGACAGGTCCTTGATGCCGGCCTCCTTGAGCTCCTTGCCGATCTTCTTGACGCCCTCCCGGCGGCGGTCGGCGGGCTCCTGGCCGTCCCACTTCCGCCACTCGTCGCCGATGGTGGCGAGGTGGTCCAGGACCTCGTCCGTGGTGAGGAACTCCGGGTCGCCGTGCTTCTCGAACGCGGCCCGGATCGCCATCAGCACCGGCGGCAGTTCCTCGCCGACGCTGTCGTCGGCGGGCTCCGGGGTGATGGTGACGGTGCCGGCGGCGAGGCGCTCCTGTGTACGGAGCGTGGCGGCCTGGGCGTCGAGGTGGGTGGCCTTGCGCAGGATCGGGTCGCGCAGGCCGGGGGCGACGATGTAGAAGCAGCCGGCGTCGGCGGGGTCCCAGTCGCCGGGACTGGGGATGAGGCGGTGCGGCATCCAGCCCTCGTTGACGGCGGTGTCCGAACCGACGACCAGGGGGACGTCGGCCTTGCGGGAGGGCAGCATGATCCGGATGCCGAAGGTGTCGGCGATGGCGTCGCCGACGACGTCGCTGGTGGCGTCCTGCGACAGCAGGACGACGGTGACGCGGGCCTTGCGGCCGATCCGGCTCAGCTTGATGACCTTCTGCTTCTGCTCCTTCGTCAGCTGCGGGTGCTCGTCGACGATGGCGAACACCGCCGGGTCGTCGTCGGTAACCTGCCAGTTGTCGACGTCGTCGCCCATCCGCTCGGTGCGGATCTCCGCCTCGCGGATCGCCCAGTCGAGAACGGCGTCGATCCGCTCCTCGTCGTAGGCGCGCATCGCGGCCAGGCGGCGCAGCGGGCCGAAGCCGCGGCCGGTGGGGTCGATGTCGAGGGCGATGGCGTCGGTGCAGCTGGTGATGTAGTCGACGACGTTGCGCACGATCTGGGACTTGCCGCCGCCGGAGACGGCGATGACCATGACGTTCTGCCCGGCCAGGGTGACCTGGGTGGGCGTGCCGTCCATGGACGGTCCGAGCGTGGCGGGCTTGAGGATGCTGTTGGAGCGCGGCGGGTAGTGCGGGTGCGGGGGCATGGGGTCGAACGGGTCGCCGGTGAGGACGCGCAGGACGACGGAGCCGGCGGCGGCCTTCTGCGGCTGGGCCATCACGCCGCCCTCGCGGACCCCGAGCAGGACCTCGAGGTCGGCAAGTTTGGCGACGAGGCCGGACGGCCGGCCCTTGGTGAGGTGGGCGACGGCCCGCCAGCCCCAGCGCTCCTGGGCGATGTCGGTGACAGTGCCGACGGCCAGGCCCTCGGCGAGCAGTGCGAGGTGGATGCACTCTCCGGCCTGCTGCACTCCCTGGGCCTGGCGGATCGGGTAGGGGTTGCCGGCGGGCGGCGCCGACGGCGCGGTGGGAGAGCCGGCCCCGCCCGGTGCGGCCGCCTGGTTCCCGGCGGCCTGCTGCCCGGCCGGGGCGATTACCTGGCCGCCGTCGGGCATCGTGTAGGCCAGGTCGGGCTCGGCCCGGCGGCCGGAGCGCCACCGGGGAAGAACGCTCTTTCCCCAGGCGGCCAGCACCACGGCGGCGCCGGTGGCCGCGCCCTCCACCGCGAGCGTGGGCAGGCCGCCGAGCAGGCCGGGCAGCCCGTAGGTGCCCAGCACGGTGAGCGCCAGGCGGATGCGGCGCCGGTGGGACATGCGCCGCCGGTGGTCGCCGATCTCCCCGGGGGTCACCGGCGCGTGCCCGGTGTAGGTGAGGGCCAGCACGGCGGCGGCCTTCTGCTCCCACTGGGCGGCGGCGGTGCGGGCGGCGAGCTCGGCGCGTTTGGCCGCGGTGTGGCCGGCCGGGGTGACGCCTTGGGCCTGGGCGGCGGCGCCCGAGGTGTCGGCGGCGGCCAGCTGCTGCGCGGCGCGTGCGGCCAGGGCGGTGTGCTCGGCGCCGCGCGCCGCCTCCCACACCTGGTGGCGGCCGTTGAGGATGTGCAGGGCGACGGCCTGGTCGCTCAGGTGGTCCTCGGTGACGAACAGCCAGGCCGCGCGTTCGCCGGCCAGGATCCGCAGGCCGGCGGGGACGTGGTCCAGTTGGCGGCGCCACCACGGGCCGGGCCCGGCCGGGCCCGGCTCGGCCGGGCGCGGGCCCGGGTCGTCGTCGTCCAGCAGCTCGCCCTCGAGGATCTCCTCCTCGTCCGGCTCCAGGCGCAGGTCGATACTCACGGGCGGGGTCCCCCTTCTCGGGTCCGGTCTCAGCGGGTCTCAGCGGGAGGAGGCGACGTGGTTCAGGGCGTCCAGGACGACCTGGCCGCCCTTGGAGAGGGCCTCGTTGGCGTAGTAGGTGACCAGCGGAATCGCGGCCAGGGCGGCGCCGTTGACGAAGCCGGCCCGCAGCTTCCACTTGTCCAGGCCCGAGGCCGTGCTGCCGGGCGTGCGCGGGCCCGCCGCGCCCTTGGCCGACTTGCGGGCACCGGCCAGCACGACGGCGACGACGAACAGCAGCAGCGCGCCGCCGCCGCCGACCGGCACCGGGTCGGCTCCGTGGAACTGGGCGGTGGAGGCGGCGCCGGTGCTGCCCCACAGCGACAGCTGGCCGCCCCACGCGCTGGCCTTGTAGCCGAGCCAGCCCAGGCCGCCGAGGATGCCGCCGGCGCACAGCCCGCACAGGGTGCCGAAGCCGGTGCCGATGGCGTAGGGGATCAGCTGGGCGTGGTCGGCCTCGCCGCTGCGCCCGAAGTTCCCGCCGCCCTTGCCGCCGATCTTCGGGAGCGGGATGCCGTAGGTGCGGGCGAGCTGCCAGCCGGTCAGGCCGAAAACGGCGGCGTAGGTGCCGAGGGTGACGTCCATGATCAGTGTCCTCCGGTGAATGCGGTGGTGAGCCAGGTGATGGCGTCGGTGAGAGCCGGCAGCGACAGGCAGCCGGACAGGATGGGGAACCACACCGCCGTACGGCGCAGCAGCGAGACCTCGGCCCGCTTGACGCCGGCGAGCGGCAGGGCGATGGCGACGAGTTCGATGGCGGCGGTGGTGGCGGTGTCGGTGTGGAAGGCGGCGCAGCCGTAGTAGGCGGCGCCGGCCAGGGCCAGGGAGCGCAGGGCGGGTTTGCCGCCCCACAGGATCGCGATGGCGGCGGCGGCGTCCGCGCCGTAGTTGCCGGTCAGGCCCGGCTGGTAGTGGTGCAGCAGCCAGGCCGGCCCGGCGGCCAGGGCCGCGGCGGTGGCGTTGGCGGCCAGTTGCAGCCAGGAGAAGTCCCAGAACGGCTCGGGGGGCGCGGGCGGGGCGACCACCGTCACCGGGACGGGCTGCGGGGCCACGACCTCCACGGGCACCACCGAGCCCGGGTCGGGGTAGCTGTACTGCGGCGGGATCGGCACGTGCGGAGGCGGGGCCTGGTAGTGGGCCGCCACCGCGGCCGCGGCGGCGGCCGCGTACTGCGCCCAGTCCGGCTCGGCGGCCGGCGAGGCGGGCGGAGCGGGCGGCGGGGGCGGAGTGTGGATCCGCTGTCCCCCGTACGGCGGCTGCCCGGCCCCTCCGGCGGGCGGCGCGTCGTCCTCGACGATCTCGGCGTCGATGATCTCCATACCGCCCGCGCTGCCCGGCCCGGCGGTGGCGGCGAACAGGTCGAACGTGCTCGTTCCCGTGGTGGTGTCAGACATCGCTGCCCGCCGCCCTGCGGATCCGCTCGGCCATGAACGCCGCCGGGTCCGTGTTCCGGGCGCTCCAGCGCCCGAGCGTGGCGTCGGTCTCCTCGGCCGAGGCCCGGGCCTCGGCCTTCTTGCGGTACTGCTTGAGGGACCAGAGCAACAGCGCCAGGACCGGGACGGCCGTGGTGCCGACGAAGAAGCAGAGGATCAACTGCTGGTGGTGGTGCATGGTGCTCCCCCCTTTTTTGGGAGTCGACGGGTGTGCCGGGCGCGGGCCGGTGGCCGGGCCTGGGCGGGAAACGGTTCAGCGGGACTGGGGGCCCTGGCCGGTCCCGGGCGCCGAGTCGGCGGCGGCGTCCTCGACGCCGGTCACCGTGTTCAGCTCGCCGCACTGGACGACCAGGCCGACGCCCCACACGGTGCCGTTGATGCTGTTGACGACGGGGCCCTGGCCGGTGCGGGTACCGCCGGTCTGGATGAGGGCGCCGGGGATGCGGCCGGCGCCGGGGTGGTTCGTGCCCATGGAGGTCTCCTGACGGATCGTGGTGGTCCGCAGCCGGACGGCATCCGGAAGTACGCGGCCGGAGCGGCCGTGCTGGGGTGGTGCGGTTCGCGCCGCCGGCGGCGGGACTGGACGGCAGGCTGGTGAGGCGTGGGCCCGGGGCGGGCGACGGGTGGAGCTGGCGGTGCCGGGGCGGCTAGTCGCGGACCGGCCGCGGCCCGGAGAGGGCCCGCGGGGTCTCGCTCCAGCGGCGACCGTTGCGGAACGGCGACCACGTCTTGACCTGCTCGCGCTCGTGGCGGCTCCAGGCGTCCAGCGGGTCGTCGCCGAAGGCGGCGAGCTCGGCGGCGGTGTACTCCTCCAGGGCGAGCTCACGGGCCCGATCGCGTCGGTCGGCGTTCGCGGTGACCCGGGCCCGGGCGGTGGTCGCGGCCTCGAGGGCGGCGTCGGCGGCGGCCTCGTTGGCGATCTCCGCCTCCAGTTCCGCGAAGTCGTCGCCGACCTCGGCCGGGAGGACCACCTCGATCGAGGCGTCGGTGCGCACGATCGCGTCCGCACTCTGGGCCAGCAGGCGGCGGGTCTCGCTGCCGTCGAGGTCGCTCTCCAGCCACATCCCCGGGTCGGTGCCGGTCAGCGCCGCGACCTCGGCGGCGAACCGCTGCGCCGAGCCGGCCCAGGTCTGCGGGGCGGTCGTGGCGGTGGCGCGGACGATGTGTCGGGCCAGCGCGGCGGCGCCGCTGGTCGGGACGGCGGCCGGGCGGCGGCTGGTCAGCGTGTGGGACATGCGGGTGCCTCCTGGATCGGGCGGGGCGGGAACGGGGTTGGTGGCGGGGCCCTGGCGGGGCCCGCCGCACCACTCCCGGCGCCCGTCCCGGCATGGGCATGCCAGGACGGTTCCGAGAGGCAGGCGGCGGGAGACCGTGCTGCGGAGAAAGGGATGAGAGAGGGCGGCTACTTGCCGGAGCCGGACCCGGAACCGCCGGCCTTCGCGGCGTCCCGGCGGGCCTGGTCCTCGCGCATCCGGCGCAGCGCCTCGTCGGCCTGGTTGGCGAGCTGAATGGTGACCGTCGCCATGGTCAGCTCCTCCAGAACGAGCGGTTGACGTGCTGCGGGTCGGGGCGCGGGCTGAGCTTGCGGGTGCCGTCCGGGTTGTACTCGGCGGCCGGGAGCGAGACCTGCGCCTCGCGGTGGTGGCGGCGGGCAGTCGCCTCGTCGTAGGTGTGCCAGCCGCCGGTCGACATCCCGCTGGTGCGGGTCGTCGTCCCGGAGGACCCGGAGCTGCTGGAGCCAGAGGACTCGGCGATGCCGAAGAAGGCGCGGAGGCGTCCCATCACCGGCCCCCCGCCTGCTGCTGGCGGAGCTGATCGGCCTGCTGGCGGGCCCGCTCGGCGGCCTCGGCCGCCTGGCGGATCGACTCCATCCGGCGCGCCAGCTCGGCGTCGCCCAGGTGCTGGCTGCTCACTGCCCCACCGCCTGACCGGCCTGCGGGCCCTGGGGCGTCGAGCTCGTCCAGCCAGGCCACGTACTCGGCCTGGTCGGCGGCCTCGTAGTCGCGGTGCATCTGCTCCAGCCCGGCCTGCCAGGCGTCGTACTCCTCGTTCGTCATCACTGGCGGTCCTCTCTCGTGTCGTGACTGCTGTTACTGCTGCTGGCCGCCGGCCTTCTCGGCCTGGGCCCGGGCGTGCATCTCGCGGGCCCGGCGCAGCAGTTCGTCCATCTGGCGCTGGGTCCAGGCCTGGTCCTCGGGGCTGCTCACCGGCCACCGCCAGAGCCGGGCGCGGGGGTCGCGGGCGTGGGCGGGGCGGGAACGGGGGTGCCGCCAGCAAAACTGCGACAGACGACCGGGTCGGTGCTCACTGTGAACCTCCCTGCTGCTGCCGCAGCTGCTCGGCGAGCTGCCGCTCCGCGGCACGCTGCGCCTCCAGGGCGGCTTGCTGGGCAGCGATCTGACGCTGGAGCTCGGCGGCGGCCTGGATCGGGTCCATGGGTCACCCGGCCAGGGGGAGCGTGCGGAGGAGGCCGTCGAACGCCAGGCTCGTGATCGCCGGGCGAGTCGGGGCGTGCGGGACGCGGACGGTGTCCGCGAGGGCCTCCAGGTCGACCGGGTCGGCGGTGCGCCGCGCGGGGAGGGCGACGCCGGCCGCGAACTCTCGGCGTCCGCGGCGGACCTGGTCGACCGCGTGGTCGAGGAGCGCCAGCAGGGCCTCAAGGCCGCGCAGTTCGTCGGGCAGACCGTGCTCGAGGACGTGGGTCCAGACGTCCTGGGTGACGTCCTCGTCGAGCTCGACGGCCGAGGGGCTGATCTCGGCGAGCCGCTCGGTCGCGGCCGCCATCAGGCGGCACGAGTAGCGGGCGTAGAGGTCGTCGATGGTGCCGCTGCCCGCCTGGGTGGTGTCCACGGAGAGTGCCAGAATGGGTGCCACGGTCGTTTCCTCTCGTCTACTGCGGTGGGTGGTGCGACCGGCGACGGCCTCGGGGGCGCAACCTCGGGGCCGTTCTTCGTTGTGGCTGCGGTACGAGCAGCCACGGCCGTCGCCCACCCGGAGTCGGGTCGGCGGCGGCCGTGAATGTTCGTGCTGCTGTTGGTCAGTCGGATCGGCGCTCGGACCACGTCTCCTCGGACTCGGGTGCCAGGCCGAGGTACTGCCCGATGAGGAATCCGGGGACAACGTCCGCGCACTCGTGCCAGGACGGGCGGGCCCGTCCCGAAGGGACGCGGGCCACGCTCTGCTCCGCGCCGTCGCCGTCGCTGGTACGGGCCAGGTAGGCGACCAGGTGGATACGCATCAGCTACTCCCGGATTGAAGAGGGAACGTGGCTGCTGTACGCGCGGCCACGGCGCCGCCCACCCCGCGGGGTCGGGGGCAGCGGTCGGGGCGGTTCGTGCTGGTGGTGGGTCAGGCTGCAGGGCTGAGCGTGCGAGGGCGCTCGAAGCCGCGGGGCCGCGCGCGGGGGAACGGCCTGTGTTCTCCGCCGACGATCGCGTTGGTGGCGAGCTCGGCGACGTCAATGGTGTCGGCCGCGGTGTCGAGCCGGCCCGTGGCGGTCACCGGCGGCTGATAGTGGAGGCGGCCCACGAGGATCTCGGCGTTCACGTCCAGCGTGTCCAGGAGCTCGGTGAAGGAGAGGCTGCGGGAGGCGGAGAGCTCCGCCGCGTGCAACCACAGGTCACCGCACAGGTCCTCGACGGTGTCGCTGTCGGTGTCCAGGCCGGCGTCGTCCAGCAGGTCCCGCACGAGGTCGCGCAGGGTGGTCGCGTACCAGGTGTAAGCGTCGGCGAGGGGGCTGGGGGCTTCGGGCATCACGATCTCCTCAGGGACGGTCTCGCTGGGCGGGGTACTGTGCGGGCAAGGCAACGGCCGCCGCCCACCCCGTAGTGCTCGGGGTCGGCGGCGGCCGTGGTGGTTCGTACGGATGGTGTGGGTCAGGCGGCGAGGCGGCTGCGCTTCCGGTGCTTCCGGGGCGGCTCGGTGGAGATGCCGTCGGGCAGGCGCAGCGAGAAGAGCGGGCCCTGCGCTCCGTACAGTGGCTGCTCCCGCAGGGCGTCCGTGACGAGTACACCGACGCGGACGGCCTCCCAGCCCCGGGCGCGCTTCCGCGCGGCCTGCTTGGCGGAGACGGTGGGCTCGGCCGGGCGACCCTGCGCGATGTGGAGCACCGCATGGGGCGCCGGGGCCTTGACCTTGCGCAGGACGGTGGTCGGCCGGCGGGCGGCGACCTGGGTGCTTCCCTCCTCGACCTGCTTCGCCCAGTGCGCCACCAGGACGTCGATCTCGACGATCCGGCGGGCGGAAGGGCAGCGGGTGTCTCGCTGGCCGGCCTCCAGCTCGGCGCCGGACAGGTCGGTGGAGTAGTGGTCGCGGATGGTGAGTGTCTTGTCGCCCATGATCCGCTGCCAGGTCTGGCAGTCGGGGCAGACCACGGTGTTCACCTCGTCCGGGCGCAGGGTGTAGTGGCTGGGGAGCAGGGTCGAGAGCTTCAGCGGGGGGAGGAAGCTGCGGCGCTTGGTGCGGGTGCGAGCGGGCATCGGGGCCTCCTGGCGGGAGAAGGGGGAATCCGGGCGGAGCGGAGGTGCTGCTCTCTCTGCCCGTCAGGCCCAACCCGATCGGTCGGAGTCCTGGCGGACAGGCAGCGCAGCACGCTGCTCAGGTCCTTCGGTATTGCTATGTAGGCGTCCGACGTGGGGGAGCTACGGGCTCGACCCCTGTCACCGAGGTGACTTTTCGCCATCGCCCGAAGGCGGGTGACACCGCTGGTTTGCTGGTGTGCACTTGTTCACCACCAAAGACCCTGACTTTGGTACCCAAGTCTTGGCGACGTTCAGAACCGTACGCATTCGGTGACGTGCCGTCAAGCTGTTTGGTACTCAAGTTTTCTGACTGGGAACTAAAGTCTCTGCCAGTGGGGTGACAAGACCTTCTCCCTGCGGCCGCAAACCAATGCCGTCGCAACCGGGCCCGATCCAGCAGCCCCGGGACACCACCAGCCTCTTCGTCGCCAGCGGGCCGCGTCGCGTCGGCGGCGAGCATGCCCCCGGAGTGCGGCAAGAGCACTGAGGGACCATCTAAGTCCGGCGAGTTGGGTACCAAAGTTATGGTTCATCAGGTACCGTATGCCTATGACTGCGACAGATCAGACGAGCCGGGGTACTGCCCGGGGCATCGCCGACGCCCTGCGCAAGCAGATCCGCTCAGGCACGCTGAGGCCCGGCCAGGTGCTACCCACTGGCCGGGAGCTCGCGGACACGTTCAATGTCTCCCGAAAGACGGCAACCGCGGCCACGGACATCCTCAAATCGGAGGGTCTCGTCATCGGCGAGCAGGGCGGCCGTCGACGGGTGCGAGCTGTCCGTCGCATCACCTGGGACCTGAGCGAGTTCGAGCGCGGCCGCCGCCGCGACTCCCACACGCTGGATGACTGGGCAACCGCGATCAAGAACGCTGGCCGTGAGCCTCGTGAGACGATCGTCCGAACGGTGGAGCCGGCTGAGCCACAGATAGCGGAGTGGCTGCGCATCATGCCCGGCGACGAAGTTGTCAGGCGGGCCCGTGTCCGCTGGGTGGACAACGAGCCGTACCAGCTTTCGACCAGTTATTTTCCCGGCACCATTGCCCGGGGGACGTTGCTGGACGGGGACCGGGAGGTCTCGGTCCCCGGCGGCGTACTACGCCACATCGGTTACCCCCAGACCAGCATCCGCGACGAAATCAGCACGCGGATGCCCTCTCCTGAGGAAACCGAGATTCTCCAGCTCCCGGTAGGCACTCCCGTAATCCAGCATGTCCGCATTGGCCATGGAACTGAGAGCCCGGTTCGAGTCATGGTCACCATCGCCCCCGGCGACCGTCACCTGCTCGTGTACGAAATGGAGGTTTGATGGCTACCGATGGCAAGGTCCTTCGACATCTACCGCCACACCAGATCGGTGGTACCCAGCAGGCCGTGGGCAGCGAGGTCCGCCGAGCCGAACCCCTGGCCAAGGATGTCGGCCTGGGGGACCTGGTCTGGTATGCGGCGTACGGGTCCAACTTGCACGCCGATCGACTGGCGTACTACATCGCGGGTGGCCGACCTCCGGGCGGAGCGCGGACTTACCCGGGTTGCCGTGACCGTCGGCTGCCGAAGCGGCAAATCCCCGTCGTGCTGCCCGGCCTGCTCTACTTCGCGCTGACCTCACGTGTGTGGACCGGCGGCATGGGCTTCTACGATCCGGCGGAGGCTGGCGAAATGCCTGCACGGGCTTACCTCGTCACCCAGCAACAGTTTTCCGATATCGCAGCCCAGGAAATGCATCGGGAACCTGGAGCGGATCTTGACCTCAGCAAGGCGCTCGTCTCCGGACACGACCAGCTCGGGCCCGGCCGGTACGAGACCCTAGTCTGTCCCGGAGCAATCGACGGAATCCCCGCCTTCACCTTCACCGCGCCTTGGCGGCTCAGCGACGCCGAACTTAATTCCCCTGCCAACGGATACCTAGCGAACATCGCCGCCGGCCTCGCTGAGGCCCACGGCTGGTCCCTGGAACGTTCCGCCAGCTACCTCGCCACTCGGCCCGGAGCAGCTGGCCACTGGACGTCGGAGGGCATCCTGAATGCCCTCCGAACCGTGAAAACAGAAGCCTCATGGGCAGCGAACGCGGCCTCAACCTGACAGCGCAACACCGTGAACTGACGGCTACTCCGCGCATTGCCCCCGAGGGTACGCTTGCCCCGACAGTGATCCAAAACTACTTCGCCGCCCGGACCCGAGGGTCCGGACGGCGTTCAAGTGGAGCGGCGCCCGGCCAGGGGCCCGTCCCGGTCAGCCACGTAGGAGGTGGTGACGTGATGCAGGGTACCCGCAGCGGCACCCCCTCATGAGCGCGGCACCCCGCCGTGGAGTCGACCGGGAGTTCCCGGGTCTCGCTCCGGTGGGGTGCCGTCGTCGTTGTATGCGGCCGGGCCCGCTGCCCCCGTGTGGGGGTGTGCTGTGACCTAGCCATCTAGGGCGGGGCCCGGACCTTACCAGGGGTCTGAACTCCGCCGGCCGTTCCTCGGGACTTACCACCCCGATTCACTGCGGCCTACCTGCTTCACCCTGCTCTCGGGCTACCAACCCTTGAGCGGGCTTGCTGGAGATCGGCTACCAACCGACCACCAGCGGCACTACCGGTTCTGCGCGAACCACGCACGACCCCGAGAAGGGACGCACCACCGGCTCCCTTGCCAGGAGCCGTCACACCACCACCGGTCTTCCAACCGGTCGCAGTACCGCAGTCGGGGGCCCTTGCCGGGGCCTCGGCTGCAACCAGATCCACCAACGCACGACCCGCAACGACGAGATCGAGACGAGACCGAGAGGAGGGAGTTCTGCGCCCCCCGGAGGGGGCTTTGTCCACACCCACAGGGGGTGCTTCTTAGCAACACCCCCGTGGGGGCGCCGTTGCGTCCCCACGTATCCGTAGGGAGCTTT
Organism: Kitasatospora sp. NPDC051164; assembly: GCF_044455625.1. Taxonomy (NCBI): domain Bacteria; kingdom Bacillati; phylum Actinomycetota; class Actinomycetes; order Kitasatosporales; family Streptomycetaceae; genus Kitasatospora; species Kitasatospora sp. NPDC051164. The sequence continues at coordinate 77,493 of NZ_JBITFB010000026.1, read as the reverse complement.
GTCATTTTGGCGCAGGTCAGCGGGCCTTTCCAGTCCCGCCGTGTCCCCGTCGTCGGCGGTGGTGTCCCCGGTTTGAGCTCGGACGATGAGATCGGGGAGGGGGGAGAGATCTCCTCCCCCCGTCCTGCCTTGGCATTTGTTGGCGGACCGGTTGGCGGACCGGTTCTCGCGTCCGCCGCGCAAGCTGTCGACAATGTGATACACATCACTCGTTCGGGTGATGCTCCGGGTGTCACACGATCGTGTCCGAACCATGAACTTCCGGCCGTGCCGCTCGTTCCCGGCCAACGGTCCGGCGGGGCGGCGGAGACCGCGTCTCCCTCGCACACCGATGAAGCCGACGGCACGGAGAACGAGTTCGGCACACGCTTCCCGGTCGCCTGGCTCGCCCAGTTCACCGGGGACCAGATCCGGGCTGTGACCGTGGTGGGCGACTACTGCCGTAGCAAGGCCGGGTACTGCTGGGCCTCGAACGCGACGATCGCCACCGGGCTGGGCCTGCACGAGCGGACCGTGGCCGCGCTGCTGCGCAAGGTCGAGGGCGTCCTGGTGGAGTGCGAGCACCGTCAGGGCGGCACGATCGCCCGCCGGGTCGAGCAGGCCGGCCGGGACGTGCGCGCGGTATGGATCTCCGCGGTCGCCCGAAACCTGCTGTCCGGCACCCGGTTCAAGGTCTACTGCGCGCTGGCCTACCGGGAGCACCTGGAGACAACGACGTCGGCGAAGCAGCTGGCCGTGCTGTGCGGTCTGCGGGCCGAGACCGCCCGCGTGGTCGCGGCGCAGCTGGTGGCGGAGGGCTGGGTCAGCCGGAAGGGGGAGAGCGGCGGGGCGTACCGGTACACCGTGCACCCCGTCCCGCTGGTCGGCGTGGTGACGCAGGAGGCGCTGTTCGCGCAGCCCCAGCAGGCCCGCCCGCTGGCGGAGCCGGCCGACATCGAGGAGGCCGAAGGGGCGGCTGTCTGCGTCGGGCAGCTCGACCTGTTCTCCCTTGTGGAGCCGGTGGAGACCCCCCTCGATCTGATTCCACCCTCCCCCCTCGTTTCGGCTCCACAATCAAGCTCTCTTGATCAAGCTCTTGTGAACAAGCCCACTCCCGCCGTTGTCGGTTGCGGTTCCGGCGAAGCCGCAACGTCCGTACCGTGCGACACGCGCGTACGCGAGGCCGTGGCCACCCCGGCGGTCGAGTTGGTGCCCGCCGTCGCCAGGCAGACCGACGTCGTGGCTGCCCGGATCGCGGCTTCGCCGGAACCGCCGAAGACCCCCGGCGCGACCATGACCAACCCGAAGATCGGGGCGTTGCCGCCGATGACGGTCAGCGCCGAGGTTCACCAGGTCCTGCGTCTGGTGCCGGACCTGGTGAACCGGATGAACCGCTGGCAGCAGCGGGAGGTGGCCCGGGCGATCGGGCAGGCGATCCGCGAGGAGGGCGGCGACGTTGAGCGGGTCGCCCAGCGGTTGGAGCGCCGGTACGTCCTGGAGCGCGACGAGATCCGTGACCCGTACGCCTGGCTCGCCGTCCCCGGGCGCAACCGCGGCCTGGTCCGGCGCGGCTGCCACCTGCCCAGCTGCGAGTCCGGCACGGACGTGGAACTCGGCCGCGACTGCCAGACCTGCGCGTACCACCTCGAGGGCGCCCAGCACCGGCACGCGAAGCGCCGCCAGGCCGAGCGGGAGCAGGCCCAGGCCCGCACCCAGTCCGGCGCCGCCACGACCCCGACGCCGGCGGACACCCACGGCCCTGTCGACCAGGCCGAGGAGCAGCGACCGGCCTACTGCGACCGGCACGTGCGAACCGAGCTGCCGTGCGGCCTGTGCGCGCCGCTGCTGGACCAGCCCGCCCTGCCCAAGATCCCCCGGGCGATCGACGGCGCAGAGCTGCCCCCGGTCACGGTCCCAGCCTGGATGACCGTGGACCGCTCCGAGGGCATCAGCCTGCGCGAGCAGCTGGCCGCCCGCCGCCGTGAGCGCGAACTCGTCGGGAGCCGCTGATGACCGCGACCACCGGGGCCGACCTCGCCCGCACCGCCCTGCGCGCCGCCCGCCAGGCCACCCGCACCAACGGCAACGCACCCGCCGCCCAGCGCACCACCCGGCAGACCACGTCGGCACTGCGGCGCGGTCCGCGCGAACCCGAGCCGATCGCGGACGTGTTCCTCGCCCTGGTCGCCGCCCACGGCTGGACCCTCGGCACCGCCGGCGGAGGCCTGCGCGACCACTGGCCCACGATCGTCGGCCCCGACGCCGCCGCCCACTGGCACCTCGCCGGCTACAACCCGACCACCCGCCGACTGCGCGTGACCGCCGACTCCCCGACCTGGGCCGCCCAGCTGCGCCTCAACGTGCGCTGCATCCTGGCTGCCCTCGAGCAGCTGCGGCCAGGCACCGTGACGGCCATCGAGGTCCGCGTCGGTCCCGCCCCGGCGCAGCACGACCAGGACCCGGACGACCGACCCGCTCCTCGTCCCGCATCGCCCACTGTCCCTCCAGCCCGCAACCCGCTCGCTAACCACGGCGCCTACCAGGAGCTGCGCCGCCGGATGCGCGAGGACGCCGCCGCCCGCCAGGCCGCGCTCGACGAAGCCGCCACCGAACGGGAAGCGATCCTGCGCCAGCACTACAACCGGCTGCGCGAGCCCGAGGACGCCCACCGCCGCGCGATCGAGGACACCCCGGCCACCGCCGCCGCCGACCACGCCCGCCACGTCGGGGGTGCCGCCGCGGGTCTTGACATGTTCGTAGAACTCGATCTTCAGGTCGGGGTGGCGCTGGGTCAGGGCGTTCGCCGCCGCGTACGGCGTCAGCCACGCCACGGTCTCCGGCGCCATCGGGCTGCTAAAGGACGAGAAGCTGCTCACCGGCCCGGCCGGCGGCCGCACCCGCGTCGCGAACCCCTCCGGTGACGAACCCAAGGAGGACGCTCGGCTTCCGGCGTCGAGCCGTGCAGGTAACCGAAGCTGGTGATCTCGACTCGCATGGTGGGTCCTCCCCTTGTTGGTCGGTCCAGACTGTCCGGGCCGTTGGGCGGCACGGGCTCGGTGCCCGCGCCGCCCAACGGTGCGTCAGGCTGCTACAACAGCTCGTCCGAGAACAGCTCGCCCTGCCAGGCGCCGCCCGGCTGCCCGGCGAGGATCGCGGCCCGGATCGCCGCTTCGACGTCCTCCGGGGCCGCCGCCTTGATGGCGTCCCGGATCGCCCTCGCCCGTCCGGCCGGCCCGCGGGTGTCGGCCAGCGCGTGCCCGGCCAGCCTCGACCGGCTCACGTAGTCGAGCACGTTGTCCTGCCGCGTCCCGGCGAGCCAGTGGCCGGGGTTCTGGCAGCTGGGGGCATCGCAGGAGTGCCGGATCACCGGGGGTGGAGATCAGCGCCTCCACCCCGAACTCCAGCGCGTACCCGTACTCGTGCGCGCTGACGATCTCGGAGTCCGGGCTGGGACCCGCGCGGAGCTTGCCGTGCCCGCTGCTGCTGATCGCTGCGGTCCAGTACCAGCACTGCTTGGGGCCGCGCCGGAACGTCTTGTCCGCGTAGCGCTCCCGGGTGGGGCCGTGCTCGATCAGCACGGCCCACGGGATCTCCGCCCGGCTCCTGCTGGGGCTCACGCCTCTTCCGTGCAGACGCACGGCTCGGTCAGCACCCGCTGCCCGGCTTCGTCCTTCTTCGTCAGGGGGCCGTTTCCGGGGCGCCCGCTCCCGCCGCACTGGGTGCAGGAGGCGTCGGCCCCCGGGTCCAGCCCCCACTCCTGGCCGCACGTCCGGCACCGGGCACAGTCCGCGTAGTCGTCGTGGGTGGTCGGGATGGGCTCCCCGAACTCCTCGACGTCGACCGATCCGCAGTGCGGGCAGGTGATGCTGTACTGCCGGTGCCCGGCGACCAGCTGGGGCCGGCCGCGCTCGCACGACCCGCAGACGCGGCTGTCGATGGGGTTGGTGGTCTCGCACACCACACACCGCCAGTTCACCCCGTCGGCGTGGCCGGGCAGCAGCTCCACCGCTGCCTCCTGGTCGTAGCGGTTGGCGAGGCGGTGACCGCAGCTCTCGCAGCTCCACCAGCCGAGCCGCTGGGCCTGGTCCTCGGGCAGGTCGGGGCTCTGCCACCAGCGCATCCGCTCACCGCAGTTGGTGCAGTCGGTGCTCTCGTCGGCGCGGCCGCCACCGTGGCAGTGCGCGCAGATGCCCGCGCGGTCCGGGTGGGCCTGCTCGAAGTTGAACCGCATCCGGTCCACCGCCTGGGCGAGGGCGGCGGACTCCTCCCCCCGCAGCTCGACCGACACCTGCGGGTGCCCGGTCTCGCCGCTGACGGTCACGGTCAGGCTCCCGTCCTTGTCGCTGCCCATCGGGAAGTCGTCCACCAGCCGCTGCAGCGCGCCGATCAGCTGTTCCATGTCCGTGAAGTCGTGCCTGGTCATGCCTGTTCCTCCTGGTAGGTCAGTTGTTGGCGGTGGGGGTGGAGTTCTTGGCGCGCTCGATCCAGCTGACCACCGCGGCGATCACGGACCAGTCGAACGTCCCGGCGAGCTTGTCGACCACCTGCAGGTCCCACTTGCCCAACTCCCCAACCCCGGCCTGCATCAGCGCCGACCGCAGGATTCGGGCGCGGGTGGCGTCGGTGACGGCCTCCCCGGTGGCCTGCAGCCGGGGGTCGTCCGGGGGGAAGTCGAGTGGCCCGCTGGGGATCAGCAGGGAGAACACGCTCCCCGGCGTCGGTCCCTGCGGCACGTCCGGCTTCCACCCGGGGAACACCTCGGCGACCAGGGCGAGGATCACGCTGTCCGGCTTCCCGAGCAGGCCGGCCTTCCGCATCAGCTCGTTGGCCTCCCGGGCGGCGTTGCTCAACGCCTCCTCCATCCCGGCCTGGTTGGGGTCGGCGTACAAGCTCTCGGTGGTCTTGTGCAGGCGGACGAACGCCTTGATCGCGTCTTCGGTGAGCTGGTCCATCGGGTGCTCCTTCGCGATGGTGGGTGCGCTGGTCAGGGCTGGATCTGGTGGGCGGCGAGGAACGCCCCGGCGGCGCCTGCGGCCTCGGCCTGGCCGTCGTAGGTCTGCTCCGCCTCGTCGCACACGTCGTCGGCGCCGGTCCCGATCCACCACCAACCGCCCTCGTCGGGCAGGTAGCTGATGGTGGCCCGGCCGCCGAACAGCTCGACCTCGACCCGCTCGCCCTTGACGGCGGGTGCCTTGACGGCCTTGGGCCAGCGACTGCGGGCGGCCTGCCGGGTGACGCCCCACGCCGTCCCCAGCTGCGGGTACGTCGCCCCGTCCCGGCCGGCCCAGTGGGCGGCCTCGCCCGCCATCACGTCGACGGCAGCGGCGACCTCGCGCAGTACGCGCAGAGCCGCGAGGTTCGGGCCCCGCAGCCCGCGCCACTTCATGTGGATGCTCTGCCAGTCGTTGCCCGGGGCCTCGATCTCGCCGGGCTTCACGACGGCGATCCGCTCGGCCGTCGACCACACGGCGTCCCAAAGGGCCTGCTGCAGCCGGTCCAGTTCCTCGGCCGGCGGCTCGGTGTACTCGGCGCTGTTCGCCGGTTGACTCTCCATGCGGACAAGTCTAGTTGTCGCACGGTGACCGGACAAGCTGCTTTGTCAAAGGATCTTCGACAAACTGAATTGTCGTCAGATTTCGGCCATCCCGTCGGGCGCCCGCTGGCGATCGGGGGCAGCGGGCATGTATCAACAGGGCGTCAGGTAGACGACTGGGCAGGTAGGAGTACGCGATGGTGGGCGGCTGGCTTCGGCGGACCCCGGCTCAGGGTTCGCGGAGGGCCGTCCGGGCAGTCCAACTGCACAAGGCGTTCGCCGGCCTCGCCGCGACGATGAAACCCGCCGCCGAATCCGCAGCCCGGCGCCCAGGCGCCGCCTGGTGGCAGCGCGCCCACCGCGGCGCCCAGGCCCTGGCCGCCGCGATGGCCAACGCCGTCACGCAGCCGTCGGCCCAGTAGCCGCGAGACCACCCAGCTCACCGGCCCGTTCCCGCTCGATCTGGACCCCGCGGTGCTGCGCCGTAGTCCCGGGCACTGATGAGCTTCACGTATATGTGACGTGACCTTGGGATCACGTCACATATACGTGAAGGCAGGTTGCACTGCCCAGCGGGGATGGACTCATGGTTCATTTTGGTGATCCTGGTGTCCCCCAAAATGAACCATGAGTCCATCAGCAGCCTGCCCACCCGCCCTCCGAACAGGTCGTCGACTGGACAGGCCGGCACTGTCTCCTGACCCGCCGCCAGCTCCTCGGGGCGCCCAGCGCGTTCTCCTCGCCCGGTCGGTGGCGGCACCTGCCCTGCCGGAAGCCGGGCCCGGGCGGCAACCTGGCGACCTTCGCGGACCCGGCCTGATCGGGTGGCTGAGCGCGGCGCGCTCCGCTACCGCACCCTGGCCAGCGCCTTGGATACGCTGGACCATCCCCCGGTCGAGAGCCTGCGGCGACGTCCCGGCCTGGCCCCCGCCAACATGATCCGGTGGCAGGTGCCCGTGCCGGGCCCGGGCACCTGCCACACCGGACTGCCTCGACTCCGCCAGCCTGCCCACGGCCGAGCACTGACCCAGGTCACCACCCACCTAGACGAGATCGCTGCACACACCCGGACCACCAGCAGTGGAGCTGCCACTGCCCGCCCAGGCCGGTCGATTGCAAGCGACTTGCACCGCCGCGCAGCACCGCACGGGTGTCCGCCCAGTGATGGATGAGCGCGGAAAGGGCCGTCAAGGCCCGGTCGCGGCGGCAGCCGCGATTTCGTGATCGGCGCAGTACAGCCTGGCCGACCACGTGGTGCTGTCGGCGATGGTGCCCAGGCCGGGTAGCGGCAGCGGCACGGGTTGGCCTCCTGCCGGAGGCGTCGTTGCCGACCACCGCAGAGGGTGACACGCCGGACCATGGGAAGCCATGCGGGTGAACGTCACAGACGGAGATCCGAGGGAGGTGCGCGTTCCTCACGTCAATGACCACACAAGAGGTGCGCGCCCATCCAAGTCGCTGACCTGCGGAAACGTTGATTCTTCGGTGATCCTGGGATCACCTGAGGTGATCCGGCGATCCCCAAGTGGTGATCCCGGGATCACCGAAATGACCTTTGAGTGCATGTACTCATGGGTCATATTGGTGGTGCCCCCAGCAACCTAAATGCACCATGAGTGCATGCACTGTTAGTATATTTACCGGTGGTGCTGCTGAGCCGTTCTGCACCGTCACGCCCATAAGCACCCCGATTTGAGCTGGAGTGAGGAGCAGAGCCCATGGTGCGAGCAGCCGGGTCGCCCAAGCGCTACGACGCCGAGGGCAACGTCGTCCCGACGACGAACTTCGGGTACGCCGGTAGCTACAGCACCGTGGACAACTCCCGGATGAACGGGATCGCGGAGGCCGTCGAGACGATCACCGATCGCGAGGCCCGGGTGCTGATCTGGTGGCTGGCCAATACCCCGGGCCCGGACATGCACGTCGAGCTGACGATCACCGAGATCGCTGCCCGACTCAAGATGGACCCGAAGGCCCTCAGCCGGAATGTCGCTAAGCTCAACAAGCTGCGTCTGCTGCTGCACGTGAAGACGATCGGCCGCAACCGCTTCTTCCGCGTCACCCCCTACCTGACCCACCAGGGCAGCGCGTTCGAGCAGCGCACAGCCATCAGGGACTGGAACCCGCCGGAGATCCCCGCGTACGTTCCGCCGCAGAAGGACAAGCCGAAGCGGCCCCGCAAGGCCGCCGCTGGAGAGGAAGAGTGACCATGGCACAGATCAGGTCCGCCGAGGACGTGAAGGCCATGCTCAAGCGCACGGCCGACCTGCCGCCCAACCAGCGCGTCGTGGTCATTCTCTACGCCAGCTCTGAGCAGAACGAGCGCACCGGCGCCGTGATGGCGACCGGCCAGGACCTCGCGGCCGAGATCGACATGAACCCCAGCCTCTTCTCCCGCCTTCGCCTCGCGCTGACCCGCTCCGGCTGGCTGGAGAAGGTCAGCGACAGCAGCCCGTACTACCGCCTCACCGCGAAGGCCGGCGGAGGAGACAACGTCCTTCCCCTGCGTCGCGCCGGCGGTGACGGCGAACACCAAGCCCGTCGGGCCTGACGCGCCAGGCACACGAGCACAGCAGAGAGGGCCCAGGCGGATGCCAGGGCCCTCGATCGTTCCCGGGGCGGGTGGCCGGAACCGCGGCGAGTGCGGGGACCAGTGGCAGGCCGGGCGCGGCCGGCGGCTTCCCCGCCATCGAACCAGGGTGTGTTTGGCTGTGTCGCGCGGTGCCACGGCTGTGTTCCGCCCCGTCGAACTGCCCTGGTATGTCTGTTTCGACCTGTGTCACCTGTGTCGGGACCGCCGCCGACCGGATCGCCGGGCTGGGACGGGGCTGTCCCAGCCCGCGTCTCAGCGGGCGTTTTTCTGGGGCTTCAAGGCGGCTGACCAGGTCTGCCCGGTGCGCCACGTCCGACCCGCATGAAAAACTGCACCCCTTGAGCACCCAAGCAAGACAAGAGGGGAAGAGTTGTGACACGACCGGTCCTGACCAGGGTCCACCGGGCGCTGATTTTGCTCGTCGCGTTGGGTGCCGCGTTTGTCGCCCTGATCGGCCTGGCCGGCTCGTACCTGGCCGTCCGCCATGTGGCCTTCGGCGTCGGGATGGGCACGTTTTCCTACGCCTTCCCGATCGGCGTGGACGTCGGCATCCTCGTCCTCCTCGCCCTGGACCTCGTCCTCACCTGGCTCCGCATCCCCTTCCCGCTGCTGCGCCCTACCGCCTGGGCCCTGACGGCGGCGACCATCGCCTTCAACGCAGCGGCGTCCTGGCCCGACCCGCTGGGTACGGGGATGCACGCCGTCATCCCGGTGCTGTTCATCATCATTTCTGAGGCGACGCGGCACGCGATCGCCCGGCTTGCGAAGCTCAGCTCGGACCGGACCATCGAGAAGATCCGGCTGATGCGCTGGCTGCTCGCTCCCCGTCAGACTTGGGCGATGTGGCGCCGGATGCAGCTGTGGGAGATCCGGAGCGTGGACGATGCGGTCCGGCTGGAGCAGGCCCGCCTCGCCTACCTCACCCTGTTGAAGGACGCTCCGGTTGGTCCGAACAAGAAGCTGCCTGCGGCCGCGCGCTTGCCGCTGGATCTGCTTGAGCTGGGTGTGCCGATGGAGATCACCTACGAAGACGGCCTCGCGGCCGCCGGCGTCGCCACCCGCCCGATGGACCGGATCTTCGCCGCACGCGCAGCCGCCGACGGCCGGCCGAAGCCGCAGGCTCCGGAGAGCGCGGCCCAGCTGCCGACGGTCGCTGGTCCGCGCAAGGAGCTGACTTCAGCGGACGGCGAGATACCGTCCCCCACTGCCGGGGAACGGACGGAGCCGATGCGGGCACAGTCCGAGAGTGTTGCGGGCGCGCCGTCCGGTCGGCCAGCCGCTTTGCGGGAGTCGGCGGGACAGGCCGTTGCGGGTGCGGGACCGGGCGCCGAGGCCTTTGCGGTTGCGGGCAGCCTCGGTCGGCAAACCCCGGTTCCTGCGCAGGCATATCCCGAGTCTTCGCAGGTCAGCGCACCTGCGGAAGGCCTTGCGGGCCCGGCACCGGCCCCGGTGCATGCGGTGCGGGCCGAGTCGGGACCGGACCTGATGGTCACGTACGAGCAGCCGAACGCCCCCGATTCCCGCACAGCTCTTGCGGGTGCGGGACAGTCCGAGCGGCTGGTGCAGGAGACCTCTGCAGTCCTTGCAGAGACCACCCGCACAGAAGGGGCCGCCCCCGCTGCCGACTCGGGCGAGGACGACCTGCCGACCATCGACCCCACACTGGCGGACCAAGCGCTCGCCAAGAACATCCCCTTGAAGTGGGCCATCGGCTTCGCCGTGTTGGTCGCTGAGCACGGGCGCCACCCAGGGCCCGAAGAACTCCGCCGCCACCTCTTCAAGGGCCCCTACAACCTCCGGGCGCGGGGCAAGGGCGACCAGCCGGTGAGCCTGCGCAGCGTCGAGCGCTACTACAACGACCTCAAGGACCTCATCCCGCTCCCCATCCAGGAGGACCAGGAGCAGCTCCAGCTGGAGAACGCAGGGGTCTGACCCTCGCACCACGACGACGGTCCGGCCCCTCGGGCGCCGGACCGTTTCACTGCTGCTGCGCACGCTACGGTCAGCGGGCCGCTTCCGCCTCGTAGCGCCGGATCAGGTCCTGGCCGGCCGGACCGGAGAGCGCGGGTACAAGCGCGGCGTCGGCCACGACGGTGTGCCCCGCCATCGGCACGAACCCGGCGGCGTGCAGCGCGGTCATCAGCGACTGGTGACTCCGGCCGCCGCGCATGAACGACGGTGCGGTCGCCACGACCGCGGAGCCGCCGATCCGGGCCAGCAGCTCACCGAGCAGCAGGACATCGAGACCGGCGTTGGCCCAGGGATCGCCGACCGACAGGTGGCCGAGGATCACGTCGGCCTTCTGGGCCGTGCCCTCCCTCTGGCGGCGGCCGCGCTTGACCGCTGCGCAGAAGCGGCATCCTGTGTACTGCGCTCCGCGTGAGGCGACCCCGGCCCGGACCGTGCTGAGGTGCGGGGCCACCTCCTTGCCGCAGGCCTGGCAGTGGCATCGCCACGCTTCGCCCCGCTGGCTGGCCGGGGCTCCAGCGGTTGCAGGCCCGCTGTCAGCATCATGGCGACGGCGGCCGCCTCGCTCACCTGCCGTGGCACCCGAACCCCTCTGTCTGCGGATCGCGAAAGCACGCTGGCCCAGAGTGTCGGGCGGGACCGACAATCCGGGCCGGAACGGGAATCCCTTGACAGGCCGGACGGGCTGGTGATTGGCCTGCAGTGCAGGACGACCCCTTCGGTCAGAGGGGATAACCGGGGTAAACCCGTTGCCCGAGAGGTGAGGGGATCACTATGGTTATCCCATGTCTGACGATGAAGCGCGCACGCCCTTGGGCGCGAGCGAACAGGGGCGCCTTGAGCTGGCCATTGACGAACTGACATCCGCCTTTGCACGCGAACTGGCCGGGGTTGTAGGCGGGCCGAGAGTGGACGGGCCGATCGACCCGGAGGATGACAGCAGCGCGGACGAACCCGAACGCCTCGCCTACCTACGGGTCCTCAAGCACGCCACCGGGCACCTCTCCAACCGCACTGACCAAACCGCCCTCGGACTCATCGACCGCGGAACCGACCTGGAGGACGTCGCCCAGGCCCTCGGCGTGGGCGTCCCTGCCGTGCGCAAGCGGTTTGGCTCCGTTCGCCAGGGCGAGCGAGTTGCCGTCGTCATCTCACGGCGCGATCGGGTGCGGCACGACGAGAGCGATCCCCGAGGGAGTTTCGGCGAGGTCGGCGGGTACGAGCAGTACGCGAGCGACCGAGGGGTCTGGCCCATCGGCGCCGGTGTACGGGCGCAGGCTGAGTTCGCCATCGTGGCCGTGGACGGAGTAGTCCGACGCGTCTACCGGATCGACCCTGACGGTTGGCGCGAGCACTCCCCCCGGCTTTGGGAGTTCACGGCCGTCGGGGGTGTGCCGCTCACCCCTTCCGAGATTCGGCAGGCCCAGCTCGCAGGTGACCTGCCCCTGGTCCCGGGCGACTCCTGCCCCACCCGCGCCGGCGGGGCTTACCGACCACACCGATTCCACCCGACCGCCACACCGACGCCGCACGCAGAGCTGCGGTAAGGCGGTGCTCAGCACCGTGCAGCAGCGAGCCCCGGTTCGGAAGCTGACGCCATCGATGACAAAGGAGCAAGCAGCATGACCGGTTCCGTTCCCGACGCCGTCCGCTACTTCTGCACTGCCACCCTTACATGGGACACGCAGACACAGACGCGGATGCCTGACGGCCGCACAACTCGCTACACAACCAGGCAGTGGGTTGCCACCTCTTTCCCCCGTTTCCGCGTGGACCCGCGGTCGGACCGTGAGCAGCTGACCCAGGACGTGATCCGGGATGCGCGGAATAGCCTCGGAGCCCCCCACGACGCGGCCGTCGTGTTCCTCTCACTGGAACCGAACGACCTCGGACTCTCGGGGTCCGACCCGGTCGACTACCTCCGCACCGTCACGCTCGCCTGGTTCGAAGAGGCTCCAGGCCCGGACGGTCACCTGTCTCGCCAGCTGATGCAGGTCACCTCCTCCGCCCGTTTCCGCGTGGACCCGCGGTCGGACCGTGAGCAGCTGACCCAGGACGTGATCCGGGATGCGCGGAATAGCCTCGGAGCCCCCCACGATGCGGCCGTCGTGTTCCTCTCGCTGGAACCGAACGACCTCGGCTTGGGACGCCGGAACAGCTCGGAGTCGATCATCTGAGCGGGGAAGGACGCCTCCTCCGGCTCGGTGACGCCCGGTCGCCGCCTCGGTCGATGAGACCGGCGGGCGGAAGCCAGGGGCGGGCACTCGTCGTCGCACTGAACCGGGACAGTGCAACGGGCAACGACGATGGCTGCCGCGAGGAGCCGGGAAGCCTGATCGGCCTGCGGCGGCGGACACCAACAGGGCACCGACGATCAAGCCAGGGCCCAGTGCCACCTCACGGCCCTTAGGTCAGCAGGAACCTGACCGCGGCCATCGCAATGCCGATGCCAATCTGGGCAAAGAGACCCCAGTACAGCGCCGCCCAACCCTGAGTGGCCAGGACGGCGGCCAGACTCGCGGCCCGTCGGGCACTCCGGCCGCCGGCCCGATCGGCCGGGCGGCGGGGGCGACGACGGCGCCCGCGCCCGTCTCCTGTGCGCGCGGCCGCAGTCGGCGGCGTAGCTGCAACAGCGCACGACCGGCACCGGCGGCGCAGCGCGGGGTCCCAGTGGGCGGCCGTCCCGGTCACGGGCGCGTCGCAGTGCGGGCAGGTGCGGCGCCATCCCTCGGAAACGGTGAACGCGAACACCAGCGGGCGAACGATGAGCGGCCGGGCTGCGAGCCCCAGGGCGGGCTTGGACCAGAACGACGGGGGAGTGGTTCATCGCAGTTCTTGAACCAGCGGAGGCAACAGGGCCCGGCCGGTGGTCACCGGCCGGGCCCCAGATCGTGAGTGGGTCAGCGGACCCGGGCGGCGGGCTTGGAGGTGAGCCGGGCGATCAGCTGTTCCGTCTCGTCCTGGAGCATTCCGTCCCATCCCATGTCGACGGTCATCTGCCGGACCTGGTCGATGACCTTGCGCACCCCGGCCTGGTTGCCTGCCCGGTGCTCGATGCGCATCCAGCTCCGGTAGAGCACCTCGGCGGCGGGCTCGACGTCGAGCCCGACGGCGACTGCCCGGCGGGCCGCCTCGATGTCGAGGACCTCGTCCTGGATGCGCAGTGTGGCCACGGCGTGGGCGGTGTCTACGATCTGGCTGACCATCGTCTGCACGAGCGGCGCCGCCCAGGTGTGGGCGCCGGCCCCGCCGAACGGGCGGCCGCGGACGAGATCGAGCGCGGCCTCCAGGTCCAGGACTCCGGCCGCCCCGTGCGGAAGTCCGCGCTGCGCGAGGTAGCTGAAGGTGGCGTAGTCGCAGGTCACCTCGGGCGACAGGGCGTACTGCTCGACGCCTTTCGGCTTGGGCCGCAGGTACGGCTCGCTGTTGGAGTCGACGCCCAGCCGGCGCCGGAGGCGGGACATGTGGGTGTCCATCGTCGACTGGGTCCACGGCGATACCGGGTCCATGTTGTTGGCGATCGCGCTGTAGCCCCGGTCGGACTTGAAGAGCAGCAGCGCTGCGAGCAACACCAGCTTCGGCTGGATCGGCGCATCGCCGATCCCGGTGATGCGTAGGGGCCCCAGTACCTGCACCTGCGGAGCGGAGCCCTCGGCCGGAGCGGGAACATCGCCTTCGCGGACCACGCCCACTCGCGGCGGAACCTTCGTGAGCTGGGGGGCAGCGGCGGCGGGAGCCTCGCCCGCAGGGGCCTCGGGGGTCTCCACCGGGCCTTCGGCTTGGGCTGGCATGCTCTCCTCGTGCCGCTCGGTGGCGTTCGGCTTGACCGGCTCGGCGGTCTCCGGGACCAGGGGCTCGGTGTCGGCCTGGACCGGGACGGTGGCAACGGGCACCTTCTCCTCGGCTGTCTGCGCCATGTTCTTCTCTTGTTGCTCGTCCTCGGACGTCGTCTTCGCCTCGGCAGGGGCGTCCAGTAGGGACAGGTGGCTGCGGAGCGTAGCGCCGCCCTTCTGGAGGGAGGAGGGGCCGAAGACCTTGCGGTCGGGGTCCGGGACCATGGCCCAGGCGCCCTCGGCTGGGGTTGCCGCCTGCGCGGCGGTGGTCAGGCCGGCGGTCAGCTGCCGGTAGACCTCATCGCTGACGCGCTGGAGCACGACCTCGGCGTCCAGCGACTCAAGCGACTGAAGCTGTGTCACGAGGTTCGCGTCCAGGACCTCGGCGTCCGGGAACAGGTCCCGCGCCTGGCCAGCTGCGGGCAGGACCGCCGCAACGCGCACCCCGGCGGGGACCTTGCCGATGACGTCCGCGAACTCGTACAGCTCGTCTGGCGACGGGATGCTGGAGCACACCACCATCCACGGTTGCGGCTGCTCGCCGCCCTCGTGCTCGGCCTGGTGCACCTCGACCATCACCCGGGCAAGATCCGCGGTGGCGGCGGCCAGGCGCGGGACGAACATGCTTCGGCACTGGGGGAGGAGCTGTTGCAGCTCGAGCCCGAAGCCCGCGGTCATGATCTCGATGTGGTCGGCCCACAGAGCAGTGCCGGCCTCCATCGCGATTGCGCGCGCGACCTCGCGCACGTGCTGTTCATCGCCGTCCAGGAGTAGCACACGGGCGTGGCACAGGTCGGACAGCAGCAGGGTGCCGTCCTCAGCGGTGCCGATGGTGGCCAGGCTCGGGTAGGGGGCGGGGATGGCGCGGGCCTCGTCGCGGCTCAGCAGAACGGCCCGGTCACCGCGCATTCCCCACCAGCCGCCGGGCCGGTCGGTGAACGGGGACAGGGCCTGCGCGTCGGTGTCCTCGACCAGGATCTCCACCCGGTCCTGCTGGACCCGTGCGCCGATGATCTGCGGAAGGTCCTGCGGGTGCTGGTGGGCGAGGGTGCGCAGCGCGCGGTCGAGCAGGTCGACCAGGACGGGGGAGGAAGTGCGGTCGAGCACCATCTCGGCCTGGCTTGTTTCCTGCGGCATGGCGATCTGCTCGCCGGGGCGCCGGTCACGCTGCTGGGCGCGGCGACGGAAGGCGAGGACGGCCAGGGCGCCTGCGCCGAGAAGGGCGCCGCCCCCGCCGATGCCCTGCTGAACGGAGATCGGCGACTGGGTGGTGTCCCTATCCGAAGCCTGGGTGACCGCAGACGGTTCGGGGGCGGGGGTGGGTGCTGCCGGGGAGGTGGCCTCGGGGGAGGCCGGTGCGGGCTGGCTCGGGGCAGGGGACGGCGTGCTCGGTGGCGGTGTCGGAGCGACGGGGACTGGGGCAGTCTCAACCGGTGCCGGGGCGGGCGTCGGTGCGGACACCGGCGTGGGGACAGTGGGTGTGGCGGTCGCCGCGGCGGGGGCCGGGATCACGATGACATCCCCGGGCTCCAGCTCGTTGGGATCGGACAGATGGCGGCCGTCGGGTTGCACGGTCGTGCGAGTCGCCTCGAACAACTGTGGGTAGGCGCCTGCGTCGCCGAGCTCGCGTTCGGCGATCCCGGAGAGCGTCTCGCCTTTGTGGACCGTGACCGTGTGCTCGCTCTGGCCAACCTGGGAATCCGGGGCTGGTGCGGCAGGCGCCAGGTGGGGCACCTTCGCATCGGCGGGCAGGCGAAGGACCATGCCGGGCTGTAGAAGGTCGGCCGTGTTGACCTGCGGGTTGAGGTCGGCGATCTCTTGCCACCGGGCGCCGTTCGTCAGGTAGTGCTGGGCGAGGTCCCACAGGGTGTCGCCGGCGACGACGTGGTGGACCGGACCAGCCCAGGCGTCCGGAGCCGCCGTCGGGGCCGGAACGGAGGCGGGGGCCGTGGTGGCGGCAGGTGAGGTGGCGACGACGGGCGCGGCGGAAGCCGGCTGGGGTGAGGCGAACGCGGCACCGGCGGGCAGGAGCATCGCGACTCCGGCCACCAGTCCCGCCGCAAGGCGCTGTGTGGCGCCGAGGGCACGCACACGGGGGGCCCGGCGGTGCCGCAGGAGTGCGGTGATCTCGACGATCGTGGAGCAGGCGAAGGACAGCCAGCCGGCCCACCCGATCAGGGTGAGCGCGCCCATGAAGAGGCTGCCGTTGTCCGGGCTGGTCAGCGCATTGGTGACGTCGTCCCAGCTCGGAACCTGGTGAGGCAGCGCGCCGGTTTGCCACAGCAGCACCGGCACGGCGACGAGCAACGCGACCAGGACGGCGAGGGAGAGCAGGCCCCGTAGGGCGGCCGTGAGGCGGGAGACGGTTCGGCGGGGCATGGGGGTTAGCCTCCCTGGACGATCAGTGTGGCGCTGCCGTGCCCGGTGACGGTCATGTCGCCGGGCCAGAAGAAGGGGTGGTAGGTCTCGGTGACGGTGACGTTGATCGACCCGTCGGTGCCCCAGCTCACTGTGCCGGCGGCACCGGCGCTGCGGAGGTAGGCGACGGCCGCGCTCTGCGCGGCATTGCGGTCGATGCTGACACCGGCGCCCGAGATGGCCTTGCCGGCGTCCACGGCCTGCGCGCCCGTACGGGCGGCCTCCTGCGCGCTTGCTTCGGCGTGGTTCAGCGCCCGGAGCTTGCCGGCACCATCGATCACCAGGGCGATCAGCAGCATGATGACGACGCTCACGATCGCGACGAACAGGGAGATGCTGCCCCGGTCGCCTTCGGGGCGGCGCCGCGCAAGGATCCGCCGCAACAGCAGTTTCCAGGACCGGGGCGTCATGCTGCGGGCCTTCCGCGGTAGGCGTCGATCGACGACGTGAAGCTGCTGCTGGCTGTGGTGCTGCCGGGCAGGCCTGGGAACGCGACGTCGGACAGGGCCACGGTGCAGCGGACGCTCACCGTGACGGAGGAGGGCGTGCCGAGGGGCGCCGCGAACCCGGTGGTGGGAACGGTGACCGTGAGGCCGGAACAGGTGAGGTTCTGGTCCTGGAAGGTCTGCTGGGCCACGCGCACGGCTGCGGCACGGGCGGACGTCCCGTCACGCTCCAGGGAAGCGGCGCGCGCCGCGTTGCGCGCGGCGTCGTCGACGACGTTGTGGGCGAGGTGGACACGGCCTGCGGCCACGATGATGAGCAGCATCCCGAAGATCACGGGGGCGAGGATGGCCAGCTCCAGGCTGGCGCTGCCCCGGTCACCGCGCCGTCGCATGGCCGCGAGCAGCCTCTGGGTGAGCGTCATGGGGCGGTCACCCGTTCGCGGGCGGCGGAGGCGTGCTGGCGGACCGGCAGGCTGAGCCCGGGAATCCAAGTGCTGACGGTCCCGCTCACCTCGATGCGCACGGTCGGGCCGTCGCTGCCGGTCACGGACCGGTCGCTGATGGAGGAACCGGCCCGGGACAGGAAATCCTGGGCGGCGGCGGTGCCCTGACCGACAGTCCCGCCCTGGATACGCGCGCGTTCGACACCGCGCTGCGCCGCGGACAGGGCGACACTTCGGGCGTGGTACCAGAGACCGGTCTGGATAATCGTGAAGATCGCCAGCATGACGATCGGGAAGACGATGGCGACTTCGAGGCTGACCGCGCCGCGGTCCCCGCCGGGCCTGCGGCGTCGCGGCCTTCGGCGGGCCCAGGGGGCCGGGCGTGGTGTGAGCATGGACTTCTCCTGCGGGAACCGGTGAAGGGTCGGTGGACTACTTGATCGCGGCTTCCTTCTCGGTCAGCTTCGTGCCGATGTAGGCGGCCAGGCCGATCGCGGCCAGGACGAGTCCGCCGATGAGCAGCGCGAGCTCGATGGACATGCCCCCGTAGTCGCTTCCGCGGGCGCGGGCGGAGCGGGCGGCACGCAGCCGGTAGAACTGGTGGCGCATCTTCACCTGGAAGGCCTGGGCGACGGGGTCGGAGAACTCGGGCATGACGAAGGTCCTTTCGAGGGCAGGGTGAGGGCCGCGGTCAGGCGGCCATGATCTGGGTGATGGCGGGGAAGGCGATGTACAGCCCCATGATCAGGACGAGGGCCGTGACGGGGACGATCATCTTTTCGGAGACGATGTTCGCGCGGGTCTGCTCCTCGGCGAGCAGGGTGCCGCGCAGGCTCGCGGCCTGGGCGGCCAGGGTGGTGTAGACGGACGCGCCTTCCTCGCCGGCGATGGCCATGATGTCCGCGGGTGCGCCGAGTTCGGGGACGCCGAGTTCGTCGCTGAGCTGGCGCAGGCCCTCCCAGGGGGAGAAGCCGCCCAGCTCGGAGCGGGTGAGAGCGTCCCTCAGACGGACGAAGACCCAACCGTCGCCGATCGCTGCCGCCTTGTGCAGGGCTTCTGACGGTCCGGCGTCAGCGGCGCGTTCGAGACACACGAGTTCCAGGTAGGAGGCGATCCCGTATCTGAACTGGCGGCGGGCCTCGCCAGCCTCCTCCTTCACGTTCATGTCGGGCACCATCCACAGCAGCGGCGCGAGCCCGAGCGAGACCAGAGCGGGCACCGTGAACGGCAGGCTGCTGCCGGCCAGGGAGATCACGGCGGGCACCAGAGCCGGGAACAGCAGGCCGATCAGGGCGAAGCCGATCTTCTGGCCGAGGTGGTACGCAGGGGTTCGGCCCAGAAGCTCCAGGTCCCGGCGGGGCATTCGGAAGGGGCCCTCGCCGACCTGGCCGAGCAGGCGTCCTCCGAGACGCTCCAGCAAGGAGCTTGCAGCTCGGACCGGCTTCGGGTCGAGGTGCTCCAGGCGGCGCGCGTCCATACGGCGCAGGACATCCCCGAGATCGGGGCGCGCCCGGGTTGCTCCTGCCACGGTGACGGCCACGCCCAGGCCGGTGACCGCGCCTGCGGCGATGGCGGGTGCGTTGGCGATCACCGGTCATCACCCTCTCGGTCGGCTGCGGGCGCGAGGATCCGGGGTGCCGGCTTGGCCAGGGACATGCGGCGCATCCAAATCAGGACCAGGACGAACGCTGTTGTCAGGGCGAGCAGGAAGACATGCCCGGTGGCCGTGCTGTAGGGCTCGACGTACTTGCCGGAGACGACGCTCAGTCCGAAGACACCCAGGCAGATCAGGGCGATCCACCGTGCGTTGGCCCTCGGCTTCTCCCGGTCGGCTTCCACGGTCTCGCGCATCCGTACTTCCTCGGCCACCTGGTCCGCCAGCTTCTCCAGTGCCCGGCCCAGGCCTGCGCCCCGGTCCTCGACATGACCGATCATCAGCGCGGCGACGGCGTCGGCAGTCGCGTCGTTCAGCTCGTCGGCGAACGCCCGGTAGGCCTCCTGCGGCCGCCATCCGGCCCCGAGCCGGGCTGTCAGCCGCGAAATCTCGGAGACCAGCTTCGGCGGGGTACTGCGCAGACTCGCCGTGACCGCGGCTTCGAGGCTGGTGCCGGCGGTGTGAATGTTGCTGAGCCGCCGGACCCACTCCTCAAGAGCCTTCAGGCGTTTGATCTGCTCGGTGCTGCCGCGTCCGGGCTGCAGGATCCACGGCATGCCGATGACCGCGGCGGCGGTCAGCAGGCCACCGAGCATCCAGGAGGACACCAGCCACACGGCCAGCCCGGCGACTGCGGCCGCGGCGAGAACGAGGCGGCCGCGGCCGCGCAGCCCGGCCGACGCAGCGGCCAGGCGTCGCTTCAGCGGGCCATCGGGGCGGGCCACGGGGGGTGCGTTCGTGCCCACTGCACCTGCCACGGCCACCACGATCCCCAGCACGGCGACCGTTCCGCCGACGGCCGCGACCAGGACATCAGGGGTGATGATCACAGCTCTGCCACCGTCCGCAGCGACTTCTCCCAGGCCCCCCACGGCTGCTGCATGATGCGGCGGTCGAGACCCGCCCGCTCCAGGTCGCCGATGCACTGCGGGAGCATGTGCGGCACGGCCCGGGGCTCCCGGCGGCCGGACGGCTCGTATCGGGGGCCGAAGATCGTCTGGCGGGACGGGATCCCGCGTTCGCCGACCCCGGTGATCTCGACGATGTGGGAGACGAACCGGTGCCGGCTGCCGCCGATGGCTGTCTCGTCGACCAGGCGGATGAAGACGACGAAGTCCACGGACAGCGCGATCTTCCGATAACCGGACTCGGCGCTGAGACCGGCCTCCTCGACGAGCTCGACCAGCCGCTCGATCGTCATCTCCGCCGACTTTGCGTGGATGGTCGCCATTGACCCGCCGTCGCCGCTGTTGAAGGCCTTCAGCATCGGCAGCGCCTCCGCACCACGGACCTCACCGACGAGGACCCGGCGCAGCGACATGCGCAGCGACTGCACGAACAGGTCGGTCAGGGCCACCTCGCCGATAGGACGGCCGTCGGGGCCGCGCTCTCCGTTGCCCAGTCGGGCTTCCAGGGCCACGACCTCGGGAGCGTTGGGATCCTCGTGCAGCCACAGCTCGAAGCTGTCCTCCAGGGTGCCGATCCGCTCGCTCCGGGGGATTTCCAACGCCATGGCCCGCATCAGGCTGGTCTTGCCCGCGCCCATGCTGCCCGCGATGATCACGTTCTTGCGGGCCCTGACTGTGGCGGCGAGGAAGGCCTCCAGCGTGGAATCGAGCGTGCCCCAGGCCCGCAGGTCGGCCAGCCGCTGGGAGCGGGTGCGGTGACGCCGGATCGCGACGTGGGTTGTGTCGCTGATGAAGGCGGTCGCCGCGAGCCGAGAGCCGTCCGCGAGCCGGGAGTTGAGCATGGGAGTAGCTGACGTGAGGGTGCGCTCGCCCTGCCCCTGCGTGCGTACGACCTGGTTGATCAGGGAGATGAGCTCCGCCTCGGACTCCGCGACGGGGCCGACCTCGCGGGAGGCACGGTTGCGGTAGTCGACGCGGACCTCGGTGCCGCGGATCAGGATGTTCTCGACGTCCGGGTCCTCCAGCAGGGGCTGCAGGCGTCCGGCCTGGAAGAGCTCCTGGAGGACTGCCTTGCGGACGGCCTGTTCCCCGGCTGTGGTGAGGGCGGCCGCGGTGGCGGCGTAGTCGGTGGCCCATACGCTGACGACGCTGGTGACCAGTGACTGGCCCAGCTGGAGCCGGTCGTCCCGGGACATGCCGGGGGACTCGGCGGTGGCGGCGGCCAGCCGCTCGGCGACGAGGGACCTCAGCTTCGCGATCTCCCCGTACGGCACGGGTAGCGCGTCGGCGTCCGTGACGACCACTGGCCCTGGCCGGATCTCGGGAGTGACCGGACCCGGGCGGACCGGGGCAGCGGAAGGCGCCTGCTGCGGGGCGGCCGGGCTGACGACGCGCCAGCCCTGGCCTGCCTGCCCCGCCAGGAGTGCGTCGCGGAACCGGGCCGTGCGGGAGCCGCCTTCCTCCACATCAGCGGAGGGAGTGATGAGGTCAGACACGCGCCACCTCCTGGGCCGGCCTCGGAGCCAGCTGCACCCGGCGGCGGGTGGCATCGAGGGTGAGCTGCTCGTGAGCGGTGCGCGAAGCTCGGATCAGCGGCGCCAGCTCGAACCGGCCCCGCACCGAGCCGCCCGAGTCGAGCGCCGTGGCAGTCGCGAGGTCATGAGGAAGGGTCGCCACCACCGGGACGTTCAAGGCATTTGCGATCTGGCTGGCCTTGAGCGGGCCGTCCTCGATCACCACGAGCCGCAGTGCACCGGAACCGGCGCCCTGCCGGTCGAGGTCCTCGCGCAGCACCCGGATCACGGGGGCGGCCGTCGCCACCGACTGGGTGCTGGCGCGGACCACGAGCAGGACCAGGTCAGCGCGGCGCAGCAGCGGCGCGGGGGAGTAGGTGGAGCTGATACTCGTGGCTGACTCGACGACCACGCGGCCGGCGTCGACCAGGACGTCGTAGCCGTCCTCCTCCATCACCCGCAGAAGGCGGTGCAGCGGATCCCAGGTGCCGGCCAGGGACGGGGTCTGGGTCGGATCGGTCAGACCGGGCAGCAGCAGCCGCTGACCTGCCTGGTCGAGCGGCACGAGGTGCTGCTCGAAGACCTCGGCGAGGGTGCCGTCCCGCTGGGCGGTTGCCAGGCGGTGCAGGCCGGTCGCGGCAGTGGTGTGCCCCTGAAGGTATCCCGTTCGGATGGTCCCGCCGGCCGGGTCGCACTCGGCCAGCAGCGTCCGTTTCGGGCTTGAAAGCGCCAGAGCCAGCGCGGTGGTGGTGACTCCGCACGACTTCGCGGAAACCAGGGCGGCGAGCATCAGGGCCTCGCCTTCAGGACGAGGGCGATGCGGCCCGTGGCCGCCCACGACGCGACGACCGGACTGTCCACCGGGCTGACGGCGAGGTCGACGACGCGTGCTCCGTTGGCGTCTGGTTCACCGACCTGGAGCACGACGGCGGCGATCGTGGACGGGCGTGCGGTCGGGGCGCTCTTGTCGTCCTGGGGCCCAGGAGTGGACACGACCTGGACCTCGTCGCCGGCCTGCAGAGATTGGGCAGGCGACTGGCCTGTCTTCGTGAGGACTCCGACGGTGTCCTTTCCGGCCCGCAGCGGCTGGCCGGAGCGCACCGAGGCGTCAGTGACGAGCGTGCCGGCCGGAAGGTCCGCGGCCGCGGCCTTCCCGAGGATGTCGTGGGCGCGGGAGACCGGCACCGGGTGCAAGGCGGGGTCCGCGATGACGAAGGCCGACTTGAGGTCGTCGGCCGCGATGACCTTCCCTGCCGGGATGGGGTGGGCCACCGCGATCACCTCCACCCGGTGGGCGGCCTTGAGGTTCACGTAGGCGGAGGTCAGGCCGCCGACGGCGACCAGGGTCACGCCCAGCGCGATGAGCGCCGGCCGACGGCTCCGGCGCGGCCCCGGGTCTGCCACGGGCAGCGGCCCGGACTGCTTGTCCTTGGCGGCGTCACCGGCCGGGGCGCGCCGCGGCCTGGTCAATGTTGAAGCCATTCGAAAACCTTCAAGTGTCAGATGAGTTGACGACGTAGCGGTGCCGCGCGCGCCTACTGCGTGTTCAGTGCCTGGGCCTCGGCGATCGTCACCGCAGTCGCCGCCTGGCGGTCGGTGGTGATCCGCCCGCCCTGGCCCGTGGTCGCCGTCCAGTCGACGACCCATTTGCTCGTCGCGTTGATCTCGTACTGGCCGGCCTTGGTGTAGGTGTGGCCGCACTCGGGCTGCGCGGCGCCGTACTCGGGCAGGTAGGGCTTGCCAGGGCTGCGGCAGGTTTCTGTCGCGCCGTCGCCGGTGGTCCAGATGATGCGGTCCACGTGCGCGGTCGCGGTCACCGTAATGCCACCTGCTGACACCGAGGCCACCTTCGGGCCCCAAGTCGTGTCTTTGACAGCGGTCCACAGCCACACTGGCAGCCCGACCAAGGACTTCGAGCCCGGCTTCGGGGCGATGCCGATGTCCGCCCCCGTCAGGCGCATGCTCTCGACGGCCTGCTGCGCCAGCTGAGCCGGGTCGACCATCCCGCCCAAGCCGGGAGGGGGAGTGGCACTGTAGATGTCACCGCTCATCAGCTCAGCACCCTTGGCCAGGCACGTGCGGCTGTACAGCGCCCCCTGGCCGGGCTGCCAGTCGGCCGGGGTGCCGGCCGCGATCTTCCAACGGATGCTGTCCGCCGGAGGCTGAGGGTCCAGGGCCTTCCAGTAGCAGCTGTCGTTCGGGTTGAACCACCCGTACTTGTCGACGGAGCAGGCGACCTCGGCGCCGTCGATGACACACCGTGCGCCTCCTCCGCCTCCGCCGCCTCCGCCACCGCCGCTCGGACCGCCTCCTCCGCTGCCGGGCTTCGTCGTTCCGTCACCCGCGTGGAGATCACAGTCGAGCACGTTGGGCGGGCAGCCCGTACCGGCATCAGCCCATGCCGCCGAGGCCGGCAGCATCACGGCGGCCACCGACAGGACCCCGGCGGCCACCGCCGCCCGGGCGGGTCTCAGCACGACTGCTCCCGGTCGATCGCCGACTCGCCAATCAGCCACTGGCCGTCGATGCGCTGCGCCACGGAGTTGTAGACGTGCCGGTGGACGCCGTCCGTCTCGCTGGGCTTGCCGGTGGTCTTGTTGGCAGGCAGGAAGTCCGTGCTGTCGATGCAGTCGCGGATCGTGACACGGGGAGGCATGGAGGCCAGATCCACAGCCTGAACCTGCGGGTTCAGTTTGGGCTGGCCCTTCACCACGAGGTTGTTCTTGGTGTAGTAGGCCACGGCGATCTTGATGTTGGCGAGCGCCTTGTCCCGGGTGTACGTCTCCAGGTTGTCGACCCCGTCGAGTGAGCCAGCGTTGTACGCCTTGACCGTTACGTCCCACATGCCCTGGTAGGCCACCAGTGCGGCGGTCTTCGCGTCAGCCGTCGGGTCGGCCGTAGGCGTGGGCGGCGCCGGAGAGGGCGGGGCTGCTGCGGTCGAAGGGCTCGACGGTGCCGCCTCCTTGTGCGGCGACGATGAACAGGCCGTCAGCGCCACGGATCCTGCGACCAGGGCGATGCACACCAGACCCTTGCGTCGTAGCGCACGTGCCACGTGAACCCCCTCGATGTTGTTCGGTCTCGGACCAATCTCGAGCGGACCGCTCGTCAAGTGGAGTGGCCCCCCATCCCCTAACCCCGCGGCCCCCTGTGGCGTCACCCTCGCGGGCTCGGCCGGCGGCGGTGAAGGCGGCCTACCGGCCCCCTGGGGACGGAGAAGTCGCTGACTTCACAGTGGTACCGCTCCGTCACAATAAGCCAGTTTCGGCCAAGATCCCAGAGCTATTTTGCGTGTGTGCTGACCGAGGCAGACGACATCTCCTGTAGCTGGCAGGCAGGTTGCGGCATTTGTCTCAAGCGCGCCCGCTTCTGCCGTAGCCGACCTCGGGGCGCCGTGCCCTTCGACAGCCAACCATCGTGGCTTGAAGCAGCCGCTCTGTCCTGAGTACACGTACTCAGAACAGAGCGGACACCGGACCATTCCCCCGACAACGTGCGGCCAGGGACCGTCGAACCGCCTGCTCAGGCCGACCCAAGGACGGCTGGAACCGCACGCGGCCCGACCCCAGGACTGTCTCCAAAATCACCTATTCGGCCCACCCTGCAGGCCGTCCAGGACTACTTGCGCTGGGGCCTGCCCGGCCCACGCCGGCCCTGCCGACCCGCCCAGCCAGCCCCGGCCGCGACCGGTGCGCTCTGCGCACCGCCGTCAGGCGCCGCAGGCTTCTTCGACGACGCGTCCGCAGGCTGCTTCCGATCCGCCTGCAGCTGTGTCCCGTCCGCAGCAATGAGCGGCTCGGGGCCCGTGAACTGGAGCACCACGTCATCCTGAGCCGCCGCCCTGTCCAACAGCTCCCGGAGGCTGCGCGAACCCATCCGCTTGTCCGCCGCCTCGACCATCCCCGCCACCTTCTTCGGGCGGTAGTACGTCGAGAACAGCTCGGAGACCTGAACACCCTGCACCCGCAGCGGACCCACCCGGTTGCCATCCGCGGTCACCTGCACGTAGTGCCAGAACCGGGGAAGATCAGCGATCTGACCGGGCGACACCGCGCCGTGCCACTCGTCGGCCACCGCGCGCACCGCCGTCATCGAGCCCGACGTCGTGCTCACCACGCTGGAGTTCTGCATCACCGACTCCCGCGTCGTCTGGCTGATCCGGCCGAGCAGCTGCGCCATCACGTGCAAGCGGCCCTTGAACTTCCTCAACTGCTCGGAGATGGCCGCGAAGGTCGGCCCACCCGCCGGGTCCAGCGAGATCAACTCGTCGGCGAACGCATGGAACGGCCGACGCGCGTCCTCCTCCAGGTCCCGCCGCGACAGACCCGCGCGCAGCAGGTCCTGCATGATCATGCTGACCAGCAGCCGGTCCGACGGCCCGGTGCCCTCCAGGCACAACCACACGATGTGCCCCCCGTCCATGGCCTCCCGCAGGTCGTACGTTCCCACCGGCGACCCCAGAAACGCCCGCGTCACCTCGTTCGCCGCCAACCGGTCGATCGGGTTCAGCACCGGACCCAGCACCTCCGCCACCTGGTAGGCCGCGAACGTCGACCGCCACCACTTGCGCTGCTCCGGGCTCAAGTGCTTGATCAGCGCGTCCCGCCACTCCTTGTCCGTCAACAGTGTCCGGACCTGCAGCAACGTCGCCTGAGCGTCCGGCCGGCCAGCCTCGACGGCCCGCTGGTTGTGCACCACCAACGCCTCCACCGCCTTCGTCACAATGGTCAACGCACGCGGCGCCGCCGCATCACTCCAGCTCAACGACGTCGCCAACGCGTCCACCGCCGCCGTCACCACCCGGTTCACGCTGCGCCCCGGCTCCATCGCCAGGATGTTCCAGCACGGCAGCACCGCCCCGGGCTGCTCCGCGTGCGCCAGGTCGACCCGGCGCACGCGGTCGGCGAACACGGGGTGCGCCAGGTAAGGCGCCGCCGTGGTCCAGCTGTCGCCGTGCGGGTCCACGAACATCACGCCGAACCCGGCGGCGGCCAGAGCGATCGCCCGGGTGAGCGCGGTCTCGGTCTTGCCGTAGTTGGACTTTCCCAGCGCCATGGAGAAGAGGAACTCCTCCTCGCGGGTGGCGATCACCCGGCTGCTGCCGTCGGAGTTGATGAGCCGACCGTGCGGCACGAGCGGCTCACCCGGGACGTAGTCGGGCAGCTCGGAGGCGAGGATCGGCATGACCGCGTGGGCGGTCGGGGGCTTGAGAAGCCCGGCCAACTCGCCGACGTGCAGCCAGTTCGGCTTCCGGGGAGCCACCTGCCCGCTCGTCCACCTCCGGTCGAAGGAGGCCCGCCGGTGCCAGCTGTTCGCGCCCCAGCTCCACTTCAGGAACGACCGGCCGTCCACGCCGAGTCGACTGTCCTGGCCGAACACGTCGAGTCCCGCGCTGAGGCGCTCCAGCAACTGCCGGGCCCGACCCTCGCTCTGCGAGGCGCAGCGCACCAGCAGCTGGATGCGCACCAGGCCCGTGTCGCTGTGGAGACGGCCCAGCGCCTCGGCCGGCTCGACGGCCCGCGGCCGCGGGGTGGGCATCCGCGCCGACGGTGACTTCGACTTCGGGTCGAGGAGGCTGAGGAGCTGGTAGCGCAGCGAGTCCTCGGCGTCGGCGGCGACGATCGCCGCGTTCCGGGCGGCCTTGCGGGCGGCCTTGCGGCTGTTCTCGTGCGCCTCGTGCATCAGCCTCCAGCGGCGCAGCTTCATCTGCCAGGCGGGAATGGACTGGATGTCGAGGACGACTTCGGCGAGGTCGCCCTTCTCGGAGCGGATGTCTGCGACGGCGTCGATCAGCGGCTGCAGTGGGTCCGGGTTCAAGGGGACCTCGCGCAGCGCGGCGGAGGGACGTCCCTTGAGGATGAACTCGGCGCGTACGGCGTGCAGACGTTCGTCCGGCTCCGGCTTCGCCAGGTTGACCTCGTGGCCCTGGGCCTTGGCGGCCTTGGCCTCGGCGCGCCGCTGCTTGGCCTCGGCCTTGAGCCGCTTCCGCAGCGCCTTGTCCTTCTTGTCTCGCAGGTCCTTCGCTGCCTGCTCGGCCACGGGGTCCGGCGGGGCCTCGGCTTCAGCGACGTTCACCTCCTGGAAGCGGCTGTCGCTGAGCAGGGTCGCGGCGGCCTTCGGTCCCTCGATCGCGTACTCCAGGGGGACAGTGCCGTCGGCGCGCAGGTGGAGGCGGACCCGGCGGGCCCCTCTCGGCGCCCACCACGGGCCCTTGCCGGCCGCGCGCATCAGCAGCGCCGTCTGCCGCCAGATGTCCTCGGCGCTCGGGTCGAACCTCCGACTGGGCGTCAGGACGAATCGGCTGCGCAGCGCGAGCGCACGGCGGGTGAGGAACTGGTGGAGCAGCCTCGCGGCGATAGCCGGAAGTACCAGGATCGCCAGGAGCAGCCCGGAGTGGTCCCCGCACCAGGCGGCCGCGTCGGCCAGCCAGGAGAGCACCGACTGTGCGGCGTGCAGGGCGGTGAGCAGGATGTTGTTGTCGTGCTTCGCGGGGGCGGGGTGGTTCATCGGACCGGCTCCCAGTTGCTGGCGGTGCGGGTGAGGTGGACGGTTGCGGGGCGGTGGTCGCCATAGGAGCCGGCGGGGGTGGTGCCCACCCACAGCAGGTCCACCTGGACCCGGTCCGGCCTGTCCTGCTCGGTGTGGGCGGCGGTGGCCTGGATGCGCACGTTGCTGTAGTAGAAGGAGGCGGCGGGGCTCTGTTCGGCGGGGAAGTAGCCGGGCCAGCGGCTTCGGCCGGTCCCGGTGGTCTCCGCCGTCCATACCTCGCCGGCCAGGTGTGTGAGCTGGGCGGCGTCGGCGGCGGGGAGGTCGCTGGGGTGGTCGCGGGTGAACGCGGCCTGGACGGCCGCGTCCCCCTCGGGGCCGTCGCCGGCAGCGGCGATCCCCGAGGGCATGGCGGTGGCTGTGGGCTGGGTGCTTGCCGACGGCGCGCTCGCGGAGACGGCGGCTGGGGCCGCAACAGGTGTATTGGGGGTCGGTGGAGGCTCCGTGGAGGGCGACTCCGCAGAGCCGGTGTCGGTGGGGCCGGGTTCCTCGGCGGCCGGCGCCGTCGCGGCTGGGGCGGCGGCCGTGGGGCGGGTGGGCGTCCCGGGGACCAGCAGGGCCAGACCCGTCACCAGTAGCACGGCGGCGCCCAGAGCAGGCAGGAAGACAGGGTGCTTTGACATGATTTGAGGTGATTCCTTCACTGGACGACCCGGGCTCCGCCGGCGTAGTCATAGGTCCAGACCGCGGCTTGCTTCACGTGGTCACCGGGCTTGGGGGCATTGATCATCTGGCCGCCGCCTATGTAGAGGCCGACGTGGTAGATCCCCTCCGAGCCGTTGCCAAAGAAGACCATGTCGCCTGGTTGAAGGGCGGCGATGCCGGCGGAGGCGGGGATTCGCTGGCCGATACCGGCCTGCTGGTCCGCTGTGCGCGGCAGGTGCACGCCGACCTTGCCGAACGCGAACAACATCAGGCCGGAGCAGTCGAACCCCAGGACCTTGGAGCCGTCCTGACCGCCCTTCGAGCAGCAGACGCCGTACGACTTTCCCTGCTCGTTACCGCCGCCCCAGGAGTAGTCGACGCCGATCTGGCTGGCAGCGGCGTTGATGACCTGCTTGACCGTGTCGGAGACGTCGCCGGTCGGGACGCTGCTGCCGAGGCTGGTGTACTGGTGGATCCAGCCGATCACCTCGTCCACATACGCGGACGAGTAGTTGTAGGAGTAGATGGCCTTCTTGAGCTGCTCGGTGTCGGTCAGGTCTCGGCCGTCGCCGCACAGGTAGAGGGCAGTCGCAAGGCTCTCGTCGTCCGCGTTATTTGGGTTGGCGCCGCCGCCGGGGCGTACCCGGTCTGCGTACCCGGCGAAGGTTGCGGGGAGGAACTGCATCGGGCCGACCGCGTGGTCGAACTCGGTGTCGCCATCCCACCTGCCGCCGTCCGAATCGCGAACTGGCGTCGTGTTCCCGCCCTTGCCCGAGCCGTCCAGCCGCAGGCCGATGATCGGCGGCGTGATGAGTCCGTCGTCAGCGATCTTGTGGCCGTCGGCATGGTCCGACTCGACCTTGCCTATCCCTGCGATCACCTGCCAGGCCATGCCCCTGCAGCCCGGGACCAGCGTGGACATCATTCCGGCCGCCCGGACGTAGGCGGTCATCATGCGGGCGGGGATCCCCCCGACCGACGCCACCGGCGCGGTGGAGCCCGGGTCGGCCGGGTCCACCTCGCTGACCAGGGCAAGCGCGGGCACCACGACGACCAGCGACAGCAGCAGCATCCCCAGGCACCCTGCCTTGCGGAAGGACTTCACCGCTCGGTCCCACCTTCCCTGTCGTCGGCAGGTCCCCCGGCCGTGCCGGGCTCCGAGTAGCCGATGCGGCGGCGCAGTGCCTCCAGTGAGGTCCCGCTCGGTTCGCGCAGCACTTCCGGGCTGACCCGGCGAAAGACCGCAGGGTCCACTCCCGCCGACAGCCCGTCGACGGGTTGGGAGAGGATTTCGCCCGTGGATGTGTCCACCAGCAATGTCCCGTCCACCACCACAGCGGGCGTGGGGAAAGCACCGGGGCCCAGTGCGCCTCGCAGGTCGGACGGACCGGTGTCGACCGCGGCGGAACTGAAGTCCTGCGCGTCGGCGGCGGGGTCGTCGGCAGGCTGCGGGTCTGCCGGGCGGCCAGCGTGCAGCACGGTTCCACTGGGGTTGGAGCCGGCCTCGTAGAAGGGGTAGTCGTCGCCGCGGCCGCGGGCGTGCTCCCAGGGCTCGCCGGCGCGGGTGTGCCGGGGACGTTCGGGAAACGCGGCAGCGGTGTCGGTGACGTCCTGGCCGTGCAGCAGGTGGGCGGCGGCGACCAGCGGGGCGGCGGCGAGACCGGGAGCGTGGACTCGTCCGGCGATCGCTGCGGCGTAGTAGGCGTAGTTATAGCCGGTCTTGACGGCGTTGTAGCCGCCCTTGGCGATCTTCCCGGCTGTCACGACGTCCTTGGACCAGTCCTTGAGGCCCGCCTTCTCGTCGCCCCACCAGCTCTTCGCGACTTCGGTGTAGTGGGCGACCTGGTCGTCGACCTTGTTCCACATCCGGTCATTGGCGCGGTTGACGCGCTCCCAGGTCGCGGGCAGGCCGACAGTGAGATCGAAGCCCAACTTCCCGGCCTGGCCGCCCCAGATGGCCAGGCGGCCGACCCGGGTGCCCAGCAGCCGGTTATGCAGGACGTGACCGAACGGAGTGACCTCATTGCGCGGATCGTGCAGGATCTGGCCGTTCTCGTCCATGACCATGGGGCCCTTGCCACCCTCGGGCTTCATCCGCCTGGCGAGCTTGTCCGGCGGCAACGGGTTGCCGACGACCAGCTGGTGGGCCATACGGCCGGGCAGCGCGAGGGCCGACATGCCGCGGCGCAGCTCGCCCGCGGTACCGGCGAGCATCGTGCCGGCGCTCATGGGGCCGAGGCCGGGGTCGGCGAGCGCACCGAGCCCCTGAGCGATACCGGCTTTGCGCATCAGGGCGGCGTGCGCGGGGGAGCCGCCGCCGAACATGCCGCCGCCGACTCCGAGTCCGAGGCCTCCCGCTGCGCCGCCGTAGCCGCCGGGCGCGAGCCCGCCCATGGCCTGGGACATCGCCAGGCCCAGCCGGGCGTCCTCGCCGGACATGGAGGAGCCGCCGATCCTGGCGTAGCGCATGCGGGTCGCGAAGCGCTCGCCCACGCGGCCGGCCGCCGCCAAGATCCTGCGGTGGGACACCAGGACCACGAGCGCGAAGCCGTCCAGGATCAGCAATCTTTGGATCATGACGGTCTGCTGCGGGGAGTTGAGGATGCCGTCGGCGCCCAGGGCGAACATCGGGAGCATCGTGGAGACAGCGAACTCGGTGACGATTCCGGTCATGAAGACGCCGCTCCACTGCCAGGCCGCCCTCCTGTTGCCGCCGGGCAGCATCGCCCAGATCAGGGCCACGGGCGTCATGGTGGCGGCGATCACGTCGGCGAACTGGCAGCCCAGGTGGACCAGCGCCATGCTCAGCACGACGATCGCCACGATCAGCACGGCCAGCAGTACCAAGGCCACTCCGGCGGTTCGGTCCCAGTCGGAATTGACCGCGAAGTTGTAGACGTCCTTGCCTTCCTGGCCGTGGCCGTCCTTCAACTCCTTCTTCAATGCGTCCCACCCGTTGGACCCGTGGTCGCAGGCCACGTCCGAGCCGGGAAGCGGCAGCACGTCGTCGCAGTTGCCCTTGGTGGCCATCTGCCCGTGGATGTAGCGGTCGTGAGTTCCGGCCAGCCAGCTGCCCTTCTGCGGGATCTGGCCGTACTGCAACAACTCGAACGGCTGCACGACCAAGGTGCGAGTCATGATCACCCGCATCGGGCACGACGGGTCGTCCTTGTCCTTGTCCGAGCTGCATCCCGGGTCGGTGCCGTTGATGTTGGCTGTCATCTGGCCGACTTCGTGCGCGGCCAGCTGGCTCTGCGCGAGCGGGCCCTGGGGGCCCAGGATCGAGTGGGGGGAGAGCGCGGGCAGGGTGACGGTCGTGGCGAAGAGCAGGGTGAGAGCGATCTCGCCGAAGCCGCGGCCGATCTTTCCCCGCATCACCAGGATCAGGCCGACGGCGAAGCCGGCCGAGAGGAAGAGGGTGTAGAGCCGCAGGTCGTTGCCCATGAGGCTGTAGAACGCCGTGCTGAGCCGCTGGGCGGTCTCGACCAGCGTGGACACGACCGGGAAATTGAACACCCAGTGGCTCGTCCAGCACATCAGGCCGACCAGCAGCCGCACGATCGCGAAGCCACCGCCGATCAGCAGGTTGCACACGTGCGATCGGATGTCCGTGGCCCCGCCGGGATCTGACTTCAGGTCGTAGGAGTCGAGCGGAGCGCCTTCGGAGGACTCGACGTTGAGCGGGGCGAGGATGCCGCCGGTCTCGGGGGTGCCGTCGTCGGCCCCCGCGAGCTCGGCACCGGCGAGCATGAACAGCACCGTCATCCCGATGGTCATCAGGACCGTCCGGCGGCCCGGCCAGTACGCGGCCAGCCAGCCGCCCGCCGTGCGCGCCCGCCGCCGGACCGCGCCAGACAGGGCCTGAGCCCGGCGGACCGCGTCCGCCCACCTGATTGCGCGGGTCATCGGGCACCCGCCGTCTCCAGCACCTTGCCGCGTCCGGCCAGCGAGGTGTCCTTGCCCGGGGTGGTGAAGATCCCCGCGTAACGCGCGATCCGCGGGACGATCACCTGGATCTGACCGATCCGGCCGCGGCCGTCGTGCAGGAGCATCTCGCCGACCCGCCGCCGGTTTCCGGTCGGGGACAGGCCGGTGACCAGCTGGACCAGCGACTCGTCCTCGCTGGGCAGGTTCAGGAACGCCAGGCCGCGCCGTGCCATCGCCTCATCGCCGGTGCGGGCGAGCAGCCGGTAGGTGATCAGGCCCTGGATGGTCTCGTCCCCGAGGTCGAGCGCGTCGTGACCGCCCAAGTACATGCCCGCCCAGTGCTTTCGGCCGTCGTGCGCGAGCTCCTTGACCAACGCGTGGCCCTCCGTGCTGCTGGTGAGCCAGTAGCACTCGTCCATGACGACCGGGCAGAACCGGGTGCGGTCGGAGAACGCCACGTGACGGGAGATCGCGGCGATCACGTACAGGACCGCGCGGCCGATCAGGGCCTCCAGCGGCTGGGTGCGCAGCACCTCCGGCCGGGCCAGGGCCTCGCGCGGAGGCAGCGTCAACCCGGAGGTCGTGAAGACGACCAGGTCCCCGGCGAGGTTGCCCAGGTCCAGAGCAGGCAGGGA
Organism: Kitasatospora sp. NPDC051164; assembly: GCF_044455625.1. Lineage (NCBI taxonomy): Bacteria > Bacillati > Actinomycetota > Actinomycetes > Kitasatosporales > Streptomycetaceae > Kitasatospora > Kitasatospora sp. NPDC051164. The sequence continues at coordinate 44,451 of NZ_JBITFB010000026.1, read as the reverse complement.
CGGATCGAACAGCATGGCCGCCAGCGGGCGGTCCGAGACGGTGTGCAGCAGGTCCAGCACCTCGGCGGCCGCGTCCCCCCTCGGGCCGCTCTCCTGAGAGATGGCCTCCAGCTCGGCCAGGACCAGACCCATGTACGGGCGGGGCGCGGCCGCGGCGGCCTTGACGGCACGGCTGACCGCCGCGCCCTGCAAACTCATCGGCTCCAGGCACAGCTGGAGGTTCAGATAGGACAGCGCAGCGGCCTCGCCCTGCGCCGGCGGAAGGACGCGCAGCGGGTCGATGCTGACCTCGGCGCGCGCGGCGTCGATCACCTGGCTGCGCCCGGGAGCAGCGGTGCGGGCGAAGTCCGCCCATTCGCGCTGAGGGGTTCGGTCGATGACGATGGCCCGGTGCCCGCGGTCGACGACGTCGGCCGTCAGCCGCTTCAGCAGCACCGACTTGCCGGATCCGAGATCGCCGATCACCGCCAGGCTCGCGGCGGCGTCGCGCAGCGGCGCGCCGGCCAGGTCGAGCAGCACCGGCCGGGTGGTGCCGACGTCCAAGCTCTGGGCGATCATGCTGCCGGTGCCGTCGCCGATCTCACCGCTCGTCAAAGGGCCCGACAACGCGAAGTCCTCGCTGAGCTGGTACTGGGTGCACTCCCTGGCCCGCCACGCCGGGGCGGCGCCGGGCAGACCGAGCGCGAACAGGCGCCCCTGCCCGCCCCGCGGCCGGATGACGCCGTAGTCCGCGCCGGTCAGCCTCGCCTTGAAGTTGCGGGCCCGCTCATCGCACTCCTGCGGGGTCGGACCCCACACGGTGAGCACTGTGCGGGACTGCACCTCGCGCTCCACGCTGGTGCGGCCCAGCCGGGCCTCCTGCTCGCCGAGCGTCTCGACCGCCCCGTAGATGGTGTCGGGCGCGCCGGTCGGGTGCGCCGCCCACTGATCGGCCTGGTCGACCAGCTCCTTCTTTTTCCGGGCGATCTGCCGGCGGGCCTTGGCCGAATCCACGATCGTCAGGTCGATTACCGCGTCGACCGGGTACTCCAGCCTCTCCAGCTGCGCGAGGATGTCCGCGCTGGACTCGATCACCGCCTCCGGGATCTCCTCCAGCCCCATGTGCGACTGGTAGCCGATCCCGTCCTCGGTCTCGACCTCCAGCCACAGCCGGCTCAGCGCGCTGCCGTCGAACCGGCTCGCCAGCCACCGCCGGACGCCCACCCACAGGCCTTCGCCCTGCTCCCGCCCCTCGGCCTGGGCGGCCGCGTCGCCGCCCTCCAGCACCCGGACCTGGCCCAGACTCGCGTAGCTGGGGCTGCGCAGCTGCGCGCCGACGAGCTTGCCGCCGCGCTGGCGGCTGACCTCGGCGTCGGCCAGCAGCGGCTCGGCCTGCCCGCGGTGCACCGCGTGCTGGTGCATCCACACGATCTCGGCGGGCCGGGCGGGCCGGATCTGCAGGCCGCCGCCGAAGCCGGTCTCCAGCTGCCGGGCCACTCCCCTATATAGGGTCACCTCGCTCTCGGGCACCGGAGCGGCCGCAAGCCCGGCCTGCTCCTCGAACGCGGTCCACATCGCGCCCCGGGCCTGCGCCCACTGCGCCGCCCGACCCGGAGCCTTCAGCGGCACCGCCAGCCACAGCGTCCGCCGGTGCATCTCGCTGCCCTCCAGCATTGCCTGCGAGATACGGGCGATCTCCTCCGCCTCCGGGTGGGCGTCCAGGTCCACCCCGGCCGTCATCCGCGCGGCGACCTCCCACGGCTCGACCCGGGCGCACAGCGAGTACAGGCGCGCCGTCCCGCTCAGGGAACGGACCAGGGCGGTGACCCGGGAGAGAACCTCCTGGCGCTCCAGCGCCGAGGCGTAGCGGCTGCCGATCGGCTCGATGCGCCACACCGCCCACACCGTGCCGGACACGGCCCACACAAGGTTGTTGTGGATGTGCCTGATCGCAACCCTCATGGCCGGTCCTCCCTCGTGGACGTCGTGGACGTGGTGTCGGTACGCGCCGCTGCGGCGGCGAGCATCTGCTGAAGGGGTGTCGTCGCCGGCCCCGGCCGGGCCGCGGCGGGCTGCGACGCCGGGCCTGCCCGGCGGGCCGGGGCGGGGGATGGCTGCGTGGCCGGTGACGGCGGCCTGCTCTCGGTCGGAGCCCCGGCCGACTCGCTCTGCGGTGCGACGTCGTCGTCTTCCCGGATGCCGAAAGCGCCGGTCATGACCACCGGGCGAAGGCTGCGCACGGCCCGGCCGTTGATTCGCCCGCGCTTGGGGGCGGCGGCCATGGACAGTGCATCGGCCAGGGCAGCGACCGGGGAGCGGCCGGCGATCCGTGAGTGCCGCGCGGCCCAGATGCCGAACCCCCAGGCCACGACCGGAACCGGTCCCAGGACCGGCGCCCACCAGGTGGCCGTCTTGATCAGCAGGAAGGCGCCGATCGCCGCGACCGCGAGCTGGGGCGGGGTGTACGGACCCATCGGGATCCGCCAGTCCCCGAGCTTGCCCAACACCCACGGGTGCCTCCGCGCGCGGGTGTACGAGCGGCCGATCCTGGGACGCGCGGCCCCGCTCACAACGCGCCCTGGAAGGCAACCGTCGGAAGCGGGGGAGCACCGATGCTCGGGTCACCGGGGATCTGCACCGAGGTCTTGCCCGGGTCCTTGTACTCGGTCTGGAACATGTCGCTGATCACGAACCGACCCGCGAAGATGCTCCAGCAGATGACCAGTCCGACAGCCCCACCGATCGCGCTCTTGATCGACATCTTGCGGATCGCGTGGATGATCAGGATCCCGCCGAGAGCGATCATCAGACCGTTCGCCACCCAGTCCAGCAAAGTGCTGCTCCAGCTGTTGCCGAAGTTCTGGACCGCACCGGCCATAGCCGTGTCGTGAGCAGCCATCACCGCACCCCCGCCGTAGTCGAAGGAGCCGGCGAGGGCGAGGTACCCGAGCCGGAAGAAGAAGAGGAAGGAGAGGAGAGGACCGGGGCGAGGGAAGCGACCTCCCACCGCCCGGCGCGCGCCCGCAGACGCAGCGGGTAGGTCAGCGGCCACGCGCCTGCGGTGTCGGTCGCGAGGACCTGAGCCTGGACACTGATCACCGTGCCGTCGGCCGGCACGGACGGCACCGGCCCGCTGGACCCCAGCGACGCCAGCGAAACCTTCGAGTACGAGGCCGCAGGTGCGAGGACCTTCGCCCCGGGGGCCAGGTACCGGCTGGCGTCGCCGGTCCCCGTGAGATAGGCCGTCAGGTACCCGGCCACCGCCTGCTGGAGAGGGCCGTCGCCAATGACCGACCCGTACACCGGAGCGGACGGGTCCCCGGACAGCGCGGCCGGAGCAGCCACCTGAGCCGGCGCCGCAGTGACCGCCAGCGCGTCCGGCGCTCCGCCCGAACCAGAGGACCGCACCACCTCCACCGGCACCGCGAAGTACCGCACCGTCCGCACCCGGTTCTGCGCGTCCTCCCCGCCCTGCGCAGAACCCGGACTCTGCGCCGAACCGGTCGGCTGCGCAGAGCTCTGCACACCGGAACCGCTCTTCGCGCCCGCTGCCGGCAGGAGCATCGTCGCCGCCACCGTCACCTGCCAGGTGCGCACTCCAAGCGGAGCACTACGCACCGCCACCACACGCTCAACGGTCGCCTGCACACCCGAGGCGGGCCGCGGCAGCTCCACGCTCGGTGCCATGGTGCGCAGAGCGTCCAACTGCGGACCGTCCTGGGAGCTGCGCAACCAGAGGTCGATGAACTGCTCGGCGTAGCCGCTCGGCGGGGAGACCGCGGGCGGCGCAGCGACGGCCGGGGCCATCGGCGCGGCCGCCGCGCCACGGAGCGCGGCGAAGGACAGTCCCAGGGCGACGGGGCTGGCCGCCAGCGCCGCCCAGACGCCGGTTCGGATCGCGAGGGTGCGGCGCTGGGCGCGTCGCAGGTCCCCGCCCGAGGCAGCGGTGGCAGGGGCCGGCGCGCGGTCGCGCCGGGAGAACAATGGACTCACGGGGAGGCTCCAGGGTCAGTGGATCAGCTGTCGACCGAGGGAACCCCGCACTCCTTGACGTACTCCTTGATGATCAAGGCTCATTGGATAACGCCTTTGCAACGGCGGCCGTCAAGGCTCTGACCTGCACGTTGTCGCGTCATCAAGGTGAGCTTGGCTGGCCATCAAGGCGACCACGGTGGGCCATCAAGGTATGGACGACGCCTTGATGGCAGTGCCGGGCCCGGCTGCGACTCCTTGATGGCCTTCACAGGGCGCACCTTGAGGCCGTATCGGGCCGGGGCGGTCAGCCGCAGCGGGTACTCCAGCGGCCACTTCCCAGCGCGGGCCTTGCCAGGCCGTCGGCCTGTACCTTCCAGCACCGTCTGACCACCGGCGAATCCCGCGCCCCGCCCGACCCGGCCGAGCGCACCATCGACACCGGCACCGCGAAGTACCGCACCGCCCGCACACCGTCGTCCGCCGCTTGCGGAGACGACGTCGCGCTTCCGCACGGACGCTCGCGGGAAGCGTTGCGGATCGGCTTGCGGAGACGTCCCGCCTTGCGGGGAAGCGGGCGACAGCACGGGCGCGGCCCGCAACCGCGACCCGCCAGGTGCGCCCGCCCGGCGGCGTGCGCGCACCGCAACGTCTTCTCGACTGCGGTGCCGCCCGAGCACAGCCATAGTTCGACGAGCGATCCGCAAGGCCTGTCGGCCGTGCGATCACGACCGGCCATGCGGCCGGGTCGGTGTGCGAGCTGCCCGCCACCCGAGGGACGGCAACTGCGGCGGCGAGCAGCACCGGGCCCGCGGCCAGGGCCGCCCAGATGCCTCCTCGCAGGAGCGCTGCAGCCCGGTGCCGAAGGAGACCGGGGGGAAAGGCGCCCTGGGCAGATCGCGCTGGGAGGGCGAGGGCCCGCCAGGGACCCCAAGACCGCCAGCCGATGCTGTCGAAGGAGGAAACCGCGGACTCCTTGATGATCACGCTCTGACCTGTTGCTTTGGTCGGGCACCAAGAAATGCGATGAATACCTTGATGGAGCATCAAGGTATTCACGGGGCGTTCGTAGAGGGCATCAAGGTGAGCGGCCGGATCCCAGCACAGGACGGTCAGCCACACCTTGATGCCCAGCCCAAACACCTTGATGACCCGGTCTTGTCCAGCGGACTCCTTGATATCCGGTCAGGGAGCAGCTCCGGTCACCTTGATGGCCACCATCGACCGGCGAGCCGCCCCCGCAGCCGAGTGCCGCGGACCCGGGCGGAGTGAGAGCGCCACATCCCCGGCCGTCCATCGACCGCGCCGGCGATGCCGGGTCCGCCATCACGCAGGGCCCACGCAGACGTCCGCCCGTAAGCCGTGCGCGGCCACCATGCCATGCGGCACCGTACCGAGCGGTGCGGGCCCCGGCGCGCAGGGCAGCGACTGGAAGAGGGACGCGGCCGCCCTTTGCGGTGCGGGGCTAACCGGCCCGTCCCGCACCGCAAGGCCGCTCCCCGCAGATGCAAGCGGGCCCGCAAGGGCAAGCCTCGCGACCCCGCAATAGGGCCCGCGAGCGGGCCCGTTCGTGCGCGGCAGCCGCGCCGCCCAGCCGACACACAAGGATCTCGATGGAACTCAACGGCAACCCCAAGGGTGAGCAGCGCCTCGATCAGCCAGGTGTTTCCGGCATACAGATGGGCGGAAACGGCATGGTTGACTGCATCGGACGGAAGCACAGGAGGGGATCTATTCGTGATCACGCTTGTTGGGTTGGCCCTTGCTCTGGGCGGCGGCTGGTTCGCCTTGACCGGAATGGTTCGCCGAGAAGCCCCGTACATGCTCGGTGGTGTCACCCTGCTGGCCGTCGGCGCGGTCATGGCCCTGGGATGGGCTGACTCGCTGATCCGCACTGTTGCCGACCCCTTCCTGTGACCGGCCCCCGGCCGCTGACCGCCAGCGGCCGGCCATCCACAGCGAAGCGCCTCCGCCGACATCGGCGGAGGCGCTTCGCTGTGCGGCGCTCAGGCAAGATGCCTGGGCCGGTCCAGATAGCCGGTCAGGAAGTCCACCAGGGCAACGACGTCTGGCCGGTTGAAGCAACACACCTGTGTGTCACGAACCACGCAGTCGTCAACGTTCAGTGGCACGCGGTCAGGAACCACTGTCACAGGACACCGGTACATGCCATCAAGGAGTGCTCACCCCCTCGATCGGCGGCGTTGCGCAGTCGTTATCTGCCGCACTTTGATCATCAAGAGGTCCGTCCAGAAGTGCGGGGTTACCTCGGGCACTGATCCACCACAGCCCGAGGAGCCCCTGATGGACCTGCTGCCGACCCTGTTGCCCGGCGACCCCAGCTGCCTGGCCGCAGTCGCCGTAACCACCTACCTCCCGGCCGGCGCCTTCTACATCGCGCTCACCGGAATCGGCGGCATCCGGCGCCCTGCGGGACCCGCCGCCCTCCTGGCGGCCGTCGCCGCCGCGGTGGCGCTGACCGTTTTCTGGCCCCTGCTCCTCGTCACCCGAGCGATCCGCTCGCTGCACCGCCGCCGGACGGCGACCACCGGCCCGCTCCGCCTCGCCACACCCACCCCCGGACCCGCCGCTCCGGCGCCGCTTCCGCCGAAGCCCTCCGAGCCGCCGGTGCCCCCGCGCTGGTACCGGCAGGACTATGCGGCCGTCAGCGTCGCCCTCGCCGAAGGCCGCACCGCGATCGCCCGGACCTGGGCGGGGTTCCTCGCCGACGACGCCACCGTCGAGTTCGGCCCCGCCCACCCGTTCACCCAGGAGGCGTGGCTGCTCGTCGCCCGCACCGTCCACGCCGCCCTCACCGACATCCGGGCCGGGCAGCCGGCCGACGACGCCCAGCCGATCGAGGACCCGTACGGCTACTTCCTCTTCCCCCAAGCCCACCGGGGCGCCTGGGACCCTGACCGCGACAGCGTCTACACCTCCGCGCGCGGCCAGCAGGCGGTGACCCGGTGACCACCTTCTTCACCGGGCTCTCCACCGGCCCTGACGGCTGCCTCGTCTGCGAGGGCCTCGACTGGATCGAGTTCGACGCCCGGCTCGCCAGGGACGGCGACTGCGCACCCACCACCAAGGCGGCCTACATGGCACTGTCCTCCTTCGCCGGGATCGAAGAGCGCATCACCCTCACCACCGAGTCCGTGGCGGCCTGGTCCGCGGAAGCCCGCTACGCCCTCCTCCCGTACCGCAAGACTGTCGCCGCCTGCATGGGCCGCTCGGTCAAGACCCTCGACCGAGCCACCGCCGACCTGGTGGACCGCCAGATCCTCGCAGTCCACCCCCAGACCGTTCCCGGCTACGAGACAGTCGCCGACGCCAACCTGTACCAACTCCTCGACCGCGAACGCTGGGCCCAGCAACTCCTGCAGCGGGCCGCCGCCCCGACGCCCACACCCGTTCTCGGCCCCGACGGCCGGCCGGTGCCCCGCGTCCAGCGCGCACCGGGCATCGACTACGTCAAGCTCGACGCCCGCATCGCCCGCACCGGCGAACGCTCGCCGAACTACAAGACCGTCTACGCCGCGATCGCCACCTTCGTGAACATCCACAACCGGGCGATCACCGACCGCCCGCCCACCGTGAAGGAGCTGATGGCCTGCACCGGACTCGGCCGGACCGCCGTCACCGACGTCCTGGCCCAGATGCGGGCCGACGGACTCCTCGTCATGCAGGACAACTTCCTCCCCGCCCAGGACGGCGGCGGTCGCGTCGCCTCCTCCTACTTCCTCCTCGACGCCCGGCTCTGGCGGGCCCGCGCCGCTGCCCGCGACGACCGCGAGCTCGCCGCCTTCACCGGGGGGTGGCGTCACCAGACGGACATGGGTGGAGACACCACGCGGACAGGGGTGGCGTCACCAGACGGACAAGGGTGGGGACACCACGCGGACATCATTAAGAGCAGTAGTGAGAACAGTCGCAGCGAGCCCCTTCCGGACGCCCGTAGGGCAGGTACAGGTGGTTTGCCGCGCGCGGCCCGCGGCGCACGCTCGCGCCCCAAGCCGAACCCGAGCAGCGGCACAGCCGCGACCAAAACCACGAAGCCCCGCACCAAGACGATCCGCACCACCGCCTCCAAGCCCGCCCCCCGGGAAGAGGAAGTGTTCGCGATGGTCGACGCCCTCGGCGTCAGCAAGCACCCGGCCATCAAGGTCCCGCCGCTGCGCCGGGCCGTCCGCGACCTGCTCTCGGCGGGCCGCACTCCCGAACACGCCCTTGCCCGGATCAATGCCGGCTGGTGGCGGGCCGGGATTCCCGAGCGGATCCAGGCTGGGGAGATCCGAGGACCGGTCGGATACCTCGCCACGATCCTCTCCAGCCGGGAGTGCGAGCGGCCGGACTGCGAACGCGGGCTGCTCCTCGGCTCCGGTGAGGAGTGCCGCGCCTGCGGCCTGCGCGCGGCCGAGCGCCAGGCCCGCCGCGCCCAGGAGTACCTGGAGAAGGAGACCGCTGTCCTCGACCAGGTCGTCCGGCCCGCTCGCCAGCGCCGCCCGTCACCGCAGCCCGCCCCGATGACCTGGCGCTGTCAGGCGCCCGGCCCGGACGGCCTGGGCGGCGGACCATGCGGCAGGCCGGGAACCGGCACCGCGCCGGAACCGCCGATGTGCCCGGACTGCCTGGAGAGCCTCCGTCAGGCCCTCACCGAGTGAGCCCGAACCCGGCTGGCCGCGTGCCGCGAACGCCCGCTACGAGTGCCTGCCACCCACAGCCCGCCCCGGAGGGAACGCATCTCTCCAGGGCGGGCATCCGCATGCCCTGCGGTGGCTACCATCAGTGCATGGCTGATCGCGATACGGAGTTCCGGTCCTTCGACGGCACGCGGCTGAGCGGCACCGTCGCCAGCGCCGAACGTCCCCAGGCGCTGGCGGTCTTGGTACACGGCGCGGGTGTCACCCGCGAGGAGGGCACCTTCTTCACCCGGCTCGCCGACGCCCTGGCCGTCTCCCGGGTCGAGAACCTGCGCTTCGACCTGCGGGCCCACGGCAGCAGCGACGGCCGCGAACAGGACATCACCATGGCGGGCGTCGCCAACGACATCCGCGCCGCCGCCGACCACCTGCGCGCCGAATCCGGGTCGCCGGTGGACCGACCGGTTCACGTCATCGCCGCGTCTTTCTCCGGTGGGGCCGCCGCTCTGGTCGCCGCCAGCTACCCGGCGGCGGTGGACAAGCTGGTCCTTCTCAACCCGAGGCTGGACTACCGGCAGCGCTACATCACCAGCCGGCCGTACATTGACGATGCCGACTACCTGGACGAGGCCTCCACCTGGGAGCTCGAGGGCCGGGGCTTTACCGAGCGAAGCCCCTTCGGGCTCGGCCGGGCCCTCCTCAACGAGGTCCACTACCTCGACCCGGCGGCGATCCTGCCGCGCATCCTCGCCTCCACGCTGGTGGTGCACGGCACCAAGGACACGTTCGTGCCGGTGGAGTCCTCCCGCCGCTACCTCTCCGCGTTCGGCGGGGGCGCCGTGCTGATCGAGCTGGACGGCGCTCAGCACGGTTTCGCCGTCCACGACGACCCGCAGTACCTCGACCCGCAGACGCAGGCGTGGCAGGCCGAGGTGATCGAGAAGGTCACCGCGTTCCTCGCCGCGCCGTGACCGGCCAGGCCGGTCTGCTGGACCTGGAGGCGGAGGCCTTCGCTGAAGTCGCCGCCGCCGTCCGGGCCGGGCGCACCCTGACCGCCGAGCACCTGCAGCGCCTGGCCGGCTGGGCCGGGCGCCTCAACGTTCCCGCCCTGCTCCACGACGCCTGGTTCGGACGGGCCGTCACCGCTGCGGTCCTCGCCCGATACATCGGGCATGCCTGGAGCGCGGCGGAGTTCCCCGACCGGAGCCTGCCCCGGGAGAGCTGGCGGCAGATGTTCCGGGCAGCCGGGTACACACGGGACGGCGTACCGGCTCCGCTGCCGCCCGGGCCGGTGGAACTGTGGCGCGGCAGCGTGCCCGTGCGGCGCAGGGACTGGTCGTGGACCGCCACCCGGGCGGTCGCCCAGCGCTACGCGGACGGCGCCGTCGCCGGCCGCCCGCCGGGCAGGCTCTACCGCGTCGTCGCGCCGACCGGAGCCCTGTTGTCGCACAGCACCAGCTGCAACGAGGACGAGTACGTGATCGACACCCGGGGCCTGCAGATCGCCGAAGCCTCCCCGGTCGCGCCACCGCGGGCGGGCTGAGGACGGCTACCTGCGAGCTGCGGGCCGGACTTCCCGCAGAGCGCTGAGCAGCTGGCGTACGGCCGGGCGCCGGGCGTGGGGCAGCAGGGCCGACTTGGTGCGATGCAGTTCGGCGAGGGCCTGGCCGAAGCCCGCACCGGCAGCGATTTCCAGCGCGGCCAGTGCGGCGTCGGCGGCTTGGTCCGGCTCGCCGGTGGCCACCAGGGCACCGGACATGGCGGCGGTGAAGAAGGCGCGGTCCCGGGGGGCGAACCGGCCGGTCGCCAGGTAGCGGCCGAACAGGTCGACGGAGCGGGCCGGCCGTCCGGCTTCCCGGTAGCACAGCGCGCTCTGGACCATCAGCCGCTCCAGGGTGTAGCCCTCCCCCAGGGGCCCGGTGCAGGTGGCCGGGCCGGTGGGTGGGGGTGCCGCTTCGACGGTTTCGCGGGCCTCGTCGAGGAGCCGGTCGATCGCCTTTCCCCGAACTCCGGTGAGGGCCAGCGCGCGGGCCTCGTGCTGGAGGGCCTCCGCCTGGGGCCGCGGCGGCAGCGACCACGGCCCGGCGTGAGCGGCGTGGGCGAGATCCCGCATTCGGGCAGGGTCGCCGTCGGCGGCTTGGGCCTTGCGCAGCAGGACGTAGCCGTGGAGCTGCCCTTCTCCGGCCATGGTGGCCAGCTCGATCGCCCGGTCGTGCCAGAAGGCGGTGGGCGCGGGGCCGGCTTCGGAGTCGCGGTGCAGCCAGGCGGTGAACTCAGCCGCCCGGGCGCTGAGCACCAGGAGGTCCCGGCGTGCACGCCCGGAGGCCTCGCGGGCGGCCCGCTCGACCGAGCCGACGATGGCCAGGGCCTGGGGGAGGGCCGCGCGGGGGCCGAGGACGCTGTCGGTGCGGCCCGCCTCGTCCAGTGCGGCCCGAAGGTGCGGCAGCAGGCGGTCCGGCCGGTCCGGCAGGGCGAGGCCGACCTCGGGCGGGTAGTAGAGAGGTGGCGTCGTGCTCCTGATCGTGTCGGGTCGGCGTCCCGGTGGGCGGCGGAGCGGGACGAAGCCGAGGTCCTCCAGGATGCGCTGGGCCGAGCGCTGTTCCTCCGGGCAACGGAACATCGACGCCAGGACCTTGCGGGCGTCCCGGTTCGGCCAGCCGGGCGTCGGGGACTCCCACCGCCGCACCTGCCGGATCGAGATGCCGATCCGCACGCCGATCTCCTGGGCGTGCACCTCGAAGGCGTCGACGAAGTCCTGCTGGGTCTTGAGTCCCAGCGCGATCCTGGCCCTGACGAACGCGGGGTTGCCCACCTCTGCTGGCGCCCCGGTCACCGAACCTCCCCGCTGCTCTGATGCTGCCTCGACAGCGCACCAGTATTCCGGCGCCGGTCCCGATGTGTCCGGTGATCTGACCTCGACTCGCCCTTCCGGGGACTGTTGTCTGGGCGGGTACATGCGCAGCGAGGAGATGACGGATGCTCACGCCCACGGCCAGCCGCGGGGCGCCTTCGGCGGGTACCGCCGTCGGCCCCCGGACGGCGCCGGGCCCAAGGCACGTCGCGGAAAACGGAAGGCGGGGCCGGGTCGCATCGACCCGGCCCCGCCCTGCTGTCCATTCCTTGCTGCTGCGGCTACACCTCGAACGTCCTCGCGACGTCCACGAACGCCTGCCACTGCTCATCCGGCAGCGTCAAGGTCGGCCCGTCGGGGTCCTTCGAGTCGCCGACCTCGACGTGGTCCGGCTTGGTGCGCGACCGGCGCCAGCGGACGCAGTCTCCCGTCTGACCGCTGTAGGAGCTCTTGGTCCACTCGTCCGGAACCTGACGAGGGGTGGTGCGGGACATGGCGGTCCTTTCGAGGTGGAGCCGGGTGATTCAGGCGGCGCGGACGAGCTGTTCGAGGAACTTCCGCGTCGCGCTCGGGTCGAGCGCGAGATCGGTGATCTGGACCATCGCCTTGGCGTAGGTGTCCAAGGACTCCTCGTCGTCCAGGTAGAGGGTCGTGGCGAGCGTCTCTACGGTGGCCACCCGGGCCCCGTCCGGGAAGTCGAGCACGGAGAAGGCGCTGTCGAGGCCGACGTGCGCACCACGCTCCGACGGCAGGACGAGCAGGGTGACAAGGTCAGGGTCCTGGGCAAGCAGGTGGCGGATCTGCGTGCGCATCACCTCGGCGCCGCCGACGGGAGTGCGCAGCGCGGCCTCCCCGATGACCGCGGTCAGCGGGGTGGTGACCCGGCGCTGGCGCTCCTGGCGAACCTGCACCAGCGTCTCGGCCTGCTCGGGGCCGTCGTGGACGATGCCGATCCCGGCGTGAAGAAGGACCCGCGAGTACTCCTCGGCCTGGAGGCGCCCGGGGATCAGCAGCGGCTGCCACGTCCACACGGAGCCGGCGGTCTCCTCCAGCCCCAGCAGGTTCTTCAGTGCGATGTGCAGGGACCGGGTGTAGGACTGCCACCAGGTCGGCGCGGTGAGGCTGCGGACGGTCTCCTCCAGCGCTGCGCGGACCTTTCGGTCGTCAACGCCGTAGACGTCGAGCAGCGCCCGAACCACGGGGACGTCGATCCTCACCGCACCCCGCTCCAGTCGGCTGAGGCGGTCGATCTTGATCCCGGCCGCTGCGGAGGCGACCTCCAGGGTCATGCCGCACTGCTCGCGAAGTCGGCGGAGGATTCCGCCGACGCGCATCCGCCGGTAGTCCGGCTCGCTGCTGGTGGCCACGGTCTCTGCTGCTCCTCCTGGTCGCGGTGCCCGATCAGTGTGACGTGTCAACCGGCAGCGACGGCGTTCGGGGTAACGGTGCGTCACATTCTGCCGGTGGGACGGCCGGTGAGCCAACCATAGGGCGCTAATTAGCGAATCGCGATATTGACGACTCGCTAATTAGCGAGCACAGTGGAGTGTGTTAGCTCAAGGTGACCGGATGATCGCTTTAGGCGATGTCCGTCCGCGCCTGCCTGCCTCCCGGCAGCCCACACGACGTGGCTGGAGCCCCGATGAACCACATCACCGCTCTGATGGACCCGCCCACCGCGCCGCCGCGCGCACCGGCCGACCGCTCCCACCACGAAGCCGACCCCCTCCCGATACTCCCCGCCACCCCCGCCCCGGAGACCCCGGGCCGGGACTGGCTGGCCCGCACCAGCGCCGACCCGGCCGCCTGCCTGGCCGCCTGGCGCGTCCCGCACCGCCTGGCACCCCTGCGCATCGCGCCAGGCAGCCCCTGGCACGTCATCAGCACCGACATCCGCCTCGGCGACGGAGCCCTCCAAGCGCTCGCTGCCGCCGATGCCGCGCCCGGCCCCACCCTGCTCACCGAGACCAGCATCTGCTTCTGGGTGCCGTGCCTGACCACCAGCTGGGAGCGCCTCCTCGCCGGCGTCCTCCACACCCCCGACGGGCCGTGGCCCTGGGGCACGACGCTGACCGCCCACCTGACCGCCGACAGCGACACGCCCCTGCCATGCCCCGCCCCCGGCAGCGACACCCGCAAGGTCCGCTGGGTCCACGCCCCCGACGGCAGCGGCGACCTCACCTACGCCGGCACCCTGGCCACCGCCCTCCAGCACTCCTTCCGCGCCCTGTTCGCCGCAGCCCCCGCGGGCCCGGCCCCCCGCCCCCCGCGACCCCCCCGGCCACCCGCCACGGCCGACCACTTCGCCGCCTTCGCCGGGTGGCCGCACCGCAAGGAGGCGCCGTGACGACGCCCGCCCCGCTCAAGGAACAGACCTACTGCGCTCCCGCCCACTGGGAACACCGGGTGGAGAAGCTGTCCAGCGAGCACGTCCCCGAGCTGCGCAAGCGCGCCGTCAAGTACTGCCGCGAGGCCCGGAGCTCCCAGGGCCGGCCGGCCGACCCGCGCGCCCTCGCCGACGTCGCCGTGGTGGTCAGCGAGCTGGTCACCAACGTCCTCAAGCACGCCACGCCCCCGGGCCAGCCGGTGGGCATGGGCCTGCTGCTCATCCTCAAGGGAGACGACGTCCTGGTCGCCGTCAGCGACCCCAGCCCGGACGGCCTGGTGGTCGACACCACCGAGCCCGGCCAGGAGGAGGGCGGGCTCGGGCTCGGCCTCGTCCGCAACATCACCCTCGACCGCTGGGGCTGGCACCCCCTGCCCGTCGGCAAGGCCGTCTGGGCGCAATGCCCGCTCCCCGTCGCTCCCACCGACCCGAACCGAACGGAATCGTGATGGCCCCGCCCAGACCCAGCATGGCCACCGTCGCCGATCGGCTGCCCAGCGGCTTCCGCCTCTCCGACGGCCGCACCCTGCTCACCCCCCGTCCGGTCGGCCAGCAGGAAGTCTCCATCGGGTCCTGGATCAGCGTCGACGGCTGGCCGTGCGAGGTTACCAACATGCTCTGGCGGCCGGGCGGCGGACGGATACTGCATCTGAACGCGCAGGGGACCACCGTCGTGGTCCCCGTGCAGTCCTTCGAGACGGTCGAGCAGTACACCGTGCTCGCCACCCCCGTCCGGCGGTAGCCCGGTGGACCTTCCCCGCCCGCGGCGGCACCCCGACCGCGCCCAGGCCGCCGCCATGCCCCCTGTCCTCTGGCTGGCCGGCGTCCTGGGCGCGCAGCGGCGCGACCGTACCGTCGTGCGGTGGCTGGCCGAACCGGACCGCCTGGTTGCGATGCCCACCGGTATCCGCTGGAACGCGATCTCCCTGCCCTCCGGGATCGGACTCCCCCTGCTCGAGTCCGCGCTCGACGGACCGAGCGCCCACCGGATCGGCCCGGTGCTCCACGACACCCGTGTCGACGGGACCCTCTGGCTCATACCGCCCGACCAGGAAGCGGACTGGGTGGCCCTCCACCCGCTGGTCGACCTGCTGCGGAACGGGCATCTTCTCGACGTCCCCGATCCCGAACGCACCTGCCAAGCGGGCGGCTCACCCGTCCACTGGGCTCACTGGCCGGAGGTGAACGGCACGCTCACCTCGACCCAGTGGCTGCGCGCGGCCCTCCTCGCCCGCGACCACGTCGGCCCCTCGGCCGCCGAGTCGGCCACGCCGCTGCATTGAGACCGCCAGCCAACACACAGAGGCCTGGGCAGCTCCCACTCCGGGAGCCGCCCAGGCCTCTGTCGCTGTCCGTCCCTACCGGGGGCCCGACCTGACCCGGACCGTGGTCACAGCGGCTGGGGCGCCAGGACGGCACGGACGATCTCCGCCCATGCCGCCTCGTTGGACGCCGGGGGAACGGTCGCCCAGACTCGCGCGAGGTCGGCGACCACCTGGCCCACCTCGCGAGCCTGCCCGGCCAGCTCCTCCTCCAGCCGGTCGGCATCACCGTCCGCGGCGCCGGTGACGATGACCCGACCGTGGAGGAAGTAGCTTGCCCCGATGTCCATCCCGCGCCAGGCGCTGGCCAGCGCGGTGGCCAGCACGTTCGGCGGCAGGCCCTCGTTGATCGTATTGCCGTGCAGCCACATCAGCGCCCGCCGGTGGTAGACACCCCGGTCCGGGCTCCCGCCGAGGCGGGTCGCCAGGACCCGCCGAAGCAACGCCGGATCGTCGGGCAGCTCGATCTCGACAACCGGACCGGCCGGGTCAATCTGCAGTGCGAACATCGTGATCTCCTGTGGTCGGTCCGGCTTCGCCCCGACGTACGGTGATGGTGGTGAACTCGCTCCGGCGGATCGGCCACGGGGTGCCGAAGAGCGGCACGCTGTCGGCCTCGCCGGGGGTCACGAAGACAACGTCGGCGCACTCCCCGTGGACGAGGAAGTACCGGATGCCGCCATCGGACAACGTCACGGTGGCGTGGCCGATGCTGGTGAACCGTGACACGCAAGCCTCCTTCGGCACAGTTGGTTACAGGTCGACCCAGCCGCACCGAGGGCGCTCGGCATCGGCCAGCGGGCTCCAGATGGGCGCCGACGGACCGTGCTCCTCGATGTCCCGGAACGTCGCCGCCCCGGCCGGGACGTTGCGCAGCAGGTTGACCACCCGCGCGTTGTCCCCGGCGGCCAGCTGCAGGTCCTCGATCCGGTTCCGCATCGTGGTCTCCGAGCCGTTGGTCAGGACGAACAGCAGCCGGGGGAAGAGAGGGTAGGAGTCCTGCCAGGCCGGCGGCGCGCCTTGGGCCTCGGTGGTGCCGCGCAGGCGCAGCGGGATCGGGGTGAGCTCGTAGAAGCGGGCGTAGGCGGTGAGCTTCGAGGTCAGCTGCTCGCTGACCTCCGTGCACCGGTCCAGCTCGACGAACGCGCGCAGGTGCACCCGGCCCTCGTCCGTGGTGGCGGTGTAGCGCATCACGGCATCCGGCATCAGGGCGTCCCGCCGCGCCTCGGAGAGCCGGTGGTAGACCTCCGGCACCCAGTCGCGCGGTCCGTACTCGTCGCCGCGGCGCCGGGCGTCCCGGACGAACTCCACGTGCGTCCTGACGACGTCCATCGTGTGGTCGGCGTTGAGCAGCGCCCGGTCCGCGTCGAGCTTCGGCGGCGGACTGCTCATGCTCCTCAGCTCCTTGAACTCGCCCGCGACCTCCCGGCCGGCGTCCGTCAGGAACCAGGTCCGGGGTCGGCCGCCTCCGAAGACCGGCTTGGTGACGTAGTCGGTCAGGCCCTTGCTGTGCAGGCCGGCCAGGCGCTTGTTGGCCCAGTTCGGGTTCTTGAACGGGCCGAGCAGCTCCCGTAGCTGCTCCGATGTGACCAGGCGGTGCTGGAAGAGCAGGGCCAGGGCCTGCCGGTCGAAGCTGTGTCCGTTGTGGCTGTCGGTGGTGGCGATCACGCCGGGCCCCTTCTCGAATCTCAGGCGCGTGTGCGGTCGGCACAGACAACCCCGGACTCCTTGACGCACCCCTTGATGGGGGTACGGGCCTGGAGCACGATTCGATAACACTGCACGTCAAGGTATGGATGGCGGTACCTTGACGGCCTGTCGGCAGCGGCGGATTCCTTGATGCCCGGGCTTGACGGTGCATCAAGGAATCACTGGGCCGAGCCGGTCTTGACCTCGTTGAGCAGCTGGCGGCCCCGCTCGGCGCTGACTCCGAGCGCCTCGCCGACCGCCGCGGGCGTCACCGCCGGGTCCTCGCCCAACATCTGCTGCACCTTGGCCCGACGCTCGGCCGCCAGCACGTGCCGGGGCGCGGTCCGCGGTCGGGGCGTGGACTCCACGACACCGACCGGTCGGCCGCCGGCCTTCGCCTCGCCCTGCAGGAACCGCTCGTTCTGGTCCCAGTTCCTGATGGTCGAGCGCTTCCAGTGCTTCACGCCGTGGACCACCGTGTCGGCCTCCGGAATGGAGGTGAGCTTCGCGCTCTTCCGGTTGGTGGAGGTGGCGTAGGTCCGCCAGGTCGAGATGGTGGGCCGGCGGTCCTCCGGCACCAGGAGGTAGGCCTCCTCAAGGTCGAACAGGTCGTCCTCGTCCTCGCGCTCCAGGGCGGCGACGACCCAACGGCCGCCGGTGAACTCCAGCCGCAGCTGGGCGTTCACCGGCCAGGCGCCCTTCTCGTTGTACGCCACCAGCTTCACGTTCACGTCGACGACCGCGTCCTCCGCGGCCTCGGGCAGCTCCTCGGCGGCGAACACGCTGAAGACCTCGACCCGGTCGAAGCCCGAGTCCGCGGCCGGCGCGATCCGGGCGCCGTCGGCCACCGGGGCCGAGCTGCCAGCACCGGTGAAGTAGCCGGTGAGGAAGTCGCGCAGCAGCTCCAGCACCGACTCGTCCTCGACCGCCAGGTTGTACACCTCGTCGGGGTTCGCCGGCGTGATCAGCGGGATCTCCCGCTCCTCGACCGCGGCGAGCAGCTGCTCCTCGTCCCAGAAGCGGGTCTTGGCGCCGGGCCGGCTGATCGGCTGGGCGCGGAGCTTCTCCCAGCGGCGGGTGTTGGTGAAGGTGCCCGTGCTGATGCCGAGCAGGGAGGCGGCCCGGGTCGTGTCGGCGGTGGTGCGGTTGGCGGGGATCATGGCGGAGTCCTTGGGGAGTAGCGGGTGGGGCCGGCCCGACCGGCTGGCAACAAGACAACCGTATCGCACTAAAACCATGATCGGTACCGGTTGTGCAGTCCGCCTCTGCCCTGCCGGCCGCTCCCGGGTGCGAACCGGCACACCCCGCCTGCCTCGCGCAGGCCGGTGACCAGTGGAAACCGTGGGCCGCGCAGCTGTCCCGCTTCTCTTGAGAATGCCTCGAAAGTGGCGCGGTGAATGGCGACCTGAGCGAGAGTTGGCGAACGGCATCGGGCCGGACGGCTACTCCAGCCGTCCGGCCCGATGCCGGTTCAGGCGACCGGCAGCAGCGCCGCCCCCGGCGCTGCGACCGCTGCCGATAGATGGCACTTCGTAGGGGCCGTGAGCTGTGCTGTTGCCAGTTCGATGCGGGGCTAAACACGCAGTCGGCAGAGTCTAGTTGGCACTCTCGTACAGCACGGCGCAGGAGGACGATGGCCCCAGCCCGTCCAATTTGTTGGGAACCTGCCACTAAATCGGGATCTTCACCGTAGGTTTCTCCTTGATCAGGAGGCCGGGCGAAGGGTGGGGCGGCCGTGGCGTTACGTGGTGGGCGGGCGGCAGAGGTTTTGACGGTCCGGTGGTCGGACGTACAGGGGCTGGAGGGTCTCGCCTGCCTGGACGCCGGCTTCCATGATTGCGCCGGAGAGCTGGCTCTGGATCCGGAGTGGACGCGCAGGTGGACGACGACTTGGCGCTTCGGGCAGACGCCCGTGGTCTACCCGGTCCGGGACTTGGCCGAGGCGGAGGCGGAGATTGTCCGGAGCCGGCCGGTGCGGCGCTTCACCTGGCGGACCGGCCAGTGGCATCGGCCGGGCCTGGAGTACCTGGTGTCCACCGGGCGCCACCACGGCTTCGAGAGCTTCGAGGAGGAGAGCCTGCTCCTGGTGGCGGACTTCGCCGCGGGCCTGACCGAGGCGCTCTCCCAGCCGTTCAGGCTGCGGTTCGACACGGCCGCCGGCTCGATGGAGCACATCCCGGACTTCCTGCTGCTGACCGGGGCCGGGCCGTGGCTGGTGGACGTGCGGCCGGCGGGGCGGATCCGCCCCGAGGACGCGCTGAAGTTCGCCGCGTCGGCCGAGGCGGCGCTGGCGGCGGGGTGGCGCTACGGCGTGGTGACCGGCTGGCGGGACAACGTGCTGGCGCTGGTGGACGTGCTGTCCGCAGGACGGCGGCAACTGACTGACCCGCTCGGCCTGCAGGGCGAGCTGCTCGGCGCGGCTTCGGCTGGGCCGCTGCCCTTCGGCGAGCTGGTCGAGCGGTGCAGCGTGCCGGCCGTCGCCCGCGCGCACGCCGTGCACCTGCTGTGGCACCGTCGGCTGGGCGTCGATGTGTCGGCGCCGCTGACCGACGCGAGCCTGGTCCGCCGTGCCTGCGCCGAGGTCGCCGGTTCGGGGGCGGGCGGATGAGCGCGCCGACGGCCTGCTGGGATCTCGCGCCCGGCACCGAGCTGATCGTGAACGGACGCGAGTGGACCGTCGACACGGTCGAGCCGCAGTTGGGGCGGGTGACCCTGCTGCGGGACGCCGACCGGTGGGCCACCTCGGTGCGGGAGTTGATGCACCATCCGGACTGCCGTCCCTCCACACGCACCCGGGCGGACCTTCCGGCGGCCAGTCGAGGCCGTCAGCCGAAGGCGCTCGCGGACCTCCCGCCGGAGCGGCGCACGCTGGTCGCGCTACGGCTGGAGCACCTGCTGGAGGTGGAGACCGGCTACCGCAGCGGTGACGCGCTGCGGGCCGCGCCGGGAGAACCGCGCCCCGGCTACGACCCCGGCGTCACGACCCTGACCCAGCGCCGGCAGCACAAGGCCCAGGAGCTGCGGCAGGCCGTCGGAGCCGATCCGGCCGGGGCCAGGGCGCTGGGACTGGACCGGGTGAGCTACCGCACGCTGATCCGCTGGGACCAGGCCCGGCGCCGGTTCGGCGCGATCGGGGTGGCGGACGACCGGTGGCTGCGGGAGGCGACGGGGCGCCGGATCTCGCCCGCGGTGCGGGAGGCCCTGTTCGCGGTCCGCGCGGAGACGCTGCACCGCTCGAAGCTGACCGCCAAGGACCGCGAGCGCCTGATCCACCAGTACGTGAGGGAGACCTCCCGGGAGACCGGGCTGAACCGCCGCACGGTCCGCAAGTACCTGTCCGATCAGCTGTCCCCGGGGCCGCCACGCGAGAGCACGCGCAAGGGTGCCCGGCGACAGGTTGTGCTGGACGTCGCGCCGGTGATCGATGCGTGCTTGCGGGCAGAGATCCTGATCAAGGGCACGGTGGTCCACGAGCGGCTGGTCAAGGAGTACGGCTTCACCGGCAACTACCAGCGCGTCAAGCTCTACCTGCAGGAAGCCCGTCCAAGGATCGCTGCCGAGCTGGGGATCGGCCCAGGTGAACTCGCGGGCCTGCACCGCCGGTTCGAGGTCGTCCCCGGCGCCCAGGCCCAGGTCGACTGGGGCGACGAGGGGCGGATTCTCACCCACATGGGCATCGCGAAGGTCTACTCCTTCCACATGGTCCTGTCCTACTCGCGCGACCCGTTCTGCTGCTTCACCACCAGCTTGGACATCGCGACGTTCTTCGACTGCCACCGCCGGGCGTTTGCGCACTTCGGCGGCGTCCCAGGGGCAATCGTCTACGACCGCACCAAGACCGTGGTCCGCCGCCACGTCGCCCCCGGCCAGGCAGTGCCCCTGCATCCGGAGGCGGTCGCCTTCGCCGGGCACTACGACTTCGACATCGACGTGCTGGCCGCCTACCGGCCGATGGCCAAGGGCCGCGTCGAGCGCCAGGTCGCCATCGTCCGCGACCACGTCCTGGCCGGCCGCGCGTTCTCCTCCATCGAGGAGCTGGACGCGGCGTTCACGGCCTGGGTGCCGATGCGACGTTCCCGCACGCACCGCACCCACGGCGAGGTGATCGGAGTCCGAGCTGTCCGCGACCACCTGGCGTTGCGCCCACTGCCGCCCACCCCCTACATGGTCACCAAGCGGCACCTGCGGCCCGTCGGCAAGGACTGCCTGGTCGCCTTCGACGCCAACCTCTACTCCGTGCCGGCCCGCAAGGTCCGCCATCACCAACTCGTCGAGATCCGGGCCTCGGCGGCGACCGTCACCCTGCACTCCACCGTCCCCGACATCGAGGGCAATACCCTGCTGGCCGTCCACCCGAGGGCAGTTGGCAGAGGCGCCCGGGTCGTGGACGAAACCCACTGGGACGGCCTGCCCGACGGCCACACGCGCCGGGTCACCACCGGCGATCCCACTCTGGTCCGCCCCCGGCAAGAGGCGGGTCCGGATGAGGAGTTGGGCCCGCTGCGGGCTCTGCTGAACCGGACTGCCGCCCAGGTCGAGGTCGGCCGGCGCCCGCTGTCGGTCTACGACCAGCTCACCGGCACCCGCCCCTTCACCACCGCTATCCCCGACATGACGAAGGACTTCCGTTGAGCGAGCTGGTCACCAAGCGCATCCGCACCGCCGCCGCCAAGCTCGGCCTGCCGCATCTCGTCACGGAACTGGACTCCTTCGCCCACCGGGCCGACGACACCACGATGGGCTACCTCGACTTCCTCGACCTCGTTCTCGGGGAAGAGCTCCTCACCGGCCAGCCCCGCAACAGCCTGGTCTGGGCCGTCCCAGAACTGCGGAAGTACGATCCGCAGATCGCCCCGCCCTTTCGTCTCCGACTGGTCAGCACCCGTTTCGCCTGCCGCTGCTGCGTCTGGAGGGCCGGCGGACGGAAGGAGGCCCACGTCTTCCTCCGCACCCCCTACGACAACATCTGCCTGCGCCACGGCATCTGGCTCAAGGACGGCGTCGGCTTCATCGACCAGCAGGTCGACCTGGCCCCCGTTCCCGAGGTCGTCGAAGCTCAACTGCTCGTCAACCGGCTGGAAAGAAAGTACGGAGAGCTGTTCACCACTGAGTGTTACGAGTGGTGCATCCGCTTCTTCAGCGATCTGGACCGGCGGGCCCTGGTCCGCAATGAAGCCGACGTGCTGCTGAACCGCCTCTCCGAGGCCAACCGCATGGAACCCCCGCGGCACGGCGTCCCTGCACACACCGACCGCCACTACAGGTTCCGGAAAGCCGCCCGCTACCCGCAGATCGCCAAGCTCATGGCCCTGGCGTCCTCACCGATCCTCCGCGGACTCACGCAATCCTCGCCCGACCAGGCCAGGGAACGGATCTCCGCCGAATTCGACCGCCTCATCCCCCTCGACTACGAGCCGCGTTCCACCACCGGACCTTGGCTGCGATACGCCCTCGTCAACCTCGTCAAACGGATGGAAGCCCACGCCCGCCTGCTGAGAGTCGCGAACGTACTCGACGTCGACCCGACTCACCCCGTCTGAAAGCAGAACAGGCGGCCCGACGGCTGTCGGATCTGATCATTAGGCTTCCGCCCATGACCAGTGATCCCGGATTCACCTGCTCGTGCTGCGGCGAGCACCACGCAGAGCTGCCGATGAACTACTCGGCAACGGCCCCCTATGTCTGGGACCCGAGCTTCGCCGGCGCCCCTGACTGCCTGCTCTCGTCGGATCGGTGCGTCATCGAAGCGCAGCACTACTTCGTCAAGGGGCTCATCGAGATACCGGTCATCGGCAGCAGCGATGTGTTCTCCTGGGGCGTCTGGGTGTCCCTGAGCCGCGAGAACTTCTCCCGCGCCGCAGACCTCTGGGACACACCAGGGCGCGAATCCGAGAAGCCGTACTTCGGCTGGCTGACCACCGAGCTTCCCATCTATGCGCCCAGCACCATCAACCTGAAGACCAACCTCCGCACGAGGCCCATCGGTCAGCGGCCCCTCATCGAGCTCGAACCCACCGACCATCCCCTCGCCGTCGAGCAGAGGACCGGCATCACCCGGGAACGCGTACGCGAAATCGCCGAGGCCGTTCTCCACTCCGCCAACGACGGCTCCTGACCATGGCCAGCCGGGGTGGAAGCATGAAACAGCTCTCGGAGATGAGCGAACGTGAATACTTCGCCTGCGTCGGCCAACGTCCCGGCATGTTCGTCGGCAGGACCTCCTTCCACCTGCTGACCGCCTTCCTGACCGGCTATGACCAGCACGCCATCCGTCACGGCGGACAAGGGCTCGCTGGCTGGCACGACTGGCTCGTCGCCCGCCGAAGCCGCGAGTGCAGTCACGCATGGCCCGGCCAGGTCCTGCACCTCGCGCTCCCACACGGCTGGGACAACATCTCGGACCTGCCGCCCGAGGACGAGGATCATGCGATCAAGGTCCTCTTCCAGCTCCTCGACGACTTCACTGCCGAGCGCGA
Source organism: Kitasatospora sp. NPDC051164 (assembly GCF_044455625.1). Taxonomy (NCBI): domain Bacteria; kingdom Bacillati; phylum Actinomycetota; class Actinomycetes; order Kitasatosporales; family Streptomycetaceae; genus Kitasatospora; species Kitasatospora sp. NPDC051164. The sequence goes on along the minus strand of NZ_JBITFB010000026.1, from coordinate 21,136 downwards.
GACGAGGCAGGGCGCTCAGGCATCAGATTGACTGAGACGACAGCCCGCAGCCCGTCTCAGTCAATCTGGAACACCGCTGGTCACAGAGCCGACATGGTCCACCTTCACTGAGACCGGACAGTGGCCTCGTCCAGCTCCACGGAGCCGAACTGGAGCGGGTGCTGGCGGCCGTGGTCGTTCATGCGGTCTCGCAGTTCCGGGGGGATGGCCTTGAAGGTCCGGAAGTCGAGCCCGGGCATGCCGTCGGGACCGCGGTGGGCCAACCACCAGGCGCTGCCCACGTCCACCGGATCGAGGTCGAAGGCGGCGAGCTCCGGGTGGTCGTCGATGAACCGGACGGCGGCGGCGAGCAGCTGCCTGCCCTGCTCGGCAGGCAGGCTCTTCAGGGTGAGGTCGAGGACTTCGACGTCCTCCCACTCCCGGCCCGGGGCGGCGTCCGGGTCGCCGGCGGCGGGCCGCGCCTCCCACCACACCGCCTCCATCAGGGCGCCGGAGCAGAACGCGGCGAGGTACTCGGTGTCGCGGCCGTCGAGGGCGACGGCGTCGGTCATGTCGGTGGTGTTCACGGTGCTCCCGTTTCGGATCGGTGGGCTTTGTGCGCGGCGTCGGCCGCTCCTGGGGGCCGGTGCGGGCGGTGCCGCACCGGCCGGGAAGAGTGATCGGGGTCAGCCCTGATCGGGCGCGTGACGCTTCGTCTGGCGGAGGCGGGCGCTGGTGAACGGCGCCTCGGGGAGCGGCACCCGGTTGCCGGTCAGCCGGTCCACAGTGGTCCAGGTGCCGTCGGCACTGCGGTCGGCGTAGGAGTTGGTGAGGTTGCTGCGGGCCGTCCACACCGCGACGGACCCCGGGGCGCCGAGGTCGTCCAGGAACTGCTTGGCCTCGCGGAAGGTGGTGGACTTCTGCTCTCGGCCAGCGAATCGGCCGCCGTCTCGGAACACGCTCTCGGTGGCGTAGTAGACCTTCGTGGCATTGCGCGGGATACGGGTGCTCATCGCTCCTGATTCTCCATTCTCCTGATTGGGCGTCAGGCCGTCACGGCCGGGTGGCTCGGCGGGAGATCCACGCCGATGTGGAGCACTTCGAAGGTGTCGGACCGTCGCCGGATGTCCCCCTCGTGCTGGTAGGTGGCCGTGCCGGCTCGTCCGACCACGATCACGGCCGTCCCCGGCCTGAGCGCGAGCGCCCCCCGGGCCGCCGCGCCCCGGGCGGTGCAGATCACCACGGAGGGCCGGTCTGCACGCCAGGACGCCGTGCCGCACGCTCCGGCCAGCCGGACGTGCAGCCGGGCGGTACCGTCCGCCAGCGCCTCCGCGGCCCGCTCAAGGTGCCCGGTGACGGTCTGCACCGGCGACGCCGCCTCCTCGGGCAGCGGGGCGTCCTGCCCGCAGAACTCCTCCAGCTCCAGCAGCAGCCGCTCCCGCTCCTCCTCTTCGGCGTGCATGCCCTCCCGGACCGCCCCACCGAGCAGCGGGGACGCGCTCTCCAGCGCCCGCTGCTGGATCGTTCCAGCCTGCTGGCAGAGCTTGTCCGCCAGCTCGAACAGATCCCGCTGCTCCTTCTTCTTCCCGGCCAGTCGCGAGCACTCGTCGTCGAGCTCCTCCCGGACGGCCTTCGCAGTGGCCCGCAGGGTGCGGAAGCGCCGGACGTGGGTCCAGCCGAGGGGCTTGACCTCCTGTTCGACCACGACCAGGGAGGTCTTCGGCCAGCCGCTGGCGTCCAGCGGGCCGAGCTCCAGGTCGAGGATCAGCGTCGGGCGGGAGTCGTGCAGCAGCCCGTACGGAAACCTGATCGTCGGCGTGGGGAACGGCACTACGCCGGACGTCAGGTGGGCGCGCAGGGTTGCCGCGCTGGGCTGCACCTGGTGGCGGTGCAGACGGGCGAGGTAGAGGCCGACGGTCCACATCTGCCAGGCGGCGGTGCCGAACGGCTCGGACGGCATTGCCAGGCGCAGCACCTCCTCCCCGCCCTCGCCGTCGGTGATCACCGCGTTCAGCACCGCGTACGTCGGCCGGGGCGGCTCGGGCGCGTGCTCGGCGGGGGTGGTCTGGGGCTCGGCGGTGGGGGCGGTGCTGCGCGACATGGTCAGCTCCTCGGATCGGACTTGGTTCGAAGGGGTGTGGTGCCGGGGGCGGTGCCGCCGCCCCCGGCTCAACAAGAGAACTATATCATGCTGTGCTCACGATGTCGAGCGTGGTCAGATCCACGGAGGCGGGCGAGCCGTACGCCGCGGCGATCCGCTCGGCCTGTCGCTGCTCGAACAGCGCCCACAGCACGTCGAGGTCTCTCGGGTCGACGTTGCGCAGCTGGACGTCCACCAGCTCGCCGGCCTGCCTGATCTCCAGATCGGCGCTCGCCCCCGGGTGCGGCTCCAGGTCGACGCACACCCGGTGTACCCCGGGGCGCACCTCCCCCTCCCAACCCTTCTGCGGGAAGCGGTCCAGTAGGGCCCTGGCCACCGCCGCGCGCTTCTCGGCGGCGGAGGTCCGGGCGTGGAGCTCGTCCACGGCCCGGGAGTACGCGGCCTCGAACTGCGGCAGGAACCGCCGCCGCATGTCCTTGGCCAGGGTCGTCAGCGGGCGCGACAGGTCGAACCCGATCTCGGGGCGACCCTTGTCGGTGAAGAAGTGGCCCGGGATCTGCGGGTAGCGGCCCCAGGCGTTCACGCGGTAGCCGTGCGGCTTCGCCGGCCCCCGCTCAAGCTGCCTGCGGTCGATACGCAGCCAGAAGCCCCGGCCGCGGCCGTCCGTGACGAACTGTCGCTCGTCGTCCATGTTGTACGGGCAGTTGTCCATTCGCCACGGTGCGCCCAGCAGGGCGACGAGTTCCGCGATCCGGGCGCGCGGGAATTCGGACACGGGTGCTCCTCTCCGGGGCCGCTCGGCCGCCGGCTGGTTCGAAGGGGGGAGGTGGGGCGGTCGTGCCCCGGCCGGTTTCGTCGACGAAAGTCCGTGGCTGGTGGTCGGCCCCCGGCCGCCCCGGGAGGGGCGCGGCCGGGGGCCGACCCGGTCTCACGTCAGGTAGCAGCGGCACGGCCCGTCCGGCGGACAGGAGTGGAAGACCTCCCGCTTCGCCCGCCAGTCCATCGGCTGCTCGCCGGGCACCTGGCGCTCGCCGCAGCGGCAGTACGACATGTCGAGCTGCGGGTGATAGGTGATCAGCGCGTGTGCGCGCTGCTGGCACCAGGCCAGGGTCTCGGCCTCCGTCGTCGTGGCCGGGGCGTTCTTCTCCGCCAGCGCGGTGGCGCCCTCGATGGTCTTGCGGACTCCGATCCGGAAGCCCCGGTACACCATGAACCCCTGCGGGTGCTCGATGATGCTGGCTCCGGCGACGACGGCGATGACCTCGCAGCCGTTGATCATCCTCGGGGGGAAGACGCTCGGCCGGGAGGGGGTCGCGGTGACTTCGGCGGGGATGGGCTGGTTCACGGGGGCTCCGTTCTGCGGCCGGGGCCGCTGCTGGTTCGAAGGGGTGTTGGCGGGTGGAGGGGGAGCCACCCCCTCCACCCGCCAATAAGAGAACTATATCATGCCCTGCTCACTTCGTGGGGTGATTTACGCGGTCCAGGTGCGCAGCTGCTGTCGGCCCTCTTCGGTGATGCGGGTGTTCACCCGTCCCAGCAGGCCATCACGATTCCGGCCTCCGGCGCCGGCGTCCGCGCGGCCTCTTCGATGATCTCGGCCATGCTCACGTCCAGGCGGAAGCGGTGGCCGGTCAGCTTCTCGGCCAGGGCGTAGCGGGCGGCCAGGGCGGGCTGCAACTGGGCGGCCCGTACGAGCGCCCCAGAAGACGCAGGACAATCTGGGCATTCCGGACTTGTAGGCGGGGTGCGGGCGGGTGCCCGCGACGAAGATCGCCGCCCAGACGTCGGCTGTTGACCACGAGTGGATCGGCAGCCAGGTGTCCACCCACCGCAGGGTGTTCGACGCGCCATGCTGCATCCGGTCGCCAGCTGGGATCTTCTTCGGCGTGATTCCGGCGGCCTTGGCGGTCTCGGTGGCCTTCCGGCGCCGCTGGCACTCTGAGCACGGGCAGGTCTTCGAGCCGTCGTGGGCGAGAGGGACGAGCTTTCGGCGGGCAGCGCTCTCGTCCGCGCGCAGGCCCATGACGTTGAGGATGCGCACCACGCCGACGTGGCCGGCGGCCCGGGCCTCGTTCACCAGCATGGTGAACAGCTTCCGGATCGGCCCGCGCTTAAAATCCGATGTACACCACCTGTTGTCGGCCGAAGGCCACATGCCGCGCTCTTCGACGCGCTCGATGAGGTTGGAGCCGACCCGCTGCACGACCTCGAACCGCAGCCCGTAGTGCGCGGCGTGCTCGGCGGCCAGCTCCCGCACCCCGGGCCACTCGACCACCCCGAGGTCGGCGTGCACCACCACGATCCGGTCCGCGACGCCGGCTGCGGTGGCGTGGAGCATCAGCTCGGCGAGCATCGCCTGCGAGTCTTTGCCTCCGCTGACGTTCGCGATGATCCACCGGTATGACGCCAGGTCTGGGACCTCTGGACGCAGTTCGGCCAGGTCGAAGGCGCCCTGACCGGAGATCACTCGGCGTGCCATGTGCTTCCTCCTCCTCCTTCGACTTCCTGTCGCTCCCCGGGCCCGGTCGGGATGTGCTCGGCGGCCAGGGTGAGGAAGAAGTTCCGCGGGCTCGGCAGTCCGGAGGTGCTCACCAGGCCCCCTCGATGGCGGAGCCGGGGAGGTAGGGGCCGCCGCCGGTGGCGTCGCCGTCACCGGACGGCGTCCCCGGGATCGGGCGGCAGGTGTCGTCGCACCGGTGGAAGCGCTCGGGCGGCACCTGTGAGGTCCCGTCGGGGGCCTGTTCCTCGGTCATGGAGTGTCCTCTGCTCGTGCGGTTCGAAGGGGGCTGGTTCGGGGTGGTGCCGCCACCCCGAACCAACAGAAGAACTATATCATACTTAAGGCACGTCGGAGTCGTCTTTTCGCAGCAGGGAGTGGAGAACCTGGCGTGGCTGTGCGGCCCCGGCGTCGCGCTCCTTGCATGCCTCGGCGAGGAAGGCGAGCAGCCGTCGGCCCCTCTCCTCGGCCTGCGGGCGCAGCAGCGGCGGGCAGCCATCCGGCACGGCCACGGTGCCGGACCGGGGGGCCAGGACCAGGGTCGCGCGGCGCACCATTGCGCCCATGCCCTGACGGGCGACGTAGAGCGTCAGGTCGGCGTGGACGTCGCCGCCGACCGGGCCCAGGGTGACGTAGTGGTTTCGGCCGTACCAGGACCCTCCCGGGTCGGGCGACAGGCGGACCCTGACCGGCTCGGTCGCTCCGGTGTCCACCTGGTGCGTGATCAGAGGGTTGGTCGGGTGCCACTCGGTGCGCTGGAGGCGCCGGTGGAACGACCAGTCGCCGGGGCCGTAGACGGTCTGGAACTGGTCGAGCCGGTACGGCCAGTCGCCCGGCGGGGGCTCGGTGCCGTACATGTCGAAGGTGTCCTGAGCGGAGATCAGGCGGGGGCCGGTGGGCGGTGTGTACTGGGGCACGGGATATCCGTTCGTCGGTGGGCGGGAGGGGTGAACCGGAGCTGTTACCAGCCGGGCGGGTTGCCGGGGCCCTCGGTGTGCCGGGCGGCCAGGGCGTTGAGCTCGGCGATCTCCTGCGCGTTCTCCGCGCTCCAGGCGGTGACCGTTCCTCCGCCGGGGTTGGGGTGCTGGGCGGTGTAGGCGTCCATGGCCGCGTCGGGGGTCAGGTGTCCGGCGGACACCCAGCCGAAGGTCTCCCCGTACTCGACCCCCCACTCCTCGTCCTCCTCGTCCCAGGGGAGGTGGAAGTCCCAGAAGCCGATGGTCCAGGGGCCGTTCTCGGCGGTCTGCCAGGTGACGTTCTCGCGGTGCTGGCTCACGGCCTGCTCCTGTCGGTCGGTTCGGCCGGTGGGCCGGGTTCGGTGCGCCGGGCCCGGGGTGGGCCCGGCCCGGGTGGGTCGGGAAGGGTGGAGGCCCGCCGGCGGTGCGCGGCCGGGCCTGGTGGTCGGGCGTGGGGCAGGGCCGGGCCCGGAGGTGTTCCGGGCCCGGTGCCGGGGTGCGTGGTTACTGCTGCTGGTAGGCGGGGATCAGCTCGCGGATCTTGTCCTCGTCGACGCACGTGCCCAGGTGGCGGGTGATGCTGGGCGGGTTGCCGTTCCGGCCGCGCAGGTGGCTCCAGTACTTCGGCCCGGTCCAGCCGCACAGCTCGCAGCCGACGAACCAGGGGTTGTCCGCGCCGGGGAAGCCTCCGTAGGGCCGCCAGTGGTGCTCGGCCAGCCCGGCGAACGCCTTCAAGGCGCTGGCGATGTTGCGGTCGTTGCGCTCCTTGACCGCCATCCGCGGGTGCAGCAGCGGGACCGGGCCGATCGGCAGCGGGGCCTGGGCCTGGGCCTCGGCCAGCGGGATGGCCATGATGGCTCCGGCGGCGTACCGCTCGGCGAGGAAGGCGGCGGCCATGTGCACGCCCTTGTCGCCCTTGGCGGGGCGCTTCAGGTTGTGCTCGATCTCGCTGCCGTCGGCGCCGGTCATCGTGACCAGCCAGTTGCGGTGCCACCGGGAGGCCCGGCCGATCACCAGGGGGTTCTCGGTGTCGTCGCCGATGATCACGGGGTGTCGGCACTCGGCGTCCGCGTCGCCGATGCGGTAGGCCAGGGTGGTGGTCGTGGTGGTGCTCACGAAGGGCTCCTAGGTCGAGGTGGTTCGGTGCCGGTGGCTCAGGGGCTGGGGCTGGCGGCCCGCCGCGGCGGGCCGCCCCGGTGCGGTCAGTCGGTCGGGTCTTCCAGCTCCCGCTGCACCTCGCCGATCGCTGCGCACTTGAGGTTCTGGTTCGCGAACCAGGCCCCCGACTTGTGGAACCTGCGCTGCTCCGGAGTGAGGATGAGAGCCCACTGCCTGTGCGACTCGTACATGTCGATCGCCGAGCCGATGTCGTCGTAGAACCAGGTCTGGGCTTCAAACCGGATGGCCTGCTGGATGGTGGCCGGGTAGGCGGCCAGCTGCTCGTTCTCGGTCTGCGGGGTCTGGGTGCGGGGCACGGTCTCTCCTGGGTGGGTGGCGGTTCGGAGGGGGCGCGGCCTCGTGGGCCGCGCCCCCGGGTGGGCTGACTTTGGGTCAGTCCAGGTCCGGGACCGGCACCCAGCACCCGTTGCCGGACTCGTCGGTGACCTCGACCTCATCGCCGAGCCCGCCCTGCGCCACCCACCGAGCCGCCTGCTCTGCCGCGTCCTCCGGCGACGTCGCGGTGAAGTCGCGGCTCCACATCACGCCGTAGGTCTTGAGCTCGGGGGTGGGGGTCGTCTTGCTGTTCACGGTTCCTCCTGGGAATCGGAGCGGTTCGAAGGGAGTGGATCGGCCTCCCGGCCTCACCAACAAGACAACTATATCAGCTCTCATCCACGTTTGCAACCGTGATGGACCACCTCCGGTCCACCGCGTCCGTCTCGAACACCTCGACCTCGCCCGGCCCGTGCTCCGCCAGATGCTCGTAGGCCAGCCGGGCGGCCTCCTCCGGCGACCGGGCGGGGAAGTCCAGGTTCACCTGCACCGCGTAGGTCCGGATCTCCCCCTCCGCCGTCGGGACTGCCGTCACCACCAGGGCGCCGTGCTCCGCCCGCTCCACTCGCCAGTCGCCCGTGCCCAGCAGGGCTTCGGTCAGGTCCTCGATCAGCTCCTCGCCTTCCGGGCTCCCCGCGCCGGGCCCGTGCGTGCCGACATAGACGCCGTGGTCCCCGTGGTAGCCGAGCGAGTACCCGCCCACCTGGCTGCCGTAGCGCACCCGATCGAACCCGACCGCCCACAGCGCCTGGTCGACCTTGCCCAGGTTGCTGAACGGCGCACCCGGACCGACGGGATTGCCGAAGCGCAGGACCGGCCGCCCGTCGGTACCGGCCGCGACCTGGTGCACGCGCCAGCCGGCCGACCGCAGCGCGGCCAGCGCCGAGCGTACGGCGGCCTGGTGGCAGTCGGCGGGCAGGGCGATGTCGTGGTGCAGCCGGTGGTCGGCGGGCGGGTGCGCCGTGACGGTGAAGTCCTCGACGCCTTCGGCCACCGCGTCGTCCTCCAGCGCCTCCCGGACCAGTTCGGTCAGCACCGCCTTGGTCAGGCGGTGGGTGTCGGCCGGGCCGTCCGTCCGGCAGAAGCCGACCGGCATGGGGATCGTCCGGGCGTCGTACAGCACCCGCTGCTCGCCCAGCGCGTTCACCAGCACGGCGCGCAGTGCGCTGGACTCCCGGCCCTCGTCCTCCGGGTCGGTCACGACGTCGACCCGGACCAGCGTCTCGTGCGCGCCCGGGATCACGAGCTGGGCGACGACCGGCCCCACTTCCAGCTCGGAGCGCAGACCCGCCCGGTGCAGGACGGCCCGGGCGGCGAGCAGGGCGGGGTGCGCCGCGGGGGTCGCTGCGCCCGCGCCGGGGGCGGTGGTTCGGGTCATGGTGGTTCGGTCCTCTCGCTGGTGGTGGCCGGAGCAGCCGGGGGCGGCCGGTCCGGGAACGGGGGCGGGGTGGCCGACGGCCGCGCCGCGCCGCTGGATCGCCCGGCGCAGCCGCGCCAGGTTCTTCCCGGCGGTCGTGGCAGGCGGCCAGCTCCCGCAGGCACACAAGCCGTCCGGGCCCTCGATCTGCCACAGGACGCCGCCGCGGGCGTCCAGCCGCAGGTACAGGTCGCGCGGCTGGCCGTCGATGGTCAGGCTGACGCCGACGGACCAGTCGTCGCCCAGGTGGACGGCTCGGGCGGGGATGCCGGAGCGGGTCAGCAGGGCGGCGAAGGCGTTGTGCGCCGCCGCGCTGCTCCGGGCTGCGGGTGGCGGCTCCGGGCCTCCGCCGCGCTTGGTGGGGTCGCCTCTCACGCCCGGGCCCCGGTGCGGCGGCGCAGCAGACGGCGCAGGCGTACGGCCCGGGTGGGCCGGTGCGGGGCGAAGCGGTCGACGAGCAGCGCGTAGAGGGCGGCGTGGACGGGGTCCTTCTCGTCGAGCCAGCCGCCGCAGGTGCAGCAGGTGACCACGAGTTCCAGGGCGGGCGGCGCGGGCACGGCGACCAGGACTGCCCCGGCGGCCGGGCTGCGCGTGCTGGCGGTGAAGTGCAGCGTCCAGCGGCGGTGGCCGCAGTTGTTGCACGCGGTGGTGGCGGTGGTGTTCATGGCGGGGACGGACATGGTGAACCTCCGGTTCGGTGAGCCGCGCGGGATGGTGCGGCGGGTGTCGGGGGCGGGGCGGCGGTGCTGGCGTGGGTCGCCCCGCGGAAGTTGGGTGTGGAAGATGCCACCCGGTGCGCTGCACCCGGCGGGTGACCCGTCCGGCGCAACAAGAGAACTAGATCAGATATAAGTCACGATCGCTGTCGTGAATCAGCCGTTCTGACCGGAGGGCGCGAGGGCTTCCGGGTGGACGGCCGCGCGCCACGCGGCGGCTTGGCGGTCGTGGCCCGCCGCGTCCAGCGCGCGGCCCACCGCGTCGCCCCCGTCGGTGGCCAGCGCGGACGTAAGGGTGGACGGACCGCGCCCGGGCCCGCCGTGCCTGGTCAGGTGCAGCGGGTGGATCAGGTGGGCCGACCGGCCGCTGTAGCTGGAGCCCCAGCCTGCGGCCTCGAACTCCCTGCCGATGATCGTCAGGGCCGCGCCCCACTCCGAGGTGGTCAGCTCCTGCGCGAACACGGCTTGTACGCCGTCGCTGTCGAAGGCGAACGCGACCATGGTTCCGCGGCGGGTCGGCAGCTGCGCCGTGGCGGCGGCGATGAGCGGGGCGGCGTCGAGCGCGATGCGGAGCAGGTCGGCGGTCTGCTGGGCGGGGAGCGGGGTGGTCGTCGGCATGGTTCCGGTCCTGTCTCTGGTGTGGTGGGTGCGGTGGGTCGGGGCGGCGGTGTCGGCCACCGCCCCGGAGGTGCTCGCCGGTCAGTTCTCGCGGTTGTCCCGGCCGCGCTGGCCCGGGATGCGCCCCGGCGTGGCCGGCGGCTTCGCCGCGCCGCCGGAGCGGGAGTTCTCGCGGCTGCGCCGGGGGCCGGGGATCGTCGGGATGGCGCGCTCGTTGTCGTCGCGGTGCTGCATGGGATGCCTCCTGGTGCTGGTGGTTCGAAGGGGTGTCGGCTCGGTGGTGGGGTGCCACCCCCACCACCTGCCAACAAGAGAACTATATCAGATTTCGAGCATGATTGGGCTGGAATTCCGCGCCTCTCTCGCCATTCACCCGACCGGCCCAACCGGGCCCCGGTCGCACGGCGGGGGCCGTCACTCGGGCCCGGCCTCCTCGGCCAGCACGGCGGTGTGGTGCTGCGCCCCGAACTCCGCCGTCGGCAGACGCCAGTCGGCGGCATCGGCCAGCCGGACCGCGGCGCAGCGGGCCGCGTGCGCCGTCGGGAACCCTCGCTTCAGCAGGCGCCCCCGGCCCCCGGTCAGCGCCACGCTGAACCGGGTTGCGGGGTCCGCCTCCGGCCAGGCGTTGCCCTCGATGCGCAGCCCGGGGTGGAGCGAGCGCCCCGAGACGGCGGAATTCACCTCCTGCTCCAGCAGGACCGCGCGCAGGCACTCCAGCAGATAGGCGTCGTACGCGCTGCGCTCCGGCAGGCCGGCCAACCGGTCCACGAAACCGCGCAGCTGGCGCAGCGAGCGCGGGACCCGCGCCCGCTGCTGCGCCAGGGTCCTCTGTTCGGCAGTCAGCTCCGCTTCGGTCACGGCTGTCCGATCCCTTCCGGTGATGGGTGCTCGTTCTCGCCGCGGCCTCGGCGGCGGGGTGGGGCGGCGGGCCGGGGGCCCGCCACCCGTGGGCAGGTCAGCGCCGGAACTCGTCGCAGCACAGCGGCTTGTAGAGGTCGCCGTGCTCGCGCCGGGTGCAGCCGCATGCCGCGCACAGGCCGCCGACCCACGCGGCGGGGACGGCATTGACGTACACGCGGTACGGGTCACCCCGGAAGCCGCGAACGTCGACCGTGATCACGCCCTGGGCGTCGACGGCCACCGTGCGCCCGTTCTCCAGGTCACGCCGGAGCATGGCCAGCGTCGTCACCCGGGAGTTGCCCACCGGGACGACGGTGCGCCCGGTCGCGGTGTCCGCCCACACCTCGAACGCCTCGCCGGTGAGCGCCGTCTCCAGCTCCTCGTCGGCCAGGGCGGTCAGCGGGCCGAGCGTGGTCATCGGCCCGCCCCACCCCCAGACGCCCGGACGCACCACCAGGGAGCCCTCGGGGCCGTCCTCGTACCGCCATGCGCTGTTGGTTGCCACCGAACCGGCGTAGACCGCGCGGTGGTAGGTGTCGCGGGCCTGGCGGTCCAGCGGCAGCGGGTGCCGGCTGACCGTCACGGCCTTCTCGTCGCCCCGCACCAGGAACCCGGTGGTGCGGCCCCGCCACGGCTCCTCCGGGTGGAGGGACGTCGGGCGCAGCTCGGCCTTCAGCAGGGCGGCGGTGACCATCTTGCGGGCCCGGTCGGCGGCGGTGGGCTGGTGAGTGCGCACGGTGGTGTCTCCTCGGTTCGGAATCCGGTTCGAAGGGGGCCCGGGGCGGCGGGGCCAGCCGCCGCCCGGGCAGGTGTTGATGCGGGCTGTGCCCGGTGCGGGCACCGGCCTGTCAGGTGAGCCGGTCGGCCAGGAGCACCACGGCCGTGCGCGGGTACTCGGAGCCGTTCCCCCAGCCGTATCCGTGGCGGTCCACGTGCACGACCGACGGGTGGTCGACGGGCAGAGCGCACCAGGGGCCGGGAGCGCCGTCGGGGCGGGCCTTGCAGAAGTCGGCGGCCATCGCCTGCACCTCTTCCCAGATGTATTCCGCGTCGTCGGGCCCGCGTTCGGCCCTCAGCCGGGTGTAGAGCTGGGGGAAGGTCTCCGCGGGGTGGTCCAGCAGCAGCATCACCAGTTCCCGGGCCTCTTGGGGCAGGGAGGCGGCCAGGTGCGGCTCAAGGGGGTCGAACGGGGCGAGGGCCATGGTCAGGCCCTCCGGGTGGGGCGTGGCGTGGAGCTGGCCGCCCAGACCGCAGCGGAACTGATCGGCGGCGACCTTGGTGTCGAAGGGGCCGATCCGGACTGTCGGACGTCCGGGGCTGGCGAGAAGGAGGGAGAGCTGCATCGGGGCTCCAGGTCGGTGTGGTTCGAAGGGACCGGGGGCGGCGGTGCCTGCCGCCGCCCCCGCGGGGTGCGGGTGGTCAGGTGGTCGGAACGACCTCGACGATGCGGTGCACGTAGCCGTCGCCGCTCACGCCCCCGTGCCAGAACCGCTCCACGAGCGCCAGGGTGTCCACGCGCGGGTGGTCCGGCCGGACGGCCTCCTGCGGATCGCCGGCCAGCGGGGGCCGCTCCCAGGCCGAGCCGGGGATCAGCAGGTACTCGTCGTCACCGATCCCCCAGGCGTATCCGCGTTTCAAGTTCATGTGGTTCCTCCGGTGGAAGGTGCTCCCGTTGCCAACAAGAGAACTATATCAGCGCATGACCACGCTGGCAAGCGTGAGTCAGTCCCCTTCGACCCCGGCGGCGGGCAGCGCCCGCCGCTGCTCCCCACTGCCCGACGGCTCCCCGGTGACCACCTCGCCCGGGACGACGCGCGGCTGCCAGCCCAACTCACGCAGAGCACTCTCCAGCTCGCGCGGCATGACCGTCCCGGTCAGCGCCTGGCGGTCAGCGTTGAGCCGCGCCAGGAACTCCACCAGCAACTCCAACGGCACCTCGTCCGCCTTGATGGAACCGGTCGACCCGTCGAACGACAGCCGCACCGTCCCGGAGGCGAGGGCGCCGTGCTCGCTCCTGCGGGTGCCCCCGCGACCGTCGGCCACCCGGGCGTACCCCCGGTAGAACAGCCCATACCCGCTCTCGACGCTGCTCGCTCCGGTGCTCAGCGCGGGCAGGGCCGTGCGCAGCTGGGCGAACGCCGCCACTCGGGCCCGGGTGGCGGCCTGCTCCTGGTCGCGGTGCTCGAAAGCCTGGGCCGCCGTGTCCCGGTAGTCCGGGAGCAGGCGCCGCGCGATGTCGCGCGCGATGTCCCGGGGCGCGCGGTCACCCGCGACCGTGATCCGGTGCTTCGCCCGTCCCCGGTACTCGCTCGGCACGATGCCCTGGATTGTCAGCCGCTGGCCGGCTGCGCCCTTGCAGTGCGCCTTCTCCCGCCAGATGTGCAGCTTCCAGCCTTCCGGGTGCTCGAGTCCGACCGAGCCGTAGGCGTTGTTCTCCCGGTGGTGGGTCCAGCCGCGCCGCTCGGGGTCGAGGGCGTTCAGGGCGTCGGCAACCTGCTGGCCGAGCGCGGCGAACTCCTCGGCGAGCGCCTCCCAGCGGTGTGCAATCTCCATGTCGGTCCCTTCTTCGGTTCGAGGTGGGTGCCCCCACGGCCCGGCCGTCGGGGCGGCCGGGCCGTGGGGCGGGGCGTGCAGTCAGAACAGCGGCTGTGCGTCGTCGAGTAGCGACGGGGTGCCGAACGGGTCGTCCCCGATGGCGAACAGGGAGACCTGCGTGGCGCGCGGCGCAGCGGTGAAAGCGTGCGCGGGGAGGGCCCTCCAGTCGGGCCGGCCGTTCTCGGCGGTGGGCTCGGTGGGTGTAGTCGCTGCCGGATCGTTCATCGGATCTTCCTGGGTGCGGTCGGGTGGGGGCGTGCGCGGCTGGGGCGGTGTGCCCCGGCCGCAGGGTTGGTCAGAACGGCGGTTCGGTCCCGGCCGCCACCTTCGCGGCCCATTCGGCGTCGGCGAGCCCCCGCGCCGCGCGGGCGAGGGCCCTGCCCTCGGCCGCGTTCTGCTGGCACTCCGGGGTGCAGGGCGCGCTGCCGATCAGGCCATCGGTGGAGGGGTGGTAGATGTCGACGCGGCCCGTCCCGTAGCAGCCGGTGCACTCCGGTTCGCGCTCGTCCGCGTCGCGGTGGGTGGGTTCCATCGGGTTCTCCCTGGGTTCTGGCTCGAAGGTGGTGGGCTCGGGGTGCCGCCCCGCTCCAACAAGAGAACTATATCAGCTTACTGCCACGCATGCAAGCGTGATCCACCCGTCACGGACCAACCAGCCGCCGCGCTATCCTGAAGCCTCGATCCGGTCTCCTTGTGAGTACTGGTTCGAAGGGAGCGGCAGCGTCGAAACCTGCCGCCGATGGCGGTCCGCGCCAGCCTGCCGTCAGCTCGACGGGGGGTCCCGCCTTATGGCGGGGCGGACCGCCGTTCGTTCTCCCGGGCCATCCGCACCGGTCACCCCGGGACGTCATAGACGTGCGGGACCAGGAAGCGCAGCGCGGCGGCGGCGGGACCGGCCAGCTGGCCAGGCAGACAGTTCGACTCCTCCATGGCCGCGAGCGCTTCGGCGGGCGGCATCTCCCAGAGTCCTTCCGCCCATCCCTGCTCGGAGCTGTCGGCCCACTCGGCGGTCTCCTTCAGCAGCGCGGCGAACAGGTCGCCGGCTACCTCCTCGGCCCTCTCCACGTCCCTCTCCTCTCCGGTCGGTCCGGGGGCGGGGAGCCGCGTCCGCGACCCCCGCCCCCGGCCGTGCTGTCAGCCCTGCGGCGCGATGTCCCCGGTCGGCTGCTGCTCCGTCTCGGGCCCGTCCGGGACCCCGGTCTCCTCGCCCGCCGCGCCCTCCTGGGCGGGCTGCGCCTGCGGCTCGGGCGCGGCCTCGGGCTGCGCCTCCGGCGCGGGGCCGCTCTCCCCTGCCGATCCGCCGTCGTCGTCGCCCTGGTCGTCGGCGTCGGCCGACTCGCCACCGGCGTCCTCGTCGTCCTGCTTCGCCTTGGCCTCGTAAGCCTCGACCGCCCGGCGCTCGCACTCCGACAGCGTGTAGTCGAACGTCTCCTCCAGGAACCGCAGGTAGGTGACCATGTCCTCGGTCGGCTCCAGCCACTCCTTGTCGCCCATGACGTAGTACTCGATCGCGGCGACCACCCGGGCGAACATGCGGTGCCTGCGGCGCGTCTTCGGACCGGCGGCGATCAACTCCACGAACGGGTCCTCCGCCCGCTCCCACTGGCTGCGCCCCTCATTCGGGTCCGGCACGCCCAGCAGGAAGGCCGCCACCTCGGTCCGGCCGGACGCCACCGACTTGAACCACCACTTCGCGTGGCCCATGACCGTTCGCTCGGTCAGCGCGTCGGCGGCCTCCGGCAGGTTCTTGCCCGCGATCGCTGCGCGCAGCACCTCCTGACGGACGGTCCGGGCCGAGCGCCACGCGGCGGTGCCCTCGCGCTTCGCCTTCGCCTTCGCCTTCTCAGCCTCGGGGTCGACCGGGGTCCGCCCCGCCTCCTCCAGTTCCTTGGCGAACTCCTCGGTGGGCAGATGACCCTCGGCGTGCCAGTTGGTGCACACGTAGACCACCTCCAGCGTGTCCGGGTCGACCGTCGCGCCGTGGCTCGGGCACACCTGGGCGTGCACCTCCCTCGTCAGCGGCTTGCCCAACGCGGTGAGGAGGTGGGCGAGCGGCTGGGCGGTGTTGCCCACCCAGCGCCAGGGGAAGCTGATCACCGCCACCCCGGCTTCGCGCAGCTCGTCCGCGACGGCCTGCCGCTTCTTCGCCTCGGCCTGCTCGTCCTTGATCGCCTGGAGAGTCTGCCGCCACTCGCCGTTCCCGGCCTTGCCCGACGCAAGATCCCGCTTCTTGGCGTCCTTGAGCCGCTGGAAGTCCGACCACCCGCCGCCGACCTGCTGCCACTGGTCCATCTCGACCCAGTCGAAGTCAGCGTGCAGCGCGTTGACCCGGTCGGCCTCGCTCAGCTGCGCCGCGCCCTTGGCGGCCCTGAGCTGGGCCGCCGAGACCCCCAGGACCTTGGCGTGGCGTCGGCGGCGTGCCTCGGGCACGTCCATGAGGGCCAGCTGCTCGGCCACCTGCAGCTCGTCGGCCTTGGTGGCGTTCTCGCGGAACTGGTTCTCCAGCAGGGAGAGCAGCAGGGTCTCGTCGTCCGCGTCGGTCAGGTCGTGGTGGACCAGCGCGGGCACCGGCGGGAGGGTCTTGGGGTCGATGCCCTTGGCCTTGGCCTTGTCGGCGGCCTCCTGGGCGGCGAGCAGACGCCGGCGGCCCTTGAAGACGCCCCACGTGCCGTCGGCCTGCCTGCGGACGCCGACGGCCTCCCGAACGCCGACCTCGGCGACGCTGGCCTTCAGCTGCTTGGACGGAGGCGCGATGTTGCCCTGGCGGTGGTTGAACGGGTCGACGATCAGCTGGGACGCGAAAAACTCGAAGTACTCGATACCGCTGGTCCTGGTCGGCTCGGCGATCGGCTCGGCAGCGACCTTGGTCCTGGCCATGGTGTGGTCCTTCCTTGGTGGGGTGCTGATTCGAAGGGCGCAGCGCTGGCGCTGCGGGCCGGGGCGGCGGTGCCATCCGCCGCCCCGGCGGGGTGGTTCAGTCGCGGGGAACCCACAGGCCGCGCTCCTCGCGCCGGATCTCCCAGTCGCGACGGCCGGGCTCCCGGCCGGGGCGGAAGTCGTCGCAGCCCAGGAAGCTGTCCGGGTGGCCGTGTTCCTGCTTGGCGTCGCCGCACTCCAGGCACCGGGTGATGGCCTGGCGGAACTCGGCGCACACCGCGCGGTGCTCGTCCAGGCCCTCGGACAGGGCGTGGTGCGGGGTCGGGTGGTCGTCCCGGTTGGCGGGGTTGGTCCAGTCGCCGGGGTTGCGGCGCCCCTCCGCGGTGGCGACGTCGAACCGGCCGATGTACGACCACGGGCCGACCGGGCTGAACTCGTCCGGGGCCTCGGGCTCGTTGAACATGTTCTCCGGCCACAGGGTCACCAGGCAGGCGCAGCCGGGCACGGTGTACTGCCACCCGGCCAGGTATCCGCCGTCCTCCCAGACGGTGGCGGTGAACTCCCCGAACGCGAGCGGGGCGAGAGCGGCGGCGGCTTCCGGGTGAACGGTGATCGTGCGCATCGTGTGCCTTCCTGTGGGGCTGATCCGAAGGGGGCGGGCCGGAGTTCCCACTCCGTCCCAACAAGAGAACTATATCATGTCTTTGGCATGATTGGGAGGGGTTTGAGCCGCCCCTTCCCCCGCCTTCCGCTCCGGCCGCACGTCGGGTCGGACCCCGGGGCACCGCCCCGGGGTCCGACCCTCGCTCAGCTGCGGCCGGGCTTGGCCTGCGGTGCGCCCGCCTCGGCTCGACGGTCCGCCCGCAGTGCCGCGTCGAGATCCTCGACGACACTGCGCAGTGCGGCCGCGTCGGCCGGCCGTCCGGATTCCAGGTCGTCGGCCACCTTGCGCAGGCGCTCGGGGATGGTGCGCGGCGTGTTACCGGTGCCGAGGTTGATCTTGACGCGGGAAGTGGGCGTGTTGTTGGTGCCGAGGTTGATCTTGACGCGGGACGAAGGGGTCACCTGGAGTCTCCTGACGGTATGGATCGCTGGTCTCGGGTTGGTTCGGGGGTGTTGGGCCGGGGCGCCCGCCCGCCAATAAGAGAACTCTATCAGACTTCAGCCACGGTGTCGAGTGGGAATCGGCCGCCCGACACCGTGGCTACGCCCGTCAGTCCTCCTCGGCGTGCGACAGGAGCGCCGCCAGGTACTCCGCGCGGTCGGTGAAGCCCTTCACCTCGATGTCGCCCTCGGTGTAGGTGCCGACCCCGTACAGGCCCTGCTCCTTGTCGCGGTAGACGGTCACGATGATGTACGGCCACTCGCCGAGCAGCCGACCGTCCTGCAGCCCGGATACGACCCGCCAGCCGCTGGCGTCCTCCGCGACCAGCTCCATCCAGTCGTACCCGTCCCCGCCCGTCGGGTCGGGGAGTTCGGGGAGCAGCGTGGTCGGGTCGGCGGCCTGGTCGGTGGTGGGGGTGTTCGACATCGGTTCTCCTTGGCGTGGTTCGAAGGGTGTGAAGCGGGCCGGGCTCCGGTCCCGCCGCGCTCCGGCGGCGGGACCGGCGTGGGCTGGCTAGTGGACGTCCCAGTCCACGCGCCGCCGCTGCGGCAGCGGCGGCTCCCACCCCTGCCGCAGGGCCAGCCGCAACGCGCGGCGGTCCTGCTTGTGGGCCGCCCGCTGGGCCGGCTTGCGGCGGCTGCCGGACAGCGCGCCGACCGGCAGCCAGGGGCGGTCCTGGCGCGCCAGCGCCTTGGGGCGGGTGTTGTCGGTCCGGGACATCGGTTCCTCCGGGTGATCGCTGGTTCGGAAGGGGTGGCCGGGGGTGCCGCCCCCGACCAACAAGAGAACTATATCATGCCATGGGCACGATGTGAAGCGAGGGTGACCGGTGGGCCCCGCCACCTACGGGGCGGGCCCTCGGGGTCAGCTCTCCTCCGGCTGCATGATCGTGATCACAGGCTCCCCGCTGTCCCCGGGGCCGCAGTGAACGGCCAGCCTCGCCCGGGTCGCCCGGCTGGGGCCCTCCGCCGGAATCCGCAGAACCTCGAACGGGACCGCCCGAACGCCCGGGTTGGCGCTGCGCACCGCGTAGAACGCCATCCGGAGCACGTCCCACAGTCGCCCGGTCTCCGACTGCCCGTGCCCGGGGTGCCTCGCGTCGTCCTCGCTGCTCCACGCAACGCAGTCACCCCACGCGGCGCGGGTCAGCGCCACCGGCCACCGCCAGCCGGCCTGCTGGGCAAGGTCCTGGGGGACCTCCACCAGTTCGCCCGCCTGTAGGGCGTCGGCCCGGGTGAACTGGTGGATCGGCTCGCCAAACAGCTCCGTCATGCTCGTCATCCGTGTGACCTTCCGTGATTCTGGCTCGAAGGGAGTCGGTGGGCTGTACCTCTCGCCTCACCAACAAGAGAACAGTATCATGCTTTGAGCACGATTGGAGGCGTGGCGCAGCGTCACGTTTCCATGATCGGATAGGGGACACCCGCTCTCAGTGCACCCTGAAGCCTGAAAGCGGCATCATGGAAACTCCGCAAAGCCTCCAATTCATCCAATGAATCACCCTCCGCGCCCAAGTATGCGTCAGTCGCAATAGACATTTCTCGAATTGATTCGACGGGGTCGATAACAAATCCGAGAATGCCGGTCCTGCTGACGACCCAAATTTCCCCCGGGTCTAGTTCGAGATCCTCGGCGGTCAGCTCACGGCGACACTCAAGGCAGCGGTAGGCGCTCGCGGGGGTGGTCGGCGCGCTGTTAACGGTCATGACGGGGATGTCCTTTCGGGGCGGGTTCTGTGTGGGGGCGGTTGCCGGGGCGGGACACCGCCCCGGCAACCAGAAAACTATATTGGCGTTACGTCACGCCGGAGGGGTTTAGTTCACCCCGGCCCAACCGAGCGACCACGCGCGCTGAGCCGAACGGGCGGCCTTCTCCATCTCGCCGACTGCGGCGGACTCAACCGCCGAAACCAGGGTGGCGAATGCCTCTCGGGCCTTGGCCAATTGCCGGGCCTTGCGCTTCCCCCGGCGCTTGATCGTGTCGTCCCGGAGTTCCTGGCCGATAACCTCCCAGAATTCCACGACCTCCCCGTAGCCGTCGGCCTGCGTCGCGACGGAGAGCATCCACTCCGACGCCCCCGGGATGACTCGCTCGACCTTCTCGCCCACGCCGCGAATGGCACTGACGTACATGAACTCGAACTCGCCCCGGTGGTTCTTGGTGCTGCCCTTGGTGACGGTGGCGGACATTTCAGCTCCTTGGCTTTCTTTGTGGTTTGGTTCGGAAGGGGTTTTGCCGGGCGGTAATGCCATTTACTGCCCGGCGGTTCGGTCACGCGTGGGCGATTTCGAACAATTCCAGAAGCTCGAAATCCTGAGGCGGGGCCAGCTTCACAACGGCGGCCTCAACGGTTTCCTTCTTGATCGTCGTAGGCAGATTTGCCGCAATGAGGCTGGGGTTCTTGCAGGAGCTCCACAGCTTGTACAGCGCACTCCTCCGCCGGTTGAGCAGGTCGGTAAGGGCTTCCCGCGCGCCCTGGTACTCGGCCTCGATCAGCATTGCGTCGATCAGCAGCTCCGGCGGAAGTGCTTGAGCGGTCATCGGCGTCTCCGTTGTCTCGGGAGTGGTTCGAAGGGTGTCGGGCCGGAGTGCCTGCCCCGTTCCAACAAGACAACAGTATCATGCCTGAGCCACGGAAGGGAAGTGGCAAGGCTCCTGATCTGGGCGTGTCTCCTCACGCCGCCTCGACCCTGTGTCTTGTGAGCAGTCTTGTGGGGTGCCTTGTCGGCAACCTCTTGGGGTGCCTTGTCGGGTGCTTAATGAGCACATCGGTATTCGCCCTCCCGGGGTAACTTCGCAGCTCAGAGGCCGTATGTGCGGGGTCGGAAATTCCGACAACCCCTTTCCTTTTGCTTTTGGGTAGTTGGCTGTTGGTCGGTTGGGGTTTGCGCCTGCGGCGTGCTGTTGGTTTTGGGTTGCCGCCCCCCGGTGGGGTGGCGGTGCGGGTGGGGCGGTTCGCTGGGCCTCCGGCGATACTGGTCGTGATGCTCTTGCTTGTGGTGGTGGGCTGGTGTTGGGCGGTCACCCCTGGGGGGTGGCCGGCTTCTGGGTGTTGCGGGCGTCCGGCGGCCCAGGTCCGCCTGCTGGGGGTGCCAGTGGCCGTCCTGCCGCCGTAGGGCTGTCCTGGCTGTCTGGCCGGGCCGTCGGCCCGGGGGAGGGTGTCCGGGGGGCTGGGCCGTCGGTCCGGTGCTGGGTCGCGTTGCCTTGCCCGGGGCGGTGCTGGGCCGGGCCGTCGGCCTGGTGTGGGGGTTGCGGCCCGCTGGGCCGCTGGGAGGGGCTGGGAGGTCCCTGCACGGCCCTGGTGGTGCCGTACGGGGTGGTGCCTGCCGTTCCGGGCCGGGCAAGGGCGGTGGAGGGGCCCTTCCGAGAATGTGCGGCGCAAGGTTCACCGTGTCCTCGTCCGGGCCGTCGGTTCGGACCGGGGGAGAGGCCGAGGGGCCTCCGGCCCCGGGGTGTGACGCTGCACCGGGGATTTACGCCATATCGTCAACGGGTGCTCGGCCGGGTACCTCCTTCTCGTCGGGGGAGGCCTTGTTCCGGGAATTCGCGTCACATCGTGAACGCTGCCCGACCGTAGGGAGGGGGAGGGGGTGCTACCGGGATTTTGCGTCATATCGTCAACGGCGGGGACGGCCCCGGGGGAGGGGCCCTGTACCCGAAATTCGCGTCACATCGTCAACGCACCCGAGCGACCGGGCCGCAGGCCCGTGCCGACCGCCCCTCAGGTGCTGCCCCGTCAGGGGCTAAAGCCTGCCCGTGAATTCGCCGCAGGCGAATGGGCTACGCCCCTGCCCGGCGCAGCCGGGCCCCGAGGCGCAGCCTCGGGACACCAACGCACGGTGACGGCGCAGCCGGCACCCCCGCACCTGGCGGTGCGTCAG